>JAUIEF010000078.1 GCA_030428785.1 bacterium
TCTACGAGCACGTCTCCGTCATGCCGCACTACGAGTCGCTCGTGAGCGGCGTCGTCGGCGTGCCGGCCGTCGTGTCCTTCGCCGGGACGGCCGCGCTGTTCCTCTGGCTCACCGCGGTCGCGCTGGAGCGCAACCGGGCATGAGGGCGCGCACCCTCGCCGGCCTGCTGCTCGAGCTCGTGCTGGGCTGCGTGGTCGTCGGGGCCGCGGTGGAGCTCGCCGACCACGCGCGCGGCGCGCGCCTCGAGCTGGGGCGCGTCCGCCTCGCCGCGCTGACGCCCGACACGGAGACGTTCCTCGCGGGGCTCGAGGACCGCGTGTTCCTCACCTACTACGTGAGCCCGCGCGAGGAGATGCCGAGTCACCTGCGCCGGCTCGAGCGCGACGTCACCGACCTGCTCGACGCGATGAAGGCGGCGGCGGGCGGCCTGCTCGACTACCAGGTCGTGGACCCGACGACGGACCCGGAGCTCGCGGCCTACGCGGCGCGGCGCAAGGTCGCGCCGGTGCGCGTGCGGCACGTGACGCGCGACGCGTACAGCGAGCAGGAGATCTGGTCGACCCTCACGATGAGCTACGGCCCCGCGCCGCCGGCCATGATCCAGGGTCTCACGGACGAGCACCTGCCGCGGCTCCAGGGGCTCGTCGTCGAGCAGCTCCGCGCGCTCGTCGCGCCGCGCGCGCCGGTGTTCGCGGTCGCGGCGGGCCCGGGCTTCGAGGGCTTCACGGAGTGGCTCGGGGCGCGCGGCGAGGTCCGGCGCGTCGACCTCGCGTCGGACGCGCCGCTCCCGCGCGACGCGGACGTCGTGTTCCTGCTCGACCCCGCGCCGGTCGACGCCGCGCGGCTCGACGAGCTCGACGCGCTGCTCGACGCCGGGCGCTGCGTCGTCGTCGCGGGCGGCCGCCGCACGGGACGCATCGCCGACGTCGACGGCCTGCTCTCGGTGATCGTCGAGCGCACGCCGTACCGCGGCGACGCGCTCTGGAACCACTTCGGCGTGCGCGTCTTCGGCGGCCTCGTGTTCGACGAGCGCTGCCAGGTGCTCGGCGACCCGGGTGTCGCCGCGCCCTTCCGCGTGACGTGCATCGCGAACAACCAGGACTTCCACTCGATGGCGTTCGAGCCCAACGGGAACCTGGTCTTCGAGTTCCCGACGCCCTTCCTGCCCGACGGCGAGGCGCTCGCGGCGGGCGGGTGGCGCGCGGAGGTGCTCGGCACGTCGTCCGAGCTCACGTGGGTGCAGGAGTCCGACGCCCCGAGCATCCCGTTCGCGTTGTTGCGCCCCGACGCCGGGCTGCCGTCGCCCAAGCAGCCGCTCGCGATCCGCCTGCGGCCCGAGGACCCGTGGCGCGGCTCGCTCGTGGGCCTCGCGTCGGCGAGCCCGTTCCGCGACGACCTCTTCGGCGCGGCGGGCACGGCGCACGAGCGGCTCGCGCAGGTGCTCCTCGCGACGCTCGCTGCGCCGGACCGGCTCGTGCTCGCGGGCGCCGAGCTCGCGCGGCCCGAGCCGCTGCCCGCGCTGCCGCCGGGCGAGCGCGCGGCGTGGCGCCTGCTGTGCATCGGGCTCGTGCCCGCGCTCCTGCTCGCGGCGGCCGCTCTGCGCGGGCGGGCCGCGCCGCCCGTCCGGCGCGCGGCCGGCGCGGGGTGGTGGCGGCCGGTCGTCGCGCGCGGCCTCGTCGGCGCCGCGGTGCTCGGTGCGGCGACGGCGCTCGTCGGCGGCCGGCTCGACCTCACGGAGTCGCGGCGCCACGAGCTGCATTCGCGCACGCGCGAGCTCGCGGCGCTCGCGGCCGCGGACGCCCCGGTCGTCGTCGAGGCGTACGTCTCGGAGGCGGCGCGCCTCCCGCCCGAGCTGCGCCGCCCGACGGACCGCCTGCTCACGATGCTCCGCGAGCTCGGCCGCGACGGCGACCTCGAGCTGCGCGTCGTGCGCCCCGAGGACCTCGACGACGCCGCGCGCGACGCGCTCGCGACCGCGGGCGTCGAGCCGCTCCGCGTCACGAGCACGCGCGACGAGGTCACCGAGGTGCGCACGGCGTGGAGCGCGCTGCGCCTCGTCGCCGGCGAGCGCGAGGTCGTCCTCGCGTTCCCCGACCCGCCGAGCCACGAGGCCGCCGAGTTCCGCGTCGCGCTCGCGCTGCAGAACCTGCACACCGGCCGCGCGCCGCACGTCGCCTTCGCCTCCGACACGCCGCGCCTCTCCGCCGCGGAGCGCCACCGCTACTACCAGGAGCAGGGCCTCATCCCGCCGCAGGGCAAGGACGAGTACAGCCAGGCGCGCGCGCTCCTCGAGCAGGCGGGCTTCCGCGTGAGCCACGTCGACCCCGAGCGCGGCCGGCTGCCCGACGACCTCGACGCGCTCGTGTGGCTGCAGCCGCGCCGCCCGATGGAGCGCATGATCGAGGCGACGGCCGGCCTCCTCTATCGCGGCGGTCGCGTGCTCCTCGCGGCGCAGCACTTCGTCATCCAGCCGCAGCAGTTCCGCGGCGCGAACTTCGACTTCGTGTACTGGCCGCGTCCGCAGAACCCGGACCTCGAGACGTACTACCTGCCCGAGACCGGCCTCGAGCTCGTGCGCGAGGTGCTGCTCGACCGCGAGAGCCTCGCCGTCGACCTCGAGAGCCAGGTGAACGCGACCGAACGGCGCGACTTCCGCACGATGCGCACGGCGCTGCCGTTCCTCGTGCGCGCGGCGGCGTCGCGCTTCGACCGCGAGAGCCCGGTGACCGCCGCGCTCGGCGACCAGGCGTTCCTCGCGGCGAGCTTCCTCGACTGGGACGAGGAGCGCGTCGCGGAGCTGGGCCTCGAGGTCGACGTGCTCATGACGACCTCGCCCGACGCGTGGACGTACGCGTGGACGGGCGGCTTCCTGCCCGAGGACGTGCTCGCCGGGCCGCCCGCGGAGGACGACGGGGCGTCGCGTCGCGGCCCGCTCCCGCTCGCGGTGGACGTGACGGGCACCTTCCCGTGGCCGACGCGCGCCTTCTCGCGCACGCCCGGGCAGGAGCTCGGGCCGTACGGCGTGACCGAGCCGACGGACGAGCGCGCGCCGGGGCGCCTCGTGCTCCTCGCGTGCAGCGAGCTGTTCAAGGACGAGCGCCTCGCGACGCTCGCGCCGGAGTTCCGCGGCGACCACCTGCTGCTCGACGCGACGGCGTCGCTGGCGCTCGACGAGGAGCTCGCGTCCGTGCTGCGTCGGCGTCCCGTCGCGCGCGGCTTCGGCCGGCTGCCGGAGGAGTCGCGCATGCGCTGGCGCGCGACGGTCGTGCTCGGCGCGCCGGCGGCGTACCTGCTGCTCGGCCTGTTCCGCGCGTTCGCGCGGCGGAGGGCGGCGGCGTGATCGGCCCCGGGACGAAGGCGTGGCTCGTGCGACTGCTCCTCGCGGGCGCCGCCGCCGGGCTGCTCGCGGCGGACGGCGCGCTCGACCGCGCGGAGACCGCGGAGCGCGCGACGCGGGTGCGGCTCGGGTCGTTCATCTCCGACGAGGAGTCCGCGGACCTGCTCGTCGCGGCCGTGCGGCTCACGTCGGGCGACGGGCGGAGCTTCCTCTTCGGGCGCGTCGACGGCGTGTGGCGCTGCCTCGACCTGCACCGCGCGCCCGCGCGCGAGTCCGACGTGTCCGCGCTGCTCGAGTCGATCCGCGCCGCGAAGGGCGTCGTGCTGAGCGACGACCGCGCCAAGGCGCCGGACTACGGCTTCGACGTGGACCGCACGTGGACCGTGACCTTCCACGGCCCCGCGCTCATGAGCGACCCGGACGAGGACGTGCGGCTCGTCGTCGAGGTCGGTGACGCGCGGCCGACCGTCGACGGGTGCTTCCTGCGGCGCCCGGGCTCGGACGACATGTGGGCGGTCGACACCGATCCGCGCACGCTGCTCGACGGCGGCGCGTCGCACGACGACACGGCCCTGCCGATGACGGTGCCCGACGGTCTGCCGCCCTCGATCGCCGCGGGGCCGCTGCCCGTCGCGGCCGGCACGTCGTCCGGCGCGCCGCTGCTCGACCCCGCGCTCGTGCCCGCGGCCTTCCCGGGCGAGGGCCGCACCGTCGTCGCCGTCGAGGTCGACCGCGCAGTGGGCGACGACTACGCGCTCGTCATGCAGCGGCGCGAGGTCACGCCGGAGGAGCAGGCGCTGGGGCAGTCGGGCATCCGCTGGGTGCTGCGCAGCCCCGACGGCGGCGAGCAGTCGATGCAGCCCGTGCTCTCCGTGAGCTACCTCTCGTTCCTCAAGGTCGCGCCGTGGGAGGACATCCTCGACCCGGCGCGGCTCACGGAGCGCGGCCTCGACCGCCCGCTCGCGCAGCTCACCCTGCGCGCGGACGACGGCCGCAGCCTCGTGCTCGTCGTGGGACCGGGCGGCGCCGACGGTCTCCACGCCGTCGCCGACGTGACGCTCCAGTGCGCCTACCTCGTGCGCCGCGAGCTCGTGGAGCTGCTGCTGCCGGAGCCGGAGCGGCTGCTCTTCCCGGGCACGAATCCGTGGGAGCCGTGGTTGCGGGTGAGGTAGGGGGGGACGGTCTGGGGGCCGGGTGCACGGTCCGGGCCGGAGATGGGTCGAGCTGGGACACGCGCTCGGATTTTTCGTGTCCGGCGAAGGCTCCGGGGGATCTCGGCTCCGAAGCCGAAGCCGAAGCCGAAGCCGAAGCCGAAGCCGAAGCCGAAGCCGAAGCCGAAGCCGAAGCCGAACCGGAAACCGAATCGGAAGCCGGAACCGGAAGCCGGAACCGGAACCGCCCCGGCGGTTCGACCGCCGGGGCGGGTGGTTTCGGTCAGTGCGTGAGCTTCCAGAGCATGGCGAGCACGCGGTCGAGCAACGCGTACGACTTCGCGAGGTCGTCCGCGTGCAGATCACCCAACGCGACAGCGGTGCGCAGCGCGGTCCGGACCTCGTCCGCAGACCCGGCGGCGACACGCCAGTGATGCCGGCGATCCTTCCCGCTTCGACGCTGACCTTCGGAGATGTTGAGGGTCACCGAAGCGGCAGCCCGCTTGACCTGGCGGTGCATGTCGCGATCACACACCTGGAGCGTCGCCAACGGCGAGCGAAGCGAGGCCACCATGCGGATCGCGATCTCGAGCACATCGAACATGTGAGGGACTCCTTTCCTGGAATCGGGTGGGGTTACGCCCGTTGGGGCCCCGCCCGATTCCAGGAAAGGAGTCCCGCCACGTGCGTCGCGCACGCAGCAGGGTGACCACCGACCTCGCGTCCTGCAGAGTCTCGAGGGAGGCGAACGAAGTGAGCCCCCGCCGAACTCTCGCGAAGCGAGAGGAGGCTTCGGCTTCGGGTTCGGCTTCGGCTTCGGCTTCGGCTTCGGATTCGGGTTCGGCTTCGGGTTCGGGTTCGGCTTCGGTCTCGGACCCAGTCCCCTACCGCCCCGCCCCCTTCCCCACCCCCAGCCCCTCGAGCGCCTCGACCACCGGCCCCGCGAGCGCCTGCTGCCCGACGTCGTTCCAGTGCGTGTCCGCGCTGAGGTACGCGAGCCGGCCCTCCTCGGTGACGGCGCGCAGGAAGGGTGTCGCGTCGAGGAACGGGATCTTCTCCGTGCGCGCGAAGCCCTCCATGATCTCGCGCAGGGCGTCGAGGTTCCGGAGGATCGCGTCCTCGAACTGCTGCTGGGTGATGGGCGTCTCGACGAGGTTGAGCGTGACCATGTCCCAGACGACGTCGAGCTGGTCGGCGACGGAGGGGAGCATGACCTCGGGCTTGCTCGGCAGGTAGACGAGGAGCATGGGGACGCCCTCGGCGTCGAGGCGTGCCTTCGCGGCGCGCAGTTCGTCGAGCGCGGGCTCGAGCCCCTCGTTCTTGCGCCAGCTCGCCTTGTCGAGGAGCAGGAGGCGGATGTAGAGCGGCGAGAACCAGACGTCGACGTCGGCGTCGGGGCCGTGGCCGAGGCGGACGCCGCGGGTCATGCGCGGCTTGGGGCGCGCGTCGGCACCGAGTCCGTCGAACCAGCGTCGGGCGAGGTCGCCGAGGAGGAAGGTCGGCACGGGTTCGTAGGCGGGGTTGTCGGTGTAGACCTTCGCGCCGGTGGCGAGGCGCGCGCGCGTCTTGGCGACGTCGGTGAGGTCGTTGCCGCCGAAGAAGAACCAGACGACGGCGCGCGGGCGCAGCGGGAGGCCGTGGTGCTCCATGAGCCAGCGCTCGCGGATCGGCCCGATGCCGGGGATGCCGACGTTGTAGACGGTCCAGTCGCCGGCGCGAGCGACGAGGGCCTGGAGCGCGGGCGGGTCGGCGACGCCCGCGCCGAACGCGAAGGAGTCGCCCACGAAGAGGACGTCGGCGCGCTCGGGAACGCGGGCGTTGGGGAAGCCCTTCTCGTCGATGGGCATGACGACGCGCGGGTAGCGGTGCGCGTCGGGGTTGGCGGCGGGGTCGACGAGCGGTGTCGGCGCGATGAGTCCGGCGGGCGGCGGGCCGGTGTACGGTCGCTGCGGGCCGGGGACGGGGTAGCCCTTGATGGGGGTCTCCGCGAGGATGCCGGGCCGCAGGAACTCGACGCCGAGCACGGGGAACTGCTCGCGGTACCACGACGGCAGGAGCGTCGGCTTGACGTGGAGCACGAGCTCGACGGAGAGGAGCGTCCCCGCGAGCAGCAGGAGCACGAGGCCGACGCGTCGGCGGCGGGGTCGGCGGCGCCGCCCGCTCCCGCGCCCGGAGTCGGCGTCCGTCGTCGTCACGAGGCGTTCGCTCGCGGGGGGCGTGCGCGGTGCGGGGCGGGCGGGGCGCGGCGTCGGGCGGGCATCGCCTCAACGTAGCCGGGCGGAGGGGGGCGGTCCACGCGCGACCCTTGCGGCCGCCGCGCGCGGGCGGCATCGTGGTCCGCGGCACGAGGAGCGGTCTCCATGGACGGTGTCGAGAAGCTCTCCGTCGACGGGTACGACGAGGTCTGGAAGCTGGACCTCGGCGGGACCGTCGGCTTCGTCGCGCTGCACGCGGTGCTCGCGGGGCGCGCGTTCGGCGGCATCCGCATCCGGGAGTACCCGGACGAGCGGGCGGCGCTGGACGACGTGCTCGCGTTGAGCCGCGCCATGAGCCGCAAGGTCGTGCTCGCGGGCATCCGCGGGGGCGGCGGCAAGTCGGTCGTCATGGCGCCGGGGCCGGAGGTCGACCGCGCGGCGGTCGTGCGCCGCCTGGGCGCGTTCATCGAGGGGCTCGCCGGGCGCTACTGCTGCGGTCCGGACCTCGGCTTCACGAAGGCGGACGACGAGGCGCTCCGCTCGGCCACGCAGTACGTCGCGTGCTCGGGGATGTCGGCGGCGACGGCGCAGGGCGTGCTCCACGCGATGCGTCGCGTCGCGGGCCGGCTCGAGCGCGTCGCGGTGCAGGGGCTCGGCGCGGTGGGCCGGCCGCTCGCGGAGATGCTCGAGGACTCGGGCGTGCACGTCGTGGCGAGCGACGTCCGGCCGTTCGACGACTTCGAGCGCGTCGATCCGGACGCGATCTACGACGTCGAGTGCGACGTCTTCGCGCCCTGCGCGGTGGGCGGCGTCCTCGACGAGCGCACGATCCCGCGGCTGCGCTGCCGCGTGGTCTGCGGCGGCGCGAACAACCCGCTCGCGACGGAGGCGGACGTCGCGCGCCTCCACGACCGCGGCATCCTCTATGTGCCGGACGTCATCTCGAACGCCGGCGCCACGGTCGTCGGCGCCTCGACGGCGCTGGGCGAGCTCGACCGGATCCCCGAGCCCATGGTGGCGATCGGCCCCCTCGCGGAGCAGGTCTGCCTGCGCGCGACGACCGAGAAGCGCTCGTCGCACGAGGTCGCGGGGGAGATCGCGGACGAGCGCATCGCGGCGCTGCGGGCGGAGGGCCCGGCCGGCGAGGAGGGGCTGGGCGCCGGGGGCTGAGCCGGGGCCGCGCGCCGGGCGCCGGGACGGCCTGCGTGCCGGGGGCCGAGGCGGCGCCGTGCCGGCCGACCGCCGGGTCGTGTGTCGCGCCGTCGACAGGGAGACCTTTCATTGAAGCTCCCCGCGTCGCGGACCGATCATGGGGGGGATGGTCGCGGAGACATGGAACCAGGGAGGCCGCCCGGGCATGGCGGTCGTCCTCGCCCTGTGCGCCCTCGTGTTCGCGCTCCATGCCGCGACGGTCCGGCCCGGCCACCCGTGGTGGGGCATGGACGACTTCACGGCCTACCTGGTCCACGGGCGCAACCTGCTCGAGGGGCGCCCGTACGGCGACATCGACTCGGTGCACGACCCGGAGCTCGGGTCGAGCCACCAGCGGACGGCGTTCCCGCCCGCGTTCTCGGTGCTCGTCGGCCTCGTCGACCGCGCGACGACGGGCGGCACGGACGGCGACCCGGCGCGCGCCCGCGCGGCGGACGGCCTGCCGCTCGACGGGGGACGCGCTCCCGCGGCGCGGGTCGCGCCGGGTGACCGGCCGCCCGTGCTCGGCGACGACCCGTCGCGCCCGTACGGCCTCGACATCCTCTCGCTGAAGCGCATGGTCGCGCTCTTCACGGCGCTCTCCGTGCTCGCCGTGTGGGCCGCGTTCCGGCGGACGAGCGGCGGCGCCGTGCTCCTCCTCGCCGTCGCCGCGTACGCGCTGTCGCCGTACGTGTTCGCGTTCCGCGAGCTCGTGCGCAGCGAGATGCTCTTCCTGTTCCTGCTCTACGTCTGGCTGGCGCAGGTCCAGGGGCTCGACGAGGCGGAGCGCGAGGGACGGCGGCCGTGGGGCCGCGCCCTGCTCTGCGGGCTCGTGCTCGCGGCGGCGTACGCGACGCGCACGGCGGCGATCGTGCTGCCGCCGACGCTCGTGGCCACGGACCTGCTGCGCACGCGTCGCATCCGGCGCACGACGTGGGTCGTGCTCGGCGTCGCCGGCGCGTGCGTCCTCGCGCAGCGCGCGGCGTTCGCGGCGGTGGAGGGCGGCTACCTCGACAAGGCCGCCCGCGAGTGGGAGTTCGCGACGATCACCTTCAATCTCGAGCAGCTCGCCTGGAACTACGAGCGGCTCTGGTCCAACGGCGTGTCGGGTCTCGCGCAGCGCGCGGTCGCGATGCTCGCGGCGGCGGTCGCGGCGGTCGGCTTCCTCGCGCGGCTCCGTCGCCCGACGGTGGTCGAGGTCTTCACCGTGCTCTACACGGGCATGATCCTCGTGCTGCCCACGGACTCGGCCTGGATGCGCTACCAGCTCCCGGTGCTGCCGGTCATCCTGCTCTGCCTGTTCACGGGCGCGCGGGTGCTCGGCAACCTCGCGCCCAAGCCGAGCGCGCGCCTCGTCGGCGTCACCGCGGCGCTCGTCGTCGCGACCTACGCGGGCGCGTACGCGCACCTCGACTACGGCCCGCTCGAGGACGGCCTCACGGCGCCCTCGACGGTCGAGGCCTTCGACTGGGTCGACCGGAACACGGACGCCGACGAGGTCGTCGTCTTCAAGAAGTCGCGCGCGCTCACGCTCGCGACGGGGCGCCCGAGCCTCTGCTACCCGGAGCTCTACGCCTTCGGCGAGCTGCCGGACGAGGAGCTCTGGCGGCACTTCGAGGCCGTCGACGCGCGGGTCTTCCTGCTCAAGCACACGCCCGTCGCGCCGAGCAACCTCTTCCGGATGCTCAACCACTCGGACGTGGGCTTCCTCGAGCGGTTCGTGAGCCGCTTCCCGGACCGCTTCGAGGAGGTCTGGAGGAACGCCGACTTCGTGGCCTATGAGGTGCGGCGCTGACCCGACCGCTCCGGGGGTGACGGCACCCGAGGCGCGGTCCGGCGCGCCGCGTGATCCGGCCTACGCACTCCTGCGCAGGCCGCGGGGCGCGAAGGACGCCTAGAATGGCCCCCCGGCGGTGTTCCACCAGGAGGCCTCCTTCCGGTGCTCGATCCCCTGGCCCGCGTCTCCGTGCGCGTGAAGCTGGCGATGCTGTTCGTCAGCCTGTGCCTGCTGGCGTACGGACTGGGCGGCTCCCTCGTCTCGATCTGGACCGAGTCGGCGATGGAGGAGGAGATCCTCGCGCGCCTCGACAGCCAGTGCCGGGTGCACGCCACGCTGCTCGGGAGCTCGCTGCGACTGCTCGAGCGTCGGCTCGAGGACTTCGCGTCGGACGGCTACATCCGGGACCACGCGACGCGGCTGCAGGGCGCGCCGCCGGATGCCGCGGCGCTCCGTGACGAGCTGCGACGGCACCTCGAGCAGAACAAGCTGCCGCTCGTCGAGGCGTTCGGGAACCTCTCCGTGACCGGTGCGCACGGCGCGCTGCTCGTGACGGTCCACGAGGACGAGCGGCGTCGCCTGGAGCTGCCCGCGCCGGACGAGGTGCCGGACACCACGTGGGCCGGCGGGCTCCTGGCCGGCTCGCGCGAGCGACCCGCCCTCCGCATCACGACGCCCGTGCGGCACCTCGACGGCACGCGGGACGTCGGGCACCTCCACGTGCTCGTCGAGGTGGACGCGTGGGTGCGCGAGGCCGTGTCGGCGCGCGCCGCCGGCGTGCTGCCGCCCGATCTCGACGCCGAGCTGAGGCTGCACGACGGCGCGGGCAACGTGCTCGCCGCCACGCCCGGCGCCGGGCTGCGGCTGTCGGTGCTCCCGGAGGGCGTGCGCACATCGACCGGCCCCGTGCGGGGGCCCGGCGCCACGCCCGAGTTCGCGCCGGTGCGCGGCACCTACGCGCGCTCGTTCCCCGTCTCGTCGAGCGGCTGGTGGGTGCAGGTCTCGCTGGGTGTCGAGCGCGCGCTCCTGCCCGTGTCCGGGCTGAAGAGCCGGCTGCTCGGCGTGGGCGTCGTGCTCGCGGTCGTCTCCGGTCTCCTGCTCTTCTTCCCGATGCGCTTCGTCGTGCGGCCGCTCATGGTCATGACGCGCGCGGCGGAGCGGCTGCGGGAGGGGGACCTCGACAGCTCCGTGCCCGTGGAGTCCGAGGACGAGATCGGCGCGCTGGCCCGCACGTTCAACGACATGGCGGGTGCCATCCGGGAGCGCACGCGACGCCTGGAGCACACCGCGGCCGACCTGCGCGAGCGGCAGGCGGAGCTGCGCGCCGAGCGCGACCGCGTGGAGGCGGTCATCGCCTCGATGCACGACGGCCTCATCGTGCTCGACGCCCGGGGGCGCCCGGTGCTCTCGAACTCCGCGGCGCAGCCCCTGCTGGACCTCGTGGAGCGCGGCCTCGCGGCGACCGGTCACCACCTCTGCACCGACGCGGGGGACGGCCTGGCGGACGCGCCCGGGCACGACTGCTTCGCGTGCCTCATGGACACGGCGAGGCCGCCGCGCTCGTGCACCATCGACGTGGGGGCGCGGACCTTCGAGGTCCACACGACGCCGCTCGCGCCGGACGGCGCCGGCGGACGCGGGCGCGTGCTCGTCGCGCGCGAGGTCACGGACCGTATCCGGCAGGACGAGCGCGAGATCCACAACGAGCGCCTGGCCGTGCTGGGCGAGGTCGCGGCGGTCGTCGCGCACGAGATCAACAACCCGCTCGCGTCGATCAGCATGTTCAACCAGATGCTGGCGGCGGAGTTGCCGGCGGACTCCGCGCTGCGCGAGAACACGGAGGTCATCGGCCGGAACATCGAGACCGCCAAGCACGCGGTGCGCGAGCTGCTCGACTACGCCACGGGGGCGACCCCGGAGGTCGGACCGCTGGACGTGCACGACGTGCTCGCCGACGTCGTCCGCTTCCTGCACCCGATCAGCGAGCGCGCCGGCGTGCAGGTCCGGCTGCGGCCGTGCGACGGCCCGGCCTGGGTGACGGGCGACGAGATCCAGCTTCGGCAGGTGTTCGTGAACCTCACGCTCAACGCCGTCCAGGCGGTGGCCGGTCGCTCCGTGGCGCCGGGGCGCGGGCCCGTGGTCGCCGCGAGGGAGGGCGCCGACGGCGAGCGCCGCGTCACCTTGTCGACGCGCCGCGAGGGCGACCGGCTGCTCGTCGACGTGTCGGACACGGGTCCCGGCATCGACGCGGACGAGCCCGAGCGCATCTTCCGGCCGTTCTACACGACGAAGTCGCGCGGCGAGGGGACGGGGCTGGGCCTGCCCACGGCGCGGCGCATCGCGGAGATGCACGGCGGCGGCGTGGAGGTGGTGGAGACCTCGTCGCGCGGCACGACCTTCCGGGTCACCCTGCGCGGACGGACGGTCGCGCAGACGGCCGCCGGCATGACGGGAGCGGACGCATGACGACGAACGACGGGCAGCAGGCCGCGCAGGACTCCGGACAGGGCGCGGGCTCCGCCGCCGCGCGAGAGGTCGGTTCGACGCGCGCCGCGTCGTCGCGCGCGGGCGGGGCGGCCGCCGAGGGCGACGCCGCCGACCTCGCGGCGCTGCGCGTGCTCGTCGTCGACGACGAGGCCGACATCCGGCTCGGCCTGCGCAAGCTGCTCGCGACGATCGGCATCGTCGCGCGCGAGGCGGACTCCGGCGCCGCGGCCCTGAGCCGGCTCGACGAGGAGGAGGCGGACCTCGTCGTCACCGACCTCATGATGCCCGGCCTGTCGGGCGTCGAGCTGCTCGGCGAGGTCAAGCGGCGCCGCCCCGAGACCATGGTCATGCTCCTCACGGGCTACGGGACGGTGCAGACGGCGGTGCAATGCCTGCAGGCCGGCGCGGCGCACTTCCTCACCAAGCCCTTCGACAACGAGGAGATCCTCGGCCTCGTGCGGCGGCTGGGTCGGCAGCTCCTCGCGCGGCGCGCGCCGACGCCGGTGCGCGACGGCACGACCTGCGCCTTCGTCGCCGAGGACCCGCGCACGCGTCGCGTCCTCGAGCTCGTGGCGCGCGTGGCGCCGACGCCGTTGCCGGTGCTCGTCGAGGGCGAGAGCGGCACGGGCAAGGAGCTCGTCGCGCGGGCCGTGCACGCGGCGAGCGCGGTCGCCGATCGTCCGTTCCGCGCGGTGAACTGCGCGGCCATGACGGACACGCTGCTCGAGTCGGAGCTCTTCGGGCACCGACGCGGCGCGTTCACCGGCGCCGACCGCGACCGGGCCGGCCTCTTCGAGGAGGCCGGCGGCGGCACCGTGTTCCTCGACGAGGTGGCGAGCATGTCGCCCGCCTTCCAGGGCGCGCTGCTGCGCGTGCTCCAGGAGAAGACCGTGCGCCCGGTCGGGGCGAGCACCGATCGGCAGGTGGACTTCCGGCTCGTCGCGGCGACGAACCGCGACCTCGAGGCGATGGTGCGCGAGGGCGCGTTCCGCGAGGACCTGTACTACCGGCTGCAGGTCGTGCGGCTGCAGGTGCCGCCGCTGCGTGAGCGGCCGGGGGACGTGCTGCCGTTGGCGCACGCGTTCCTGGAGCGCGTGGCCGCCGAGTGTCTCGGTCCGGAGGCGCCCGTGCCGGAGCTCTCGCACGAGGCCGCCGCGGCGCTCGAGGCGCACCGCTGGCCGGGCAACGTCCGCGAGCTCGAGAACGCCGTGCAGCGCGCCGTCGTCGTGTGCTGCGGCGAGCGCATCCTGCCGTTCCACCTGGGGCTCGACCAGGGCTGGGGCGGGGCGGCCGTGCCGCGGAACGCGACCGGTCCCGACGGCGCCGAGGTGGGCGACTACTCCGCGGCCAAGCAGGCCGCCGTCGAGCGCTTCCAGCGCGAGTTCGTGCAGCGCGCGCTCGAGCGCAGCCGCGGCAACGTCTCCCGCGCGGCCGCGGCCTGCGGCATGACGCGCGTGGCGCTCCAGAAGATCCTCAAGCAGCTGGGGATCGACCGCGCGGCGTTCGAGGACTAGCAGCCCGTGGCGGACGTCATTCGGCGCGAGGACGCCTCGGCCGCGCCGGCTCTGCGTTGCCGGATCCTCGACGAATCCATGGATTCGCCTCCGGTCCGGCGCCTTGATCCGACGCAGCCGAGACGCCCTCGCACTCGAAGCACGTCCGCCACGGACTGCTAGAGGCGGAGAGGTGGGCCGATCGTGATCCGGCGCGATCCTCGGTCGATTCGTGCTCTCATGATCTCGACTTGCTCAAGGTCGTGTCGATCCAACTGATATCGGATCTTGTTCGCGAGGGCGTCGGTCGCGGAGGCGCCGAGGACAACCTGCCGGATGGCCTTTTTCTCGATGTAGAACAAGCGAATGGGATGTCCGAGCAGATCCACCCCCACCAGATCATGATCGCCGGAGAAGTTCCTCGTGATCCGGACCTCCTGTTCGACCTCCCAGACTCGGGACTTCGTCGCCATCAAGAGCTGATACAGCTCGTCCTGCGAGCTCTCGATCTGGCCCGATGGGTCGACGTGGATCGCCGTAGGAATGTCGGTGTACGAGACCGTCAGGGGACGGGTCTCCCGTCCTAGCAGCCCGTGGCGAAAGTCATTCGGCGCGAGGACGCCTCGGCTGCGCCGGCTCGGCGTTGCCGGATCCTCGACGAATCCACGGATTCGCCTCCGGTCCGGCGCCTTGATCCGACGCAGCCGCGACGCCCTCGCACTCGAAGCACTTTCACCACGGGCTGCTAGGGCATCTCGTACTCGGAAGTACTCGCTGCTCGAGTCCAAGCCCAGCAAGAAGCCCGAGTGTGCCTCGGCGTAGTGAGCCCAGAGTGGTTCGCACGTCGGGTCTTTCGAGAGGGAGAGGACTCCGACCTGCCGAGAGATGATCTCTCGCAGGCTCTCGATCAGACGCCGAGCAAGCTCAGCCTTGTCGACGGACTCGATCTGTCGCTTGGCTTCGTCGATGACGACCCGTGCGTCGGCCCGCTCACAACCGTCGCCGCACTCCGAGAGGAACTGAGCCCCCATCCGCTCGATCTCGAAGAGGGCGGCTTGCCGAAGAGCGTCGATCGGCCTCGAGAGGTCGAAGGTGGGTGTGCACTCGAGAGGATCGTTGAGCGCTGCAGGAGGGGTGAATCGAATCCTGCCATCTCGGAGCACATCGATCCGCTCGGGCGGCAAGTACTTGTAGAGCAGGGTCTGCATGGTGATCCGGGGCGTCCGCTGGCGGTCCGGAGACTAGCGGAACGAGTCGCCATGAGAGGAGTCGGCCTCGCGCTTCGCCAACGGCCGGAGGCGCCTGCCGCCAACACGCGTTGGCATCCTCCCTCGGCGCGCTCCCGGATCGCCTCCAGGAGCGCGGTTCCGCGCCCTCCGCGCTTCGGCACGCCGGTTGCTCCGTCGGCTCGCGTCGACGGAGACCGGAGATGCGACAGCCCACGCTCGGCGGATCCCCCTGGCTCGCGGCGCTGCTCGCGGCGATCGCGACGACGCTCCTCGCGGCGCCCGCGTCCGCGCAACTGCCCGTCCCCAGCGAGGAGGCCTACGCCTCCTTCGAGCTGAACTGCAAGAGCTGCCACACCATCGGCGGCGGCAAGCTCACGGGACCCGACCTGAAGGGCGTGCTCGAGCGCCGGTCGCGGGAGTGGCTCGTGGAGTTCATCCTCCACCCCAAGGCGGTCATCGACAGCGGTGACGCCTACGCGCAGGAGATGTTCCGCGAGGCGCGGGGCGTCTACATGCCCGACCCGGTCGGCATGACGCCGGAGATGGCCGGCAAGCTGCTGGACGTCGTCGCGGTGGAGTCGTCGCTCGAGAAGAGCCGCTTCGCCGGACTGCAGCTCTCGGACCGGCCGCTCACCGAGGCGGACGTCGCGCGCGGTCGCCGGCTGTTCCGCGGCGAGGAGTCCTTCGCGAGCGGCGCGCCCGCCTGCTTCAGCTGCCACACGCTCGCGGGTGCGGGCGGGTTCGGCGGCGGGACGCTGGGACCCGACCTGACGGCGGTCTCCGCGCGGCTCGAGGGCCGCAAGGGGCTCGCCGCGTGGTTGAGCGCTCCCCCGTCGGCGGTCATGGCGCCCGTGTACCGCGTCGCGCCGCTCGACGGCGAGGAGGTGCTCGCGCTCACCGCCTTCCTCGAGGACACGGCGGCGAGCGGCGCGGAGGTCGCCGAGGACGGCTCGCTCGCGTTCCTGCTGAGCGGGCTCGGCCTGGCCGCGCTCGTGCTCGTGCTCCTCGACGTCGTCTGGCGCGGTCGCTACGTGGCGACGCGCGCACCCCTGGTCCGCAAGCGGCTCGTCGCCCGGCGCGCCCTGGAGGCACGATCGTGAGCAAGAACGGCTCGAACGGACACGCCGGCGGCGACGGCCGCGGACTCCTGGCCCGTCGCACCGGCCACGCGCCCGGCGACCCCGGCAACCCGTGGATCCAGGACTCGGTCGATCCG
Source organism: bacterium (assembly GCA_030428785.1). Taxonomy (GTDB): domain Bacteria; phylum Planctomycetota; class B15-G4; order B15-G4; family B15-G4; genus JAUIEF01. The sequence goes on from JAUIEF010000078.1 coordinate 16,077, forward strand.
CAGTCGCGCAGCTGGGAGGAGTTCTATCGGAACCGCTGGCAGCACGACAAGGTCGTGCGCAGCACGCACGGCGTGAACTGCACGGGCAGCTGCTCGTGGGACATCCACGTCAAGGACGGGATCGTCGCCTGGGAGATGCAGGCGCTCGACTACCCGCGCCTCGAGAAGAGCATCCCGGCCTATGAGCCGCGCGGGTGCCAGCGCGGCATCAGCTACAGCTGGTACCTCTACAGTCCGCTGCGCGTGAAGTACCCGTACATCCGCGGCGCGCTCCTGGACCTGTGGCGCGAGGCGCGCACCGTCCACGAGGACCCGGTGGACGCCTGGACCTGGCTGCAGAGCGACCCCGCGCGACGGCAGCGCTACCAGCGGGCGCGCGGCAAGGGCGGCTTGCGCCGCGCGAGCTGGGACACGGCGCTCGAGATCATCGCCGCGAGCACCGTGCACACCGTCAAGACGCACGGTCCCGACCGCGTCGCCGGCTTCTCGCCCATCCCCGCCATGAGCATGGTGAGCTATGCGGCGGGGTCGCGCCTCATGCAGCTGCTCGGCGGCGTGTCGCTCAGCTTCTACGACTGGTACTGCGACCTGCCCAACGCCTCGCCGGAGACCTGGGGCGAGCAGACGGACGTCAACGAGAGCGCGGACTGGTACCACGCCAAGTTCCTCGCCGTCATGGGCAGCAACCTGAACATGACGCGCACGCCGGACGTGCCGTTCGCGAGCCAGGCGCGCACCAACGGCACGAAGATGGTCGTGTTCTCGCCCGACTTCAACCAGGTGGCGAAGTACGCGGACGAGTGGATCGCCCTGAACGCGGGGCAGGACGGTGCGTGGTGGATGGCGGTGAACCACGTCATCCTCAAGGAGTTCCACCACGAGCAGCAGACGCCGTTCTTCCTCGACTACACGCGGTCGTTCACCGACGCGCCGTTCCTGGTCGAGCTGCACGAGAAGGACGGGCACTGGGAGGCGGGCAAGCTCCTGCGCGCGGGCCGGCTCGAGCGCTACGCCGACGAGCAGCACGGCGAGTGGAAGTTCCTGCAGTGGGACCGCGGGGACGACCGTCCCAAGATGCCCATGGGCAGCAGCGGCCACCGCTGGCAGGACCGGAAGGGCCAGTGGAACCTCGAGCCGAAGGACGGCAAGGACGGCAGCCCGATCGACGCGGAGCTCACGTTCCTCGGGCGCAACGACGACGTGGCCCAGGTACGCCTGGACGACTTCGCGGCGGGCGGCAGCGTCCTGCGAGGCGTCCCCGTCCGGAAGGTCCACACGACCGACGGCGTGGCGTGGGTCACCACGGCCTACGACCTGCTCATGGCCCAGTACGGCGTGGCGCGCGGCCTGCCGGGCGAGTACCCGGAGAGCTACGACGACGACGCCGTCTACACGCCCGCGTGGGCCGAGCGCTACACGGGCATCGACCGCTCGACGATCACCCGGTTCGCGCGCGAGTGGGCGACGACCGCGGTCCACACCGGCGGCAAGTGCACGGTCATCATCGGCGCCGGCATCAACCACTGGTACCACGCCAACCTGATGTACCGCGCGGCCATCCACGCGCTCATGTTCTGCGGCTGCGTGGGGACGAACGGCGGCGGGCTCGCGCACTACGTGGGCCAGGAGAAGCTCGCGCCCATGGAGAGCTGGAGCTCCATCGCGCTCGCCAAGGACTGGTACGCCCCGAGCCGGCTGCAGAACGCGCCGAGCTGGCACTACGTGCACACCGACCAGTGGCGCTACGAGCGCAGCTTCCGCGACTACCACACGGTGCCCGCCGAGCAGCCGGAGGGCAGCCTGGCCGAGGGGCACACCCTGGACGCCAACGTCCGCGCGGTCCGCAACGGCTGGCTCCCGTTCTACCCGCAGTTCGAGCGCAGCCCGCTCGCGCTGTGCAAGGAGGCCGAGGCCGACGGCGCGGAGACTCCCGACGAGATCGCCGCCTGGGTGCGGGACAAGGTCGCGTCGCGTGAGCTGAAGTTCGCGATCGAGAAGCCGGACGCGGAGGAGAACTGGCCGCGCGTGTGGTTCATCTGGCGCGGCAACGCGCTCATGAGCAGCGCCAAGGGGCACGAGTACTTCCTCAAGCACTACCTGGGCACCCACACGAACACGATCAGCGAGGACCTCGCCGAGGACTTCGTGAAGGAGGTCGACTGGGTGAGCAACGCGCCGACCGGGAAGATGGACCTGGTCGTCGACCTCAACTTCCGGATGGACACGTCGGCGCTCTACTCCGACATCGTGCTGCCCGCCGCCACCTGGTACGAGAAGGCGGACCTCAACAGCACGGACATGCACAGCTTCATCCACCCGCTGAGCAAGGCCGTCCCGCCGTGCTGGGAGAGCCGCTCGGACTGGGACATCTTCCGTTCGGTGGCCGAGGCCGTCACGAAGCTGGCGCCGAAGCACCTGCCCGGCAAGGTCAAGGACGTGGTCGCGATGCCGCTGGCGCACGACACGCCCGCGGAGATCGCGCAGCCGAGCATCAAGGACTGGGCGCGCGGAGAGTGCGAGGCCGTGCCGGGCAAGACGATGCCCAATTTCGCCGTGGTCGAGCGCGACTACGAGCACCTGTACGAGCAGTTCGTCTCCTACGGGAAGAACGTGCGCGAGAACGGGCTCGGCGCCCACGGCACGCACTACCCGGTCGACGACGTCTACGACGAGCTCCTCGAGGACGGGCGCGCGCAGGAGTGGGGCGGTGAGCGCTACCCGTCGCTGAAGCACGCGACCGAGGTCTGCGACGCGATCCTCGCGCTGGGCACGGTGACGAACGGCGAGCTCGCCTGGCGCTCGTACAAGGGCATGGAGGAGAAGACGGGGCTCGTGCTGGCCGACCTCGCGGAGAAGAACCGCGGCGTGCGCATGAGCTACCGCGACCTGCAGAGCCAGCCGCGGCGGCTCATCAACAGCCCCATGTGGTCGGGCCTCATCGAGGACGGCCGCACGTACGCGCCCTTCACCTACAACCGCGAGCGGCTCGTGCCCTGGCGCACGCTCACCGGGCGGCAGCACTTCTACCTGGACCACGAGGGCTACCTGCAGTTCGGCGAGCACCTGCCGACCTACAAGCCCAAGCCGCGCCCCGAGGCGTACGCCGACCTCGTGTTCAGCGAGGGCGACGGGAAGACGCTGCAGCTGAACTACCTGACGCCGCACGGCAAGTGGCACATGCACTCGACGTACAGCGACAACCACCGCATGAGCACGCTCTCACGCGGGGTCGAGCCCTTCTGGATCAACGACAAGGACGCCGACTCCATCGACGTCGAGGACAACGACTGGGTCGAGGTGCACAACGACCACGGTGTCGTCGTCACGCGTGCCGCCGTGAGCGCCAGGATCCCGCGCGGGATCTGCATCATCTACCACTCGCCCGAGCGGACGTACTCCGTCCCCAAGAGCCCGCTGCGCAAGCACCGCAGGGCCGGCGGTCACAACAGCCTCACGCGCACGCGGCTCAAGCCGAACCTCATGGTCGGCGGCTACGCGCAGTTCACCTACCACTTCAACTACTGGGGCCCCACGGGCTGCAACCGGGACACGCACATCCTCGTGCGCAAGTGCCCCGAGCTCGTGTGGTGACCGTCGACGAGGAGATCACGTCATGGACGTCCGCTCGCAAACGGCCCTCGTCTTCCACCTCGACAAGTGCATCGGGTGCCACACCTGCAGCATCGCCTGCAAGAACATCTGGACCGACCGCAAGGGCACCGAATACATGTGGTGGAACAACGTCGAGACGAAGCCGGGCACCGGCTACCCGACGAAGTGGGAGGACCAGGAGCACTACAAGGGAGGGTGGGAGCTCCACGACGGGAAGCTGCGCCTGAAGAGCACGGGCCGCGGCCGCATCATCCCGAACATCTTCCACAACCCGTCCATGCCGGCCATGGACGACTACTACGAGCCGTGGACGTACAAGTACGACGAGCTGTTCAACGCGCCCGAAGGCGACGACCAGCCGACGGCGCGCCCGGTCTCGATGGTCACGGGCGAGCCCATCGACATCGAGGCCGGCCCCAACTGGGACGACGACCTCGGCGGCTCGCCGGTCTACGCGGAGAACGACCCGAACCTCGACGAGCTGACGCCCGAGCTGCGGCAGCAGATGTTCGAGATCGAGCGCATGGCGTTCTTCTACCTGCCGCGCATCTGCAACCACTGCCTCAACCCGAGCTGCGTCGCGAGCTGCCCGTCGGGCGCGCTGTACAAGCGCGGTGAGGACGGCGTCGTGCTCCTCAACCAGGAGCGCTGCCGCGCCTGGCGCAGCTGCGTGTCGGCCTGCCCGTACAAGAAGACCTACTACAACTGGTCCACAGGCAAGAGCGAGAAGTGCATCCTCTGCTTCCCGCGCCTCGAGTCGGGCCAGGCGCCGGCGTGCTTCCACAGCTGCGTCGGCCGCATCCGGTACCTGGGCAACGTGCTCTACGACGCGGACAAGCTCGTCGAGTGCGCGAGCCGGCCGGACCTCGAGCTGGTGGACGCGCAGCGCGAGATGATCCTCGACCCGCACGACCCGGCGGTCGTCGAGGCGGCGAAGGCGAACGGCGTCCCCGACAGCATCATCGAGTCGGCGCAGCTCTCCCCGGTGTATCGCTTCGTCAAGGAGTGGAAGCTCGCGCTCCCGCTGCACGTCGAGTTCCGCACCTTCCCGATGCTGTTCTACGTGCCGCCGCTCATGCCGGTGATCGCAAACAAGGACGCGGGCCCGGTGCGCAACGAGACGGAGGATCTCTTCTCGGACATCGAGAGGGCGCGCGTCCCCATCAGGTACCTGGCGCGGCTGTTCGCCGCCGGCAACGAGGGCAAGGTCCGCGCCGCGCTCCGCAAGCAGTATGCCGTGCGGCTCTGGCGTCGCCATGTCACGGTCGGCGACGTCGACGAGGAGACCGCGCGACGCGCGCTCACCGAGGCCGAGTGCTCCCCGGAGGAGGCGGACGCGATCTACCGGCTCACCGCCCTGGCGAGCATGGACGAGCGGTGCGTCGTCCCGCCCGCCCAGCGCGAGATGGCCGTCGAGGTGCTGGACGACCCGCTCTCCTTCAAGCAGTCGACCGGCTTCGGCTTCCGGGCGGCGCCGGCGAGGGGGCAGTGATGCGACCCGACTCCGCGACCCACGACGCGCTCGCCGCCTTGCTCCGCTACCCGTGCGAGCGCACGGTCGAGGACGCCGAGCAGGCGGCCCGCACGCTGCGCGCCGCGTGCCCGACGGCCGGCGACGCGCTCGCGCCGTTCCTGGGGTGGGTCCGCTCCCAGTCCCTCGGCGCCCTGGAGGAGGCGTACACGCGCACCTTCGACAACTCCGCGGACCGCGCCCTCGAGGTGGGCTGGCACACCTTCGGCGAGAACTACACGCGCGGCACCTTCATGGTCCGCATGCGCCGCCGGCTGCGCGAGGCCGGCGTGGAGGAGAACGGCGAGCTCCCCGACCACCTGAGCCACCTGCTGCCGCTGCTGGGGCGCGCCGAGGCCGGCTGGGCCGGCGACCTCGCGCACGACTCGGTGGCGCCCGCCGTCGCGAAGATCCACGACGCGCTCGTCGAGCAGGAGAACCCCTGGGCGGCGGTGCTCGCCGCCGTCGCGCACGTGCTCGCGATGCACGAGCGCGCGCCGCGGGCGCCCGCAGGCAGCTGGATCCCGTCGGTCTGGCCGCCGCCGCCGCCGGGCGCCGCGGACGGGCGCGCCGAGACCGCCGGTCCCGCGCAGGTCCCGGGCGGCGTGCACCTCGCATGCGGACCGATCGACCCCGCGGCACCCGGAGAGGAGGTCCCCCGTGAGTGACGTCCTGCTGTTCGGCATCCTGCCCTACGTCGCGACGGGGCTGTTCCTCGTCATGACCATCCAGCGCTACCGCCAGCGCACGTTCACGTACAGCAGCCTCAGCTCGCAGTTCCTCGAGAACCGCCTGCACTTCTGGGGCTCGGTGCCGTTCCACTACGGCGTCCTGTTCGTGCTCTTCCTGCACCTGGCCGGGCTGCTCGTGCCCGACGTGATCCTCGCCTGGAACGCGGCGCCGCTGCGGCTCTTCGTCACGGAGGCGACCGGCCTGGCCATGGCGATCATCACGCTGGTCGGGCTGGCCAACATCGTGCTGCGCCGCCTGCAGGTCAGCAAGGCGCGGACGGTCACCACGGTGAGCGACTGGATCGTCTACGCGCTGCTGGGCGTCCAGGTGGTCACGGGCATCGGCGTCGCGCTGCTGCACGGGTGGGGGAGCTCGTGGTTCGCCACGTCGCTCACCCCGTGGTTCTGGTCGCTCGTGCGCCTCGAGCCGGAGCTCGGGTACGTCGCCGCCCTGCCCGTCCTCGTGAAGGTGCACGTCGTCAACGCGTGGCTGCTCATCGGGTTCTTCCCGTTCACGCGGCTCGTCCACGTGCTCGTCGTGCCCAACCCCTACCTGTGGCGGCGCACGCAGGTGGTCCTGTGGAACTGGGACCGGACGCGCGTGCGCTCGCCCGACATGCCGGGCCCCGACGGCGCCCGGGGG
>JAUIEF010000307.1 GCA_030428785.1 bacterium
CCACGAGCTCGTCTTCGAGCCGGGCACCTCGCCCGACGACCCGGACGCGTGCTGGGAGCAGGTGACGCGCGCGGTGGGGAGCCACCTCATGAGCGAGGTGCCCCTCGGCGCGTTCCTCTCCGGCGGCATCGACTCGTCGGCGGTCGTGACCGCGATGACGCAGGTGGTGAGCGACCGCGTCGACGCCGTGAGCGTCGGCGTCGTCTCCGAGGGCATGGACGAGCGGCCGTTCGCGCGCGACGTCGCGACGCGCCTCGGCGTGCGCCTCCACGAGGAGGAGGCCGAGAGCGACATCGTCGACCTCGTGCCGCGCCTGGCCTGGCACCTCGAGGCGCCCTTCGCCGACACGTCGGCCGCGCCGACCTGGCTCGTGTGCGAGGCGGCCCGTCGGCACGTCATCGTCGCGCTCTCCGGCGACGGCGGCGACGAGAACTTCGCGGGCTATCGCCGGACGCGCTACGACGTGTTCGAGGAGCGGATCCGCGCGTCGCTGCCCGACCCGCTGCGGCGTCTCGGCCTCGGCCCGCTCGGCCGCGCCTGGCCGCGCGGCCGCTGGGTCCCGCGCCCGCTGCGCGCCGGCACGCTGCTCGAGAACCTCGGCGACGACTGGCTCGACGGCTGGCTGCGCAGCCTGTCGCGCATCACCGAGAAGCGCGCCCGCGAGCTCATCCGTCCCGAGCTCCAGCCGCACGAGCCGCTCCGCGCGAGCGTCGAGCACCACGCGCGTCGCGTCGAGGACTACGACCCGCTGAGCCGCGTGCTCGCCATGGACTTCTCGACCTGGCTCACGGACGACATCCTCGTGAAGGTCGACCGCATGTCGATGGCGCACAGCCTCGAGGTGCGCGTGCCGCTGCTCGACACGGACTTCGTCGAGTACGCCGCCGGCCTCCCGACCGACGCGAAGCTCGTGGACGGCGAGGGCAAGCGCCTCTTCCGGCGCGCGCTCCGCGGCCGCGTGCCCGACAGCGTCCTCGACCGGCCGAAGCAGGGCTTCCACCTGCCCGTCGGCGACTGGCTCGCGGGGCCGCTCGCGCCCGTGCTCGGCGAGATCCTCGCCGACCCGACGGGCCCGGTCTTCGAACTGCTCGACTTCGACGAGGTCACCCGCACGGTGAACGACCACCTGTCCGGTCGCGTCGACCGCACGGCGGAGGTCTGGTTCTTCGTGGTCCTCGACGCCTTCCAGAGACACGCGGTCCCGACGGTGACGTCGTGAAGCTCCTCGTCTTCAGCACGCTCTACCCCAACCGGCTCGAGCCGCACCACGGGGTGTTCGTGAAGACGCGGCTCCAGCGGTACCTCGCGCGGCACGGCGGCAGCGCGGCGGTCGTCGCGCCGGTGCCCATGGCGCCGCCCGTCGGCCCGCGGCGCTGGACGCGCTACCGGCAGATCGCGGCGCACGAGACGCTCGACGGCATCCCCGTCACGCACCCGCGCTTCCCGAGCCCGCCCGGCTTCGGCGACGGCTGGCGCGCGTCGCTCATGGCCCGCTCGGTGCGGGGCACGTTGCTCGACCACGTGCGCCGGCTCGAGCCCGACGTCCTCGACGTGCACTACGCCTATCCCGACGGCGTCGCCGCCTTCCAGCTGCGCGACCTCCTGTCGGAGACGCTCGGCCGACGCCTGCCCATGGTGCTCACCTGCCGGGGCACGGACCTCAACCTCATCCCGCAGATCCCGTCCGTGCGTCCGCAGCTCGAGGAGATGCTCCACGGGGTGGACCACGTGATCTGCGTGGCGGACGCGCTCCGCGACGTCGCGCTCGACCTCGGCGCGCCGCCGGACCACGTGACGACGCTCCGCAACGGCGTCGACCTCGACCACTTCCGGCCCGGCGACAAGGACGCTGCGCGCGCGGAGACCGGGCTGCTCCGCAACGGGCGCCTCGTCGTGTGCGTCGGGCACCTCGTCGAGCGCAAGGGTCAGCACCTCCTCGTCGAGGCGTTCGCGCGCACGCTCGCGAAGGCGCCCGAGCCGCACCGCCTGGTGCTCGTCGGCGGCGGCGACCCCGCGCCGCTGCGGGCCGTGGCCAAGGAGCACGCCGTCGAGCACCTCGTCGACTTCGTCGGGCCCGTGGCGCCCGCCGACCTCCCGGCGTACTACCGCGCCGCGGACGTGCAGGTGCTCGCGTCGAGCCGCGAGGGCTGGCCGAACGTCGTCCTCGAGGGGCTCGCGTGCGGCACGCCGATCATCGCGACCTCCGTGTGGGGGACGCCCGAGATCCTGCGCGGCTGCGCCGCCGGCATGCTCGTCGAGGCGAGCGTCGACGGTCTGGCGCACGGCCTCGACCACATGGACGATCTCCAGCCGACCGCCGCCCGCCCGTGGGCCGAGCGCTTCGGCTGGGAGCCCACCCTCGACGGGATGCACGAGGTGTTCCGCCGGGTCGTCGCGGAGGTCGTGCCCGCATGAACATCCTCTACCACCACCGCACGAAGTCGCGCGACGGCCAGGCCGTCCACATCCGCGAGCTCATCGCGGCGCTGCGTCGGCGCGGTCACCACGTCGAGGAGTGGGCGCTCTCCAAGGGCGACGACGGCGAGATGGGCTCCGAGGGCGGGCCCGTCGGCAAGCTGCTCGCCCACCTGCCGCGCGTCACCTACGAGCTCGCCGAGCACGCGTACGGCCCGCTCGTGTCCGGGCGGCTCGTCGAGGCCGGGCGCGCGTGCGGCGCCGACGTCCTCTACGAGCGGCACGCGCTGTCGAACACCGCCGGCGTCCGCGCCGCGCGGACCCTCGGCGTCCCGCTGCTGCTCGAGGTGAACTCGCCGCTCGCGACCGAGCGCAGCGCGCACGAGACGCTCGTGCTCCAGCGTTGGGCCGAGTCCAGCGAGCGTCGTGTCTTCGAGGCCGCCGACCGCCTGCTCGTCGTGACGCAGGTGCTCGCCGACATGCTCGTCGCGAAGGGGCTCCCCGCCGACCGGATCCGCGTCATCCCCAACGGCGCCGACGTCTCGCTCTACCCGCTCGACGACACCGCCGACCGCGACGACATCGTCGTGGGCTTCACGGGCTTCTTCCGTCCGTGGCACGGCATCGAGGCGCTCGTCGACGGGCTCGCCGACGGGCTGCTCCCCGCCGACGCCCGGCTGCTGCTCGTCGGGACGGGCCCCGCCCAGGAGTCCATCGAGGCGCGCGCCGCCGAGCGCGGCGTCGCCGATCGCGTGCGCATCACCGGCGCCGTGCCACGAGAGGAGATCCCGGCGCTCGTGCGCTCCATGGACATCTGCGTGCAGCCCGCCGCCACCGCCTGGGCCTCGCCGCTCAAGCTCTTCGAGTACATGGCGGCCGGCAAGGCCGTCGTCGCGCCGGACCAGCCGAACCTGCGCGAGGTGCTCACCGACGCCCGCGACGCGCTGCTCTTCGAGCCCGGCGACGTCCAGGCCATGTGCGGCGCCGTCGCGCGCCTCGCGAACGACCGCGCGCTCCGCGACGAGCTCGGCGCGGGCTCGCGTCGCACGCTCGAGGAGCGCCGCTACACCTGGGACGCGAACGCCGAGCGCGTCG
>JAUIEF010000308.1 GCA_030428785.1 bacterium
GGCGAGGCCTTCTGGGAGGAGGAGAAGGGCGGCTTCGGGTACCGGATGATGTGCCGCATGGGTTGGGAGCACGGCGCCGGCCTCGGGCGCGAGCGGCAGGGCACGACGTCGTTCGTGCGCGCCAAGCGGAAGCGGGACGGCGGCGTGAACGGGCGGTGCGGGTCGAAGTAGTGCACCCACAGCAGGAAGGGTCGCCCGTCGTGGTCCCCCAGCCAGTCGAGGGCGCGCTCCGTCGTGCGGTCGGCCGCCGTCTGGCGGTAGCTCCCGACGTGCGCCTCGCCGCCGGAGAGGTCGTCGTCGTAGTGCGCGAAGCCCGCGTCGAGGCCGAAGCGGTCGTCGAGCACGACCGCGGAGACGACGGCCGCGGTGGCCCACCCGGCGTCGGCGAGCCTGCCGGCGAGCGTCGGGACGTCGTCCGGCAGCCGGTGCGTGCCGTTGTGTCGCGCGCCGTGCCGCGGCGGCACGAGACCCGTGAGCAGCGACGCGTGCGACGGGAGCGTCTGCGGCGCCGTCGTCTGCGCGCGCAGGAACACGACGCCCTCGTCGGCGAGCGCGTCGAGCACGGGGGTCGAGGCGCCGGCGTGCCCGACGTACCCGAGCCGATCGGCGCGCGTCGTGTCGAGCGTCACGAGCACGATGCCCGTGACGGGCGCCGCGGGGTCGGCCGGCGCGCGGCCCGTCGCGGGTGTCGCCGCCTCGCGGGGTGGCGACGAGCCGTGCTCGTCCCGCGCCGCCCCGTCCTCCGCGCACGCGAGGCACGCCGCGAGGAGCAGGGCGCCGAGGTCCGATCGACGGACGAGTCGGTTCGTGGGCCGCAGGTCGGCCGGCGCGGCGCCGGAGCGGGGTCGTCGAGGCGTGGCCACGGCGAGAGCTTATCAGCCCGGGACGGCGGTCGATCGCGCGGGGCCGGCGGCGCGCACGGGCGCGCCGCGGGGCGGGTCGCCGAGGGTCGGGAAGGGCGCCGGGGCGGCGTCAGCCGTGCCGGCGGGCGTCCGCCTCCTGGCGTCGGGCCCGCTCGGCGTCGCGGGCGAGCTCGCGGTGGGTGCGCCGAACCTCGTCCCAGCCGGCGCGCAGGCTGCGGACCACCGAGCGCACCTCCTCGGCGCCGTTCCGCCCGAGCTGCTCGAGGCGGCGCGCCGCGGAGCGCGCGACGGGCTCGAGCGTGTCGCCCGTCTCCTCGAGCTTGTCCCGGAACTCCATGCTGCCGAGATGGGCCCGCACGCGGAGCTCGTCGACGCGCGTGCGCCAGTGCTGCAGTTCGTCGCGCAGCCGCTCGAACTCTTCGGATGGTCTCATCGCGGTTCCTCCCTCACGAGACCCCCGTTGTAACGCGCGCGACGTCGTCGGAGCGAGTGGCTGCTCGGCGTAGTGAGGGAGGGCGCCGGTCGCATCGAGATCCGTCGGAACGTCGGGTGCGACCGCCGCGCGGCCGGCCGTCGCTCAGGCGACCTCGGCGAGCGGCACGTCGAGCATCGACCCGAAGCCGAGGACGTCGAGCGTCGAGCGGACGCCGGGAGAGGCGCTCACGATCCGGAGCGCGCCGTCGACCGCCGCGAGCCGCTTGCGGAGCCCCAGGAGCACCGAGACGCCGGTACTCGTGAGGTACCGCACGCGGAGCATGTCGAGCTCGAGGACGCGCGCGCCCTCCTCGACGAGGCCGGCGAGGGTCTCGCGGAGCGGGTCGCTCGCGAGGGCGTCGAGGTCGCCGCGGAGGGTGAGTCGCGCGGTCTGGTCGTCACGTCGGATGCTGAGCTTCATCATGGTCTGCCTCCCCCCGGGTCGCGGCGACCGGCCGCGCGATGCCTCCCGCGCGTCCGACCGGTCGGGGTGTGCCGCCCGGGAACGTCGTTCTGGGATCCCGAGTCGCGGGATGTCGGGCCGCGAACGACCTTCACGCACGCGCCACGGACGGAGCCGCGGCCGCCGGGCGGGCCCCGCAACGCAACGAGCCCCCGCGAGGCGCGCGGCCTCGCGGGGGCTCGTGCGGGAGCGCGGGGCTCAGGAGTCGAAGCGGTCGAGCTCCATGACCTTGTTCCACGCCGCCACGAAGTCCTCGACGAACTTCCGGCCGGCGTCGTCGCTCGCGTAGACCTCCGCGAGGGCGCGGAGCTGCGAGTGCGAGCCGAACACGAGGTCCACCGAGGTGGCCGTCCAGCGGGTCTCGCCGCTCGCGCGGTCACGACCCACGTAGCCGCCGTCCGTCTTCTCCCAGGCCGTGCCCATGTCGAGCAGGTTCACGAAGAAGTCGTTCGTGAGCACGCCGGGCCGCTCCGTGAACACGCCGTGCTCCGAGCCGCCGTGGTTGGCGCCCAGGACGCGGAGGCCGCCGACGAGGACGGTCATCTCCGGCGCGCCGAGCGTGAGCAGGTTGGCCTTGTCGACCAGGGCCTCCTCGGGGCGACGGCCGTAGCCCTTCGCGACGTAGTTGCGGAAGCCGTCCGCGCGGGGCTCGAGCACCGCGAACGAGTCGGCGTCGGTGAGCTCCGCGGTCGTGTCCGCGCGCCCCGGCCGGAACGGCACGGTCACGTCGTGGCCGGCGTCCGCGGCGGCCTTCTCGATCGCCGCGCAGCCGCCGAGCACGATGAGGTCCGCGAGGGACACCCGCGTGTCGCCGGCCTGCGCGTCGTTGAAGCGCTTCTGGATCGACTCGAGCGTGCCGAGCGCCTGCGCGAGCTCCGCCGGCTCGTTGACGGGCCAGTCCTTCTGCGGAGCGAGCCGCAGACGCGCGCCGTTCGCGCCGCCGCGCTTGTCGCTGTCACGGTAGGTGGACGCGGAGGCCCACGCGGTCGAGACGAGCTGCGGGACGGTCAGGCCGGACGCGAGGATCTCGCCCTTGAGCGCCTCGATGTCCGCCGCGCCGACGAGCGCGTGGTCGACTGCGGGGATCGGGTCCTGCCAGAGCTGCGGCGGGGCGACCTCGCCCCCGACGAGACGGTCGGCGGGGCCCATGTCGCGGTGCGTGAGCTTGTACCAGGCGCGCGCGAAGGCCGCGTTGAACTCGTCCGGGTTCTCGTAGAAGCGCTTCGAGATCGGACCGTAGATCGGGTCGAAGCGCAGCGAGAGGTCCGTCGTGAGCATGACCGGCTTGTGGTACGTGTCGGCGAGGTGCGCGTCCGGCACGTTCTCCGGGCCGTCGACGGGCGTCCACTGGTGCGCGCCGGCGGGGCTCTTCGTGAGCTCCCACTCGTAGCGGAAGAGGTTGCCGAGGTAGCTGTGCGACCAGGCGGTCGGCGTGGCGGTCCAGGCGCCCTCGAGGCCGCTCGTGATCGTGTCGGCGCCCTTGCCCGTTCCGTAGCTGTTCTTCCAGCCGAGGCCCTGCTCCTCGAGCGGGGCCGCCTCGGGCTCGGGACCGACGTGACCCTGGGGGGTCGCGGCGCCGTGCACCTTGCCGAGCGTGTGGCCGCCGGCGATGAGCGCGACGGTCTCCTCGTCGTTCATGGCCATGCGCGCGAAGGTCTCGCGGATGTCGTGCGCGGCGAGC
>JAUIEF010000309.1 GCA_030428785.1 bacterium
CCCCTGCCGCGGGGCGTGTGGCTCGTCGTCGCGCTGGGTCTGCTGCGCGTCGTCGCGCGCGGCGCGAGCTGGGAGTGGCGGCACGACGAGGGCACGACCTTCGACCTCGCCGTCGGCATGGTGCTGCGCGACATGTTCGTCGACGCGTGGCCCGAGCAGCCCGTGCCCGTCACGTCGCTCTACGACACGCTCGAGGGCCGCTCGGACTACGACCTCGTGGACGCGGTGAAGTCGGTGCACGTCCCCGGCTACCGGATGTTCCACCCGCCGGGCTACTACGCGCTGCTGCACCTGTGGACGAAGGCGTTCGGCACGCACAAGCTCGTGCTGCGCATCCCGGCCTACGTGCTCGCGGCGCTGGGCATCCTCGCCATGGCGCTCATCGCGCGGCGGGTCGTGCCGGAGGCGGGCGGTCCGTTGTGGACCGCGGCGATCTTCGCGACCTGTCCGTGGATCGTGAGCATCACGAACTTCGCGCGGCCGTATCACCTCGCGCTGTTCCTCGCGGTGTGGTCGACGCTCGCCGTGCTCGAGATGGCGCGGGAGCGGCCGGCGGGCGCGCCGCGGAGCCGGTGGTGGATCGCGTTCGTCGTGTGCTCGACGCTCGGGCTGTACACGCTGTACCACTACGGCTTCGTGCTGCTGTGGCACGGGCTGTTCTTCGCGGTCGTCGCCTGGCGGCGCGGGCCGGGGCGGCGCGGGCGGGCGTTCCTCGGGCTCGCGGGCTGCGCGGCGCTCGTGACGGCGGGATTCGCGCCGTGGCTGCGGGACTTCAGCATCCACGTGAAGGTGTCCGGGAATTCCGGCGACTACTTCACGGGCGGCGTGCCGACGGAGCACGTGAAGTTCCGGGCGCTCTACATGTTCCGTGACTACGCGCTCGCGGACTCGGTGGAGACGCTCGGCAACCGGCAGCTCATCCTCGTCGTCACGGTGCTCGGGGCGCTCAGCGTGCCGTTCGTGCTGTGGGCGTTCCTCGGGCCGGCGCGGCGCCGGCTGCGCGGGGACGCGGCGCTCTTCTGGATCACCGCGCCGGCGCTGCCGCTGCTCATCGGGTTGTCGGACGTCTGGCGCGGCACGCACACGATCCTCATCACGAAGATCTGCTTCGCGTTCGTGATCCTCATCGTGCTCGCGCTCGTGCGCGGCTGGCTCTGCGCGCCGCGGCTCGTGCGCACGATCGGGCTCTCGCTGTGGGTCGTCGTGCTGGGTCTCGCGACGCTGCTCTGCACGTACACGCGGGCGAGCGAGCCGAGCGGCGCGGAGAAGGTCGCGTCGATGGTCGCGCAGGCCGACGACGGCAAGCACCTGCTCGTCATCAGCACGGGGCTGCGCGGCTACTCCGTGCCGCTGCTCCTCGCGCTGCGCGACGCGGGCGTCGACGACGTCTACGTCACGCGCTGCACGCAGCCGCGCCTGCCGGACCTGCTCGCGGACGTCGCGGGCAAGCCGATGTTCCGGCGCGTGAGCCTGCTCAACTTCATGATCCCGCAGCACGAGCGCTCGCTCATGTGGGACCGCGAGTACATGAAGAAGCTCGCCGAGGAGCTGCGCAAGACGGACGACTGGGTGCCGTTCCACGACGCGGCCACGGCGTGGCTGGGCATCCCGTCCGTGAACGGCATCACGCCCGTGACGCGCTTCCGCGAGGTGTGGTTCTTCGAGCCCGTGAAGATGCGGTTCTTCCACGGCACGTTCTGAAGCGCCCCCGCTGCGCGCGGCGGGGATGTGCGGGGAACGTGGACGTGCACGGGGACGGATCCGGGCCGCGGCGGGGTCCGGCGAGCACGCGGTCGAGGAGCGCGTGGCACTCCGACAGGTCCTCGTCACGCAGGTCACCGAGCGCCACCGCGGTGCGCAACGCGGTCCGGACCTCGTCCGCGGATCTCGCGGCGATCCGCCCGTGGTGCAGGGTGGGGTTGCGCCCGCCGGGGCCCCGCCCGATTCCAGGAAGGGAGTCCCGCCACGTGCGTCGCGCACGCAGCCGGGTGACCAGGGCCGAAGCCGAACCCGGTTCCGAAGCCGGTGCCGAAGCCGGTGCCGAAGCCGAATCCGAAGCCGAACCCGAAGCCGATGCCGATGGCTCCTCTCGCTTCGCGAGAGTCTGGCGGGGGCTCACCTCGTTCACCTCCCACAAGTGTTCGCGGGGCGGCACGTCGGTGGGTTCGGCTCCGGGTTCGGCTCCGGGTTCGGCTTCGGCTTCGGCTTCGGCTCCGGCTTCGGGTTCGGCACCGGCTTCGGCTTCGGCTCAGCCCCCCGCTGCGCCCTCGTCTGCGCCGGCCTACGCCCTCGGCCGTAGCTCCGCTTCGCCCCGCCGCGCGTAGCCTCGTCCTCGTCCCCGTCCCACTCCCGCAACCGGCCCGCACCGGAGGACGACCCATGCCGAACCGCGCCCGCACGGTCGACGGCAACGAGGCCGCGGCCTCGATCGCCTACCGTCTCAACGAGGTCTGCGCGATCTACCCCATCACGCCCGCGTCGCCCATGGGCGAGCACGCGGACGCCTGGTCGACGGCCGGGGTGCCGAACGCGTACGGGAACGTGCCGTCGGTCATCGAGATGCAGAGCGAGGGCGGCGCGGCCGGTGCGCTGCACGGCGCGTTGCAGGGCGGCACGCTCGCGACGAGCTTCACGGCGAGCCAGGGCCTGCTGCTCATGCTGCCCAACATGTTCAAGATCGCGGGGGAGCTGTCGCCGTGCGTGCTGCACGTCGCGGCGCGGACGGTGGCGACGCACGCGCTGAGCATCTTCGGCGACCATTCGGACGTCATGGCGGCGCGGAGCACGGGGTGGGCGATGCTCTGCGCGGCGTCGGTGCAGGAGGCGCACGACTTCGCGCTCGTGTCGCAGGCGGCGACGCTCGAGTCGCGCGTGCCGTTCGTGCACTTCTTCGACGGGTTCCGGACGAGCCACGAGATCGCGCGGATCGACTGGCTGGAGGACGAGGACCTCTGGGCGGTGGTCGACAACGCGTGGATCACGGAGCACAGGGCGCGGTCGCTGGACCCGGACCGGCCGGTGCTGCGGGGCAGCGCGCAGAACCCGGACGTGTTCTTCCAGGCGCGGGAGGCGGCGAACGGGTTCCACGACGCGGTGCCGGGGATCGTCGAGGGGGCGTTCGCGAAGCTCGCGGCGCGCACGGGCCGTGGGTACGGGCTCGTGGACTACGTCGGGCACCCGGAGGCGGAGCGCGTCGTCGTGCTCATGGGCTCGGGGTGCGGCGCGGTGCGCGAGTGCGTCGAGGCGCTCGTCGAGGACGGCGCGCGGGTCGGGATGGTGCAGGTGCGGCTCTACCGGCCGTTCCCGGAGCGTGCGTTCCTCGACGCGCTGCCGTCGACGACGCGCGCGGTCGCGGTCCTCGACCGCACGAAGGAGCCGGGCGCGACGGGCGAGCCGCTCTTCCAGGACGTCGTCACGTCGCTGGCCGACGGCCGGGACGCTCCTCCGCCGCGCGTGATCGGCGGTCGCTACGGGCT
>JAUIEF010000079.1 GCA_030428785.1 bacterium
CAGCCGTCGAGACCCGCGCCGCAGCCCGTCGGACCGAGGTGCCCGAGCGCGCCGGACCCTCCGCTCCCCGCCCCGCCCTGCACCCCGCCGGCGCCGCCGCTGCCGCCGCTCCCGCCCGCGCCGCCGACACCGCCGCCGGGTCCGGGCGTCGCGCCCACCGCCGACGCGTCGACGACCGCCCCGGCCGCGATGCGCACGTCGTCACCGACGACGAGCGCGATCGGCCGGCTACCGACCGCGCGCAGGACGTCCGTCGCGTCGAGGTCGATGTCACCCGCGACGTGGAAGGTCGCGACGCCGCCGACCACCGACGTCGTGAACGGCACGCCCTCGAACGCCTGGTCGTCGCCGTCGGCGTCGCCGGTCACCGTGAGCAGGTCGCCGTCGACGACGATGCCGCCGGGGCTGCCGCTCGCGGTGAACGACACGTCGTGGAACAGCGCGTCCATCGACACGCCCTGGTTGCCGAACAGGAACAGGATCGCGTTCGTCGACGGGACGAGCGGGTTCGGGGCGTCGTACGGGAGCACCGTGTTGAACACCTGCCCGTCGACGGAGTGCGTCACGACGCCGAGGTCGTGGTCCATGTCCATGCGCAGGTGGTGCCACTGGCCGTCGTTCGCGATCGCGAGGGGCAGCGCGTGCGCGCTCCCGTTCCCCGTGCCGACGCGCTCGATCGCGATGTCGTTGCCGCCGCCCACCGCCTGCCGCAGGACGTCCAGCTCGAGCACCCAGTCCTCGTCGAGCCCCACGAAGCCGTCGAGGTCGAGCCACCACCCGCCGCCGTTCATCATCTGCATGCGGAGGCTCTTGCCGGGAGCGCCCGGCGGCGGCGGGCTCAGCACGGCGTCGTCCACGACGCTGCTCACCTGGTTGCCGCTCGGGTCGGCGAAGAGCGGGGTCCAGCCGTGCGCGGACGGGAGCTGACCGTCCCCGAAGTCGAGCAGGACGGTGAATCCCCCGGCCGCGGCGATCGGCGTGAACGCCAGCGCCGTCAGCGCCGGCACCAGGAGGAACGGGACCAGACGGTCGCGTGTCCGCATCGGCGTCTCCCTTCCGCCGACGGCGCGCTCCCCGTCGCCGCTCGTCGGCGCACGGCCAGCATACACCCTCGCGGGGCGCGGGCGCCGACACGGCGGTGCGTGGGGCGTGCGTCGGCGGCGACGGCCGCGGCGGAACGGTCGTCCGCGGCGCGCGCGGCGGCGTCCGCGCCGCTGGACGCCTCGCGCCGCCTTCCCGAGAATGCGCTGACACTCACCGGAGCCCGCACCATTCCCGAGCCCCGCCACACCACCGGCCCCACGACCGCGCGCCTCCTCCACCGCGCGCTGACCGTCGACGACGCCGAGGCGTTCTTCGCGCTCAACGGCAACCCGGACGTCATGCGGCACACGGGCGAGCCGATGCTCGAGAGCGTCGAGGCCGCGCGCGAGGCGCTCGCCGCGTACCCGGACTTCGACACGGTCGGCTACGGGCGCTGGGGCTGCGTGCTCCGTGAGACCGGCGAGGTCATCGGCTTCTGTGGGCTCAAGTACCTGGACGACCTCGACGTCACGGACGTCGGCTACCGCTTCCTGCCGGAGCACTGGGGCCGCGGCCTCGCGACCGAGGCCTGCCGTGCGAGCGTCGCGTACGGCTTCGACGTCATCGGGCTCGAACGCATCGTCGGCCTCGCGCTCCCGGAGAACGTCGCCTCGCACCGCGTGCTCGAGAAGGTCGGCATGCGCGCCGACGGCGCCTTCGACTGGGACGGCGAGCACGTGCTGCGCTGGGTCATGGAGCGCGACGACCCACGGACGTGAACGGAGAAGACCCATGACCACGACCGACCCCCGCGTCGACGCCTTCGTCGCGCGCGCCACGACCTGGCGGGACGAGATCCGCGCGCTGCGGTCCGTGCTCCTCGACTGCGGCCTCGACGAGGCGCTCAAGTGGGGCAAGCCCTGCTACGCGTCCGGCGGCAGGAACGTCGCGATCATCCAGCCGTTCAAGGCGCACTGCGCGCTCATGTTCTTCGAGGGCGCGCGCCTCGACGATCCCCGCGGCCTGCTCCGCAGCCAGGGCCCGAACACCCGGACCGCGCGACGCCTCGAGTTCACGGACGCGGCGCAGGTCGACGCGCGCGCCGTCCGGTCCTTCGTGCGGCAGGCCGTCGCGCTCGAGGAGGCCGGCCGCTCCGCGGAGCGCCCTGCGAAGCCCGAGCTCGTGCTCCCCGAGGAGCTCGCGCGCGCGCTGGACGCGGACCGCGCGTTGCGCGACGCGTTCCAGGCCCTCACCCCGGGACGACAGCGCTCCTACGTGATCCACGTCGAGGGCGCGAAGCAGTCGAAGACCCGCGTCGCGCGGATCGAGCGCTGCCGCGCCGGGATCCTCGCCGGCAAGGGCATGAACGAGCGGTAGGGTCGCGCGCGACGTCCGGCGCGGGTCGGCTCGCGGGCGCGCGTCGCGGTAGACTCGCTGCCCCCGGAACGGAGGAAGGATCCATGGCCGTCAAGCTCGTCGCCGCCCTGTGCCTCGCCGTCGTGTGCGTCGCGGCCGTGAACTCGCCGCTCGCCGTTACTCCCGCCGGGGACGACGTCCTCGAGCACGGCGACCGCAAGTGGACCCACCTCGAGGGCTACGACGTCCCCGAGTCGATGGTCGACCGGCCCGAGAACGCCGGCGCGCACGGCGCGTCCGTCATCGGGTTCCGCGTCAGCAGGGACGTGCAGGGCTCGATGATCGTCACCGGCATCGACCGGCCCGCGCTCGCCGTGTTCGTCGGTCTCGGCGTCGAGGACCGGTACGTGAACCAGGTCGCGGACGACCTGCGCGTCGCCTTCACGACCGCCGACGGCGAGCTGCACGTCACCGAGCTCGCCGCGGGCGGCGGCCACGCGCTGCTCTTCCACTCGCCCGACGACGTCGACATGAAGACCGTCCGACGCGTCGACCTCTACCACGACGCACGGGCCCGATGGGCGAAGTGAACGCTGCGGGGCGGAGCGCATGACTCGCCGCTCGCCGAGCGCCCACGAGTTCCGCTGGGCGTTCTTCCTGCTCCAGCTCGCGGCGCTCGGCGTGTGCGTCGCCGCGGGCCTCGCCGTGAGCGGCCGGGGGCCGTGGGGCGCCGGCGCGGGCATGGCGGTCTTCTGGATCTGGACCTACGGGGCGCGGGCGCGCTTCGGCCGCCACCACGCGGCCGGGGCGAGGCACATCCGGCGCCGTGAGTACGAGCAGGCGCTGGCGTGCTTCGCGCGGAGCGAGGCGTACTTCGCGGAGCACCCGCGGCTGGACCGCTGGCGCGCGCTGAGCGTCATGAGCACGTCCGCCGCGAGCTTCCACGAGATGGCGATGGTCGCGCAGGGCTCGTGCCTCATCCGCCTGGGGCGCGCCGACGAGGCCCGCCGCACGTACGAGCGCGTGCGCGAGCTCTACCCCGAATCGCCCTGGGCCGACGGAGCGCTCGCGCTGCTCGACGCGGCCGCCGCGGCGCGAGGGGACTCCTAGGGCGCGACGCCGGTACCGGCCCGCCGACTCACAACGTCGTCGCGACGATGCCGTCCGACAGCGTGAGCCCGTGGATCACCGACGCGTCCTGCACGATGAACTGCAGGTAGACGTCGATGCCCGCCGGCGTCGTCGGCCACACGAGCGACTGCCCGAACGAGCCCGCGCCGTCCGCGACGCGCAGGAACTGACGCACCGGCGGGTTCGGGTACACGGTGCCGCCGAGCGCCGCGAACGGCGTCGAGTCGTAGGCGAGCCAGAGCAGGACGAGCGCGCCGGGCGGCGCGTCGTCGAGCCGGAGGTGCACGTCCGTCCCGACGAGCAGGTCGCCCGAGCCGGTGAGGCACGGGTGCCCCGCCGCGCCGACGGTCGAGCCGCCGAGGTTCGTCCACAGCCCGTCGCCGGGGTTCTCGTACCACCGGACCTCGTCGAGGAACGACCAGGCCGCGAGGGGGTCCGGGACGCAGTCGCCGTCGAGGTCGCCGGACGCGACGGCGTCCGCTCGTTGCGGTGTCGACGACAGGGAGTGCGGGATCCACGCGCCGCCGCTCGTGTTCTCCACCCAGGCGACGGAGCCGAGCTGCGACGTCCCGAGCAGCCCCGCGACGACGTCGGGGTCGCCGTCCTTGTCGACGTCCACGCAGTGCACCGCGACGACGCGCTCGTCGTCGTCCTCGAGGAGCACGACGAACGGCACGTCGAACTGCGGGAAGCTCCCCGAGAGGCCGAGGTTCCGCATCCACTGGATGCTCGAGTAGAAGCCCGTCGCCGGACCGGCGCCGTCCGAGCCCACGACGAGGTCGGGCCGACCGTCGAGGTCGACGTCCGCGAGGTCGACGTCCTCGGCGCCCTGGATGTCGGTCGTGACCTGGTACGAGGTGAAGACGCCCGCGCCGTCGTTGAGCGAGACGACGACCCTCTCGAAGAACTGGTTCTCCTGTACGTGCGCGACGTCGAGACTGCCGTCGCCGTCGATGTCCCCGAGGGCGGCGCCGCGCTGGTCCTCGTCGAGCTGGTCGACGATGACCTCCTCGATGCGCCACGTGCCGAGCTCCTCGACGTAGCGGAACCAGCAGAGCGTGTTGCTTCCCGTGAGGTTCGTCACGAGCAGGTCCACGGCGCCGTCGTCGTCGAGGTCGCCGGCCTGGATCTCCATGTCGGTCGAGAGCGTGAACGCCGGCGAGTGCACGACGTGCCGCGCGCCGAACGTCCCCGCGCCGTCCGTGTTCTCGGCCCACTCGATGCGCACCGGGAAGCCCGAGAGGTAGGCGACGTCGAGGTCTCCGTCGGCGTCCATGTCGGCGACCGTCGCGGAGCCCGGCGCGTTGAGCGTGCTGCAGACGACCCGCGGCGCGCCGAAGCTCCCGGCGCCGTCGAGGTTCTCCTGCCACGCGACGAGGTCGTCGCCGGGCGAGAGCCAGAGCACGTCGTCGTCGCCGTCGCCGTCCACGTCGGCGGCCTCGACCCAGACCGGACCGTCCGGCGCGGCGGGCAGCACGTGCTCGGTGAACTGGAGGGCGGCGGCGGGCGACGCGAGTCCGCACGCGAGGAGCAGGGCCGTCGTCGTCTCGAGGACCGGTCGCGCGGTCATGGGGCCTCCTTCGGTTCCCGGGGTGCGCTCCAGGATACCCGCCCCCCGCGTGGGGGGGGGCCGCTACCGCTCCGGCGGCCCGGGCGGCAGCGCGTCGCCGAGCATGAGCTCGCGTGTCCAGTCCTCCGGCGCGGCGGCCCATGCCGCCTCGATCTCCGCCGGGGAGACGTCCCCGCCGCGCGCGCGTCGGAGCGCGAGGCCCAGCACGCGCACCCACGGGTCGTCGTGCGCGACGGCCGCGTCGACGAGGCTCGCGTCGAGCGCTCGTGAGCGCGTGAACAAGAGGTAGGCCGCCGCCGAGGTGAAGCTCCGCTCGTCGTCGAGCATCCGGAACGCGAGCGCGTCGGCCTCCGGCGTGAGCGCGCTCGGCAGGCCGGCCGCGGCGAGGTCGGCGAGCAGCGCGGCAGCGGCCGCGCGGGTCTCCGCGGACTCCGAGTCGGCGGCCCGCGCGATCATCGCCGGCACGTCCCGCGTCGCGGCCCGCGCCCGCCACCGACGCGGGAGGTCCGGGTCGTCGCGCGCCTCGAAGGCGGCGCGCGCCGTGGCGGCGAAGGTCGCGGCTTCGTGCTCTCCGAGCAGGTGCCGCACCGCCGAGCGGTGGAACGAATAGAGGAAGAGGTCGTCGCGCCCGGCCTCCCGCGCGGCGGACCTCGCGAACACCCGTGTGTCCGGGTAGTCGTCCAGGTGCAGGGCGATCCAGCCCAGTTCGAGCGGCTCCGCCTGGAGCACGAGCCGGCCGTCCACCGTGTCCATGGCGGCGATCTCGTCCGCCAGGCCCTCGTTCCACCAGGACGGGCCGTGGAGCCCGGCGCGACGACTCTCCACGTGCACGAGCTCGTGTCGGACGACGTCCCGCAGCGCTGTCGGCGGAAGCGCGCCCGGCCCGGTCGGCACCGCCAGGGACACCGCGTGCGCGTCCGCGACACCGCGGACTCCGTCGCGCGAGGGCTGCAGCGCCGCGAGCGGGTCCGAGGGCGGGTCGGCCTCACGGAGCAGCACGAGCAGCGGCGCGTCGGCCGGCGGCAGCTCCAGGAGGTCCTGCACGAGTGCGCGCTCCTCGCGCACGAGTCCCGCGTATTCCTCCGCGGTCGCGACGTCGAGCGGCGAGAAGAGCGAGAGGTCGTCGTCGAGGATCACCGCGCGCCAGCCGGCGTCGCGCAACAGGCCGTCCACCTCGGGGAGCGCGAGCTGACGGACGCAGCCGGTGACGCACGCGCAGACGAGGACCGTCGCCGCGAGCGCGCGCGCGTGACGCGTGGGCGCGCGGAGTCGCCTCGGGCGCCGAGCGTCCACCCGTGCGCGGGCCGCCCGCGAACGAATCTGGAAGAACAATTGTGATCTCCGGCATCGCCTGGCGACTGCACCCGGTCGAGGCAATCGACCACCGATCGAGACGCTACCAGCCACGAGGACGAGGAGCCAAACGTGAAGCGAGTCGTGAAGAGGACGGGGATGGTCGCCGTGATGCTTGCTCTCGCCTGGGCATGCGCCGGCGTGACCATCCAACAGGACGAGAACGGCATCACCTTCGAGGGCCCGGACGAGAAGATCATCCACGCCAAGGGTCTCGAGGACGCCAAGGCCAAGATCTTCGACCACCTCGTGGACCTGCAGGGCCAGGACCCGCCCAACCAGACATGGATCGACGACTGGAAGGCCACGTACGACGGCATCATCCAGACCAAGAAGGAGTCGCAGCGCACGGGCGGCGCCGGGACGGAGGAAGGCAACGCGGGCAAGGCTCCGTGACGCGGAGCGTGGGTCGGGCGCTCGTCGGCGGCGCGGTGGTCGCCACGGTGATCTGGGTCGCCGTGGGCTTCGGGTCCGCGTCGGGAACGCGAGGGTCGAACACCCCCTCGCCGCGCGCGGTCTCCGCACTCGAGGCGACGGGGGGGCGTGTCGTGGGGACGCTCGGCGCCGTCGGATCGCGTGCGACGGTCGAGCGGCCGCTCGCCTCCGGCCCAGGTGTCGCGGGCGCGGGTGAGGTTGCCGCGCCCACGGTCGTGGACCGCTTCCACGCGCTCGTCCGCTCGTTCCGGTCGCGCTCGTCGCACGAGCTCGCGCGGTCACTGGGCGACGCCACGCGATCGAGCCTGGAATCATCGCCGATGACGCACGAGCTCAAGGGCGTCCGGGATGAGTTCCTCGGGCTCGTGAGCGCTCGGAAGGACGACGGACAGAGCTGGCGCGCGCTGGGCGCGGAACTGGCGGAGACGCACGAGGATCTCGTCGGCGCGTGGTGTCGGGCGCTCGACGGCGAGCAGGAGCCGCGGTTGCGTGCCCTCCTCACGACGTACGTCGACTTCGCGCAGCGGGACCGCCGGGTGCTCGACGCGCTCTGGTCGGTCCTGCGACGCGTGGTCACCGAGCCCGACCCGTTCACGGAGCACGAGATCGTGCCCGTCCTCGCGTCGGCACTCGTGCGCCACGGGGAGCCGCCGTGGCGCCTGTGGGCCGAGGTGCTGGCCTCCGATCGGGAACGGCTGCTCGAGCAGCTCTTCCTGTGGCTCTGTCTGTTCCCCGCCGAGCAGGTCGAGGATCTGCTCGTTCTCGGACTGGACGACGCACGCTGGACCGTCCGCTTCGGGGCGATGGAGTCCGTCCGCTACTTCGGGCGACGCGGCGAGATCGACGCGCCCCGATTCGCCGCGCGGCTGCGCGACGTCGTCGTACAGGATCCTGACGGCGGTCTCCTGTTCGTCGAAGCGATCGGCGCGCTGGGGCAGGGGCTCCCGGTCCTCGCTCCTCTCGTCGAAGAAGCCGTGGGTGAT
Organism: bacterium; assembly: GCA_030428785.1. Lineage (GTDB taxonomy): Bacteria > Planctomycetota > B15-G4 > B15-G4 > B15-G4 > JAUIEF01. The sequence continues at coordinate 7,852 of JAUIEF010000079.1, forward strand.
CCCGACCTCGACGAGGTCCGGCTCTGGTCCGCGGCGACGCTGGCCGTCCACGAGACGCCGGACGATCTCCTGCCCGTGATCGCGGACTGGCTCGGCGGTTCGCACGAGTTGCGCGCCGCGGCCGTGACCGCCCTCGGTGCCCTGCCCGGCGAGGAGGCGGAGACGCTCCTCGGCGACCTCCTCTCGTGCGAGACGGACGCCGAGCGTCGCCGGGACATCCTCTCGGCCATGGTCGGCCGCAGCGCGCGGTTCCTCGGCGCGTTCGCGGAGACCTTGCAGTCGAGCGGGGATCCGGAAAGCCGGTCGCTCGCCGTCGACGGGCTCGCGGCACTGGGGCTGGGGGCGGGCGCGCTGCCGGTGGACGCGGCCGCGTCGCTCTCGCGCGCGGCGGTCGCGGACCCTTCGGACGAGATCCGGGAGAAGGCGCTGCTCGCGCTGTGCCTCCACCCGGAGTCGACGACCGACGACCTGCTCCGCGAACGGTTCCTGGAGGAAGACAGCGACCGGGTCAGGATCCTGGCGGGTGCGACCCTCCTGCTGCGCGGGCGGGAGGACCCCGACCTGTCCTCCTGGACCCGTGCCGCGATGCAGGGTGAGTCGCTCGTCGTGCGGACGGCGCTGTCCGGGTGGGAGCGCACGCTGGGTGACGCCGCCGGCCTCACGGCGCTCCGCGACGACCTGCACGGCGACGCGCGCATCCTGCGGGTCGTGTCGGAGGCGATCGGCCCCGGAGCCGCGAAGAATCCGGCGGCGCTGCGCGCCCGTCAACTCGAGGTGCTGCTCGCCGCGCTCCCGGACGGCTGACGCGCCGTCGGACTCCGCCTAGCCGTCCGTGTCGTCCCCCGCCTCCTCCTCGATCCGCGTGAACGGAAGCTCCGCGCCGTTCTGGTGGAGCGTCACGCGCGCGACGACGCCGTCGTCGCCCGGTGCGTCGAACACGAGCTCCGCGTCGACGACGCGGTAGCGCCAGCGGCGGTCGCCCGCGGGGAAGACGCGGAACGTCGGCTGGATGGAGAGCGTCGCGAGGACGCGGTCGTCCTCGACGGCGACCGCGAGCACGCCGAGCAGCGGGTGCCCGTAGTTGCCGGCGAGCGGCGGGAGCTCGTCCGCGGGGACGTCCGCGTGCGACGGCAGCCACAGCTCCTTCGGCTCGCCGGTGATCCACTCGCCCGCGAGGCCGTCCGTGAGCTGCTGGATGACGCCGTTGGCCGTGTTCGCGAGCCCGACGAGCACGACGCCCTCCTCCGGCATGACCTCGAACATCGAGTGGTAGCCGTCCGTCTGGCCGTTGTGCCACCAGATGCCGAGGTCGGTGTTGACGTGCCAGCCGAGGCCGATGCGGTGGCCCGGCGCGTCGCTGTCCTCGCGCGGCACGAGCGTGAGCGCGAGCGCGGACTCGAGCGTGTCGCTGCCCTCGGGTTCGAGCAGGCCGAGCGCGAAGCGTCCGAAGCGCAGCATGTCGTGCACGGTCGAGCGGATGCTGCCGGCGCCCGCGAGCCCGGGCACGTCCCAGGCTGCGCCGGGCTGCGCGTCCCCGCGGTGCGGCGGCGCGAGGCGCGCGAGCATCGCGTCGTCCGGGAGCACCGCCGTCTCGTGCATGCCGAGCGGGACGAGCACGCGGTCGTGGAGCAGCGTCGCGTAGTCGGTGCCCGCGTTGCGCGCGAGCAGCTCGCCGAGCAGCCCGACCGCGAGGTTGCTGTACTCGGGCGCGGCGCCCGGCGCACGCGGCGGCTCGAAGCCGTCGAGGAAGTCGAAGAGCCGCTCGGCGTCGTAGCCCTCGAACGACGGGAGCAGCCCGACGAGCTCCGGATTGTCGGGCATGCGCGGCAGGCCGGAGCGGTGCGTCGCGAGGTGCAGCAGCGTGATCGGCGCGTCCTTGTCGACGAGCCGCACGCCCTCCGGCATGAGCTCGTTCACGGGCGTGTCGAGCGCGACCTCGCCGCGCGCGACGGCGTCCGCGAGCAGCAGCGCGGTGAACACCTTGCTCACCGAGCCGATCTCGAACACGGTGTGCGCGTCCGGCACGCGCGCGTCGTCGCGCGCGAACCGCCCGAGCCCGACGATGGACTCGCCCTCCGGCGTGATCTGCCCGACGACCGCGGCGACGAGCCACTCCTGCTCGACGGCCGGGGCCGCGCGCTCGCGGAGCGTCGCGTCGTCGACGACCTGGGCGGCGACGGGGGGCGCGAGGAGCAGGGCGGCGAGCGCGACGGCCGACACACGGGCGGCGACGAGCACGGCGGGCAGCGCGGCGGTCCGCGCGAGGACAACGGCCGACGACGGCATGACGTTCCTCCGGATACGATCGGTCCGCCAGCATCCGGGGAGACGCCGCGACCCGCAACGAGCGGCCCGTGACGCATCCCGGTCATGACCGCCGCCCGTCGCACGGGACGGGCACGGAGGACTCGTCACGACGACCGATCCCGGCCACGACCCCGCCCACGTCCCCGCCCCGCTCCTCGGCCTCGCGGTCGGCGACGCCGTCGGCACGACGCTCGAGTTCTCGCCGCGGGGCGGGTCGCCGCCGCTCACGGACATGGTCGGCGGCGGGCCGTTCGGCCTCGAGCCCGGCCAGTGGACCGACGACACGTCCATGGCGCTGTGCCTCGCCGAGAGCCTGCTCGAGCGCGGTGGCCTCGACCCGCACGACGTCATGCGGCGCTTCGTGCGCTGGTGGCGGCACGGCGAGCTGTCGTGCACCGGCGAGTGCTTCGACATCGGGACCACCGTCGCGGACGCGCTCGGCCGCTACGAGGAGACCGGCGATCCGCTCGCCGGCTCGACGCACCCGCGCGCCGCGGGCAACGGGAGCATCATGCGGCTCGCGCCCGTCGCGCTGTGGCACGCGCGCGACGAGGACGCCGCCGAGCGCGACGCCGCGCTGAGCAGCCGCCTCACGCACGGCGCGGAGGAGTCCGTCGACGCGTGCCGCCTCCTCGCGCGCATGCTCGTGCGGGCGATGCGCGGCGCGTCGAAGCTCGAGGTCCTGCTCGGCGACGCCGAGACCTTCGAGGGCGCGCCGGCGATCGTCGCGATCGCGCGCGGCGAGCACCTCGCGCGGGCGGAGCCCGACATCGACAGCTCGGCCTACGTCGTGCACTGCCTCGAGGCGGCGACCTGGTGCCTCGCGCGCACGGAGACGTTCCGCGACGCGGTGCTCGCCGCCGCGAACCTCGCCGAGGACGCGGACACGACCGCCGCCGTCTGCGGCCAGCTCGCCGGCGCGCTCTACGGCGTCGACGCGATCCCCGCGGGGTGGCTCCTGCGCCTCGCGTGGCGCGACCGCATCGAGCGGCTCGAGGAACGGCTGCGCGCGCCGCGCTGAGCGCGCTTCCGGGCCCGACCTCCGCGGCTTCTTGGAAGGCGACTACACTGGGGTCCTCCCGGGGAGGAGCACATACATCATGACCAAGGAACGCGAACTCGCCGCCTACGACGCCGACGAACGGCGCAGTCTCGCCGAGGCGCCCGGGCTCCGCGTGCGGCTCCTCGCGCTCGGGCCGGACCAGTGCGTGCCGTGGCACGTGCACACGCGCATCACCGACACCTTCGTCGTGCTCGACGGCTCGGTGTGCGTCCGCACGTGCGCGCCGGACGCACCGGCGGACGTCGCGCGCACCGTGCTGGCCCCCGGGCGCATGCACGAGGTGACGCCCGGCACGCCGCACCACGTCACGTCCGCGGACGGCGCGCCGTGCCGCTTCCTCGTCATCCAGGGCGTGGGGGAGTACGACTACGTCCCGTACGAGGCCGGCGTGACGCCGGAGCCCCCGTGCTGATCGTCCTGCTGCTCCTCGCGGTCGTCGCCTGCTCGCCGGCTGCGCCGCCCGCCGACCCGCTCGACGAGCTCGCGGGGCTGCTCGACGACGACCGCCCGGACGCGGTGCTCGCGCTGAGCGACGAGCTCGCGGACGACCCGCTCATCGCCGCCGACCCCGACGCGCACCGTCGCCTGCGCTCGTACGAGGCGCTGGCCCGCGCGGCGCTCGGCGACTGCCGCCCCGCGCTCGCGCTCGTGCAGGACCCGGACGCGCGGTTCGAGGGCCGGGAGCGCGCGCGCTTCCTCGGTCGCGCGCTGGGCTTCCCCGCGCAGGCGCGCGCCGACGCCGCCCACCTCGCGTGGGACGCGAAGAGCACCGACGACCCGCGCGTCGTCGACTGGAACGAGCGCGTCGACGCGGCGCTCTGCCTCGTCGACGAGGCGCGCGCGCACTTCCCCGAGGATCAGGCCGCGCTCGCGCGACGCCGCGCGCAGCTCGAGGAGACGCGCATCGAGCGCGACGACCTGTGGTACGTCACGCTCGCCGAGATGATCCGGAACTGCGACTACGACGGCAGTCCCTGACCGACGGCGCCGCGCGCCGCCCCGACCAAGCGGCCGGCGGGCGCCGGACCAGGCGCCCGCCGACCTGTCGATGGGTGACCACGGGCGGGCCCGCGGTCTCGATACGACGTCCAAGGTCGACGATTCGTGTCCAAGTGGACGAGTCGGCGACGAGCTGGAGCTGGTCAGGTCGTCCCGCGGTCGCCCGCGGGGCGCCGGCCTTCTCCTCCGGCTGTGCTCCCCCGTTCGTGAGCGCCCACCTTGGAACCGATTCCCGGTTCCGTCAAAAGATGAATGGGCGTTCTGCACGGGTGAAACGCCGCCCAGGCACCGATCGAGGGGCCGGACGCGCGGCGGATCCGCGGGCGCGCGGGCCGCACGCGTGGCGCGCCCGACCGTCCGTGTCGTAGAACGTCCCGCACGCCGACTCCCGGGGAACCCGCCATGACGTCCGCCCGCCGCACGCTCCGCCGCACCGCCCTCCCGTTCGCCGCCTGCCTGCTCGTCGCCGCCTGCGCGTCGCCGGGCTCCGACGGCGCCGCGCCCGCCGCCACGCCCTTCGACATGGAGATGCCCGTGCCGATCGAGGCGAGCGAGCAGCACCGCTGGCTGCAGCAGCTCGTCGGCGAGTGGGACGTGACCTGCGAGATGCCCGCCGAGGGCGACGAGCCGATCCTCATGTTGGCCACCGAGTCCGTGCGCGCCGTCGGCGACCTGTGGGTGCAGGCGGAGGGTTCCGCCGACATGGACGGGACGCCGTTCACCTCCTTCATGACGCTCGGCTACGACCCGTCGAGCGGCGACTTCGTCGGCACCTGGATCGACAGCGTGCAGACGACGCTCTGGATCTACCGCGGCTGGCTCGACGAGGCCGGCACGACGCTCGTGCTCGAGGCCGAGGGCCCGACCTTCGACGGCTCGGGCGGCACGACGATCTACCGCGACTCGATCACCGTCGAGACGCCCGACCGCAAGGTGCTCACCTCGGCGATGCGCAACCCCGACGGCACGTTCACCCCGTTCATGCGATCGGTGTACGAGCGGGCGCGCTGACGCCCCGCGGGTCGAGCGCCAGCGTGAAGGTGAACACCGCGCCGGCGCCCGGCTCGGACTCCACGCCGATGTCGCCGCCGTGCCGCTCGACGATCCGTCGGGCGAGCGCGAGCCCCATGCCCGTGCCGGGGTAGTCCTCCGGGCCGTGCAGGCGCTGGAAGACCTCGAAGATGCGCTCGGCGTGCTTCGGGTCGAGGCCGATGCCGTTGTCGACGACGTCCACGCGCACCTCGTGCTCGTGGACGCGCGCCCGGACGGTCACGTGCGGCGGCGCGTCGGCGCGGTACTTCAGCGCGTTCGAGAGCAGGTTCTGGAAGAGCTGCCGGAGCTGGCTCTCGTCGCCGCTCACGTCGGGGAACGTGCCGTCGACGTCGAGCGTCGCGCCGGCCTCGTCGAGCGCCGCCGACAGGGACTCGACGGCGTCGTCGAGCGGGCGTCGCAGCGGGAAGGTCTCGAAGGGCGCGCCCTCGACGCCGAGGACCGAGTAGCGGAGCAGCTCGTCGATGAGCGTGCGCATGCGCGCCGTGCCCTTCTGCACGAACGCGATGTACTCGTCGGCGTCGTCGTCCAGTCGGCCCTCGTAGCGCCGCGCGAGCAGGCCGACGTAGCTCGAGATGGACCGCAGCGGTTCCTTGAGGTCGTGCGAGGCGACGTGCGCGAAGGTGCGCAGCGCCTCGTTGCTCTTCTCGAGCGCGCGGGCGTGCTGCTCGAGCCGCTGCCCGCGGCGCAGCACCGTGACGTCCTGGAGCACGCCCACCACGAGCGTCGGGCGGCCGGCCTCGTCGCGCAGGCACTCCCCGCGCACGGCGAGCTCGCGTCGGCCGCCGCCCGGTTCCTCGGCACCGAACTCGAGCACGCACCCGCTGCCGTCGAGCGTCGCGCGCACCGCGTGCCCGAGGCTCGCCCGGTCGTCCTCGCGCGCGTGGCTCACGAAGCTCGCCAGCGAGTACGTCATGCCCGGGGTGTCCGGGACGCCGAGCAGCCGGCGCGCCCGCGCGTCGCCCTCCCAGCGGTCGTCGTCCGGCGACCAGAGCCAGGTGCCGATGCCGCCGGCCTCGACGCTCAGCGACAGCCGCCGCTCGCTCTCCGCGAGGGCGCGGGCGCTCGCGCTCACGTCGGCGGTCATCTGCCGGAACGTGCGCGCGAGGTCGCCGATCTCGTCGCCGCGTTCGACGGGCAGCTCGTCGGCGGAGCCGTCCGCGGGGTCGAAGCGCGCGACGACCTCCGCGATGCGCGCGAGCGGCCGCGTGACCGAGCGCGCGAAGAGGAGCAGCAGCACGACGGCGATCCCGGTCGCGATCGCCCCGAGCAGCAGGCTGTCGGCGAGCGCCTCGCGCACGCGCTCGACGAGCGAGGCGTACGAGCTCCCGACGACGACGCGCAGCTCGGCGCGGTCGCCGGCGAAGGGGAGCGCGAGCCGCTCCACGGCGACGACCCAGCGGTCGTCTCCCCGGCCGAGGATGCGCGTGTCCGACCGCCTCGCACCCTCGAGGACCGCCCGCTGCCCCTCCGCGTCGAGCAACGCGCCCATCGCGCCCGAGGCGAGCCCGTGTTCGCGGGCCGTCGTCGCGTGCATGAGCTCCTCGCCGAGCGCGTTGTACACGTGCACGTCACGCGAGCGGCGCGTCTGCGAGCGGACCCGCGCGAACGCGGGGCCCATGTCCTGGTTGATGACGAGCACGCCCAGCGGCGAGCCGTCGACGTGGTCGACGCGGGTCGACGCGCGGACCGTGGGGTGCGCGCGGTCGACGACGCCGTGGTCGACGTTGAACTCGATGTCCGAGAGGTGGACCTCGCCGGCGGGCAGCGCGAGCGCCGCGAGGACGTAGTCGCGGTCGCCCTTGCGTTGGAGCTCCTCCGCGGGCACGACGCGCACGGGCTCGCCGCCGCGCGCCCGCTCCACGCGCAGCAGCTCGCGGCCGCCGTCCTCGACGCCGATGAGCCGGGCCTGCGTGTAGCTGGGCGTCGCGGTGAGGAACGCCTCGAAGATCGCGCGGAGCCGCTGCACCCAGAGCTCCTCGGTGGAGCCGTCGAGCGGGTCGACGCCGCCCGCGGCCCGCGCCCGCGCGATGCCGCCGGGCGGCGGCGTGAGCGAGAGCGCGCGGACGTTCTCGCGCACGCCGTCGAGCAGCCCGCCGAGCGTCGACGACACGCGCGCCGCGTCCGTGGACAGCGCGGCGAACTCGTCGTCGAGCAGCGCGGCGCGGAACTGCGCCGTCAGGAGCGCGGTGACCGCGCCCAACGAGAGAGCGAGGACCACCGAGGCGCCCAGCGTGAGCCGCGCGCCCAGTCCCGACCTCCGGCTCGGCCTGCCCTGCCCCATGCCGAAACTCCGCGTTCCGACCGAGGGTAGGTCATCGCGCGGCGCGCGGAACGCCGATTCCGTCGACATGGGGACGTGCGTCCGGAGGGCGGCGACGGAATCGACGGCGGAACGACTCCTGCGCGCCGATCCGCCGGTGACATGGAGCACGGTGCCTGAACGTCGGCGCGATGTTCAGGAAACAGAACGTTAGTCGGAGTGCGTTGCGAGACCAGGAGACGCGCGCGTCACCAGACGCCGACGCTCGTCTTGCGCCCGATGACCAGGCCGTCGTCGATGTCGAAGAACTCGAGGCTGCGCACCTCGCGCTCGAAGGTGGACTTCACCGCCGTCCACGTCGAGCCGTCGAAGTGCTGCACGTGCCCCGCGTCGCCGCCGAAGAACCAGTCGCTCGCGCCCGGGACGGGCTCGATCTCGAACACGCGCCCGCCGAGGTCCGCCGGCGTGATCGCCGTGACCTTGTCGAACTGCGCCATCGACGGGTTGTAGACGAAGACCTCGCCCGCGTCGTTGCCGGCGTAGATCTCGGTGAGCGTGCGCGACGCGAGCGCCGACGGCGTGCCGCCCGAGCCGACGATCGGGACGGCCGCCACCGCCGTGAACAGGTTGCTCACGTTCGCGGCGTACATCGTGTCGTCCGCGCCGAGGTAGAGGACGTAGTTGTTCTGGAGCACCATGTCCTCCAGGTCGGCCGTGACGGGCTGGCCGCCGGACATGAGCGTCGACTCGGTGAAGTTCGCGCCGTTGTCCGTGCTCAGGTAGAGCTTGCCCTGCGGGCCGCACGTGAGGATGACGCTCGCGTCGCTGTTCACGAGCACCGCGGTGAGCGTGCGCTGCTCGTTCCAGTTGCCGATGGAACGGTCCGTCCACGTGCCCGAGCTGTCGCGCACCGCGACACGCCCGCGGTCGCCGACGAGCACCGCCTCCGACGCGCCCGCCGTGAGCGCCGCCGCGTTGAAGTTGCCGAACCACGCGCCGCCGCCGGGTCCGGCCGGGACGCTCGGGTTGTACTCGAGCGTGAAGTTGCTGCCGCCGTCCGTCGTCCAGAACGCGCGCCACGCCTGCCCGAAGATCACGCCGGTGGACAGGTCGTCGAACTCGCCGCCGGAGATGCGGCCGCGGTGCAGGCCCGCGAGCTCGGACCAGGTCGTGCCGCCGTCGTCCGAGCGGCGCACCGTGCCGAAGTCGCCGACCGTCCACGCGACGTCGTTGCTCGCCGACGCCGTGATGTCGCGCTGGAGCGGCTTGCCCGTGTCGTCCGTGACGTCGAACGTGCCGTTGCTGTCGGAGTCGTTGACCACCTGCGTGAGCGCGAGCGAGTTCGCGGGGCAGGTCGTGCAGGCGCCGGGCGCCGACGAGGTCGAGGAGAGCCCCGACTGGTACACGCCGCTGCCGTAGCCCGCCGCGGTGCCGCTCCCCGCGACGTCGAACATCTCGACGCCGTAGAAGCTGGGCGGCGTGAGCCCGCCCGAGCCCGCCGCGAGGTGGTCGTAGCAGGCGGTGTACAGGCTCCACGTCGCGCCGCGGTCCGTCGACTCGAAGACGTAGCCGTCGTTGTTGCCGACGCCGCCCGCGATGAGCCCGCTGTCGCCCGTGAAGTCCACGGACCACAGCTCGAGGTCCCACGGCATCCCCGTGATCTGCGGGTCGTAGCAGGCCTGGCTCAGGAAGATCTGCCCGTGCGGCAGGCTGCCGTTGGGCAGCCGCCGGATGAACCAGCCCTCGTCGGCGACGGCGATCCACTCGTCGTCGGCCCACGCGTAGATCTGGTACCACTCCGGGTTGTCGGCCGCGATGTGGCCCAGCGGGGCGATGTTCGTCCAGTTCTGGCCGCCGTCGCTCGTCTCGTAGATCGTGTGGTCGAAACCGACGATCCAGCCGTTGTCGCGGTCGGCGAAGAACACGTCCCACAGGTCGGCCGGCTGGCTGAACACGTTCATGACCTGCGGCTTGAGCGTCCAGTTGCGCCCGTCGTCGGTGCTGAAGAGCACGACGCCGTCGGCGCCGACGCAGTACGCGAACGAGCCCTGACCGTCGCTGTCGATCTGGATGCCGCGCAGCGTGCCCGTGACGGTGCTCGGCAGGCGCGCGTTCTTCCAGGTCGCGCCGCCGTCGTCGGTGTAGCGGATGACGCCGCCGGTGTGCGTCGTCCAGACGTCGTCGTCGCCGGTGGAGACGACGCGCATGACGACGCCGCCGTGCACGTAGGCGAACTGCTCGCCGGCGTCGACGGGCGGCGCGAGGAGGGCGAGCGTCGCCGCGAGGGCGAGCAGCACGGAGGACGGAGCGGTGGCGGGGCGGGGCATGGGGGACTCCATTCGGGTCGAAGGACGGGTCGCTGTCCGCAGAGCGTGCGTCGCGGTGCGCGGCGGACAGCCAGTCGGGCAGAACGGTGGATCCGGGAAGGGGCGTTCCGTCGTGGTGACGATCGCGGAGGATCCGCGCCCGGCGACCGGGGGCGGGCGTCGCCGGCGTCCCGGACCGCGCCCCGCGGCGCCTCCGCACTGGAACGGGGCGCGCGGACCGGGAACGATGGTTCCGTCGCCCGCCGGACGACGCCCCGGGAGCCTGCGCCCATGACCCACGGACCCTTCCGCGCACCGCGCTACGTGCTCGAGCGCTGGGTGCAGCGCGGGCCGCTCCACCAGCTGCTGCTCATGTCGGCGGCCGTCGCGACGGTGGCCGCCCTGGGCGGCGTCGCGGCCTGGGCGTTCACGCCGGCCTTCGACTCGCTGCCCGTCGCGATCTGGTGGGCGTTCCTGCGCCTCACCGACCCGGGCTACCTCGGCGACGACGAGGGCACCGCCCTGCGCGTCGTCTCCACGACGGTCACGGTGCTCGGCTACGTCCTCTTCATGGGCTCGCTCATCGCGATCCTGACCCAGTGGCTGTCGATGATCCTGCGGCAGCTCGAGCGCGGGCTCACGCCCATCGTCATGCACGACCACTTCGTCGTGCTGGGCTGGACCAACCGCACGCCGGAGATCGTGCGCAAGCTGCTCACGGCGGGCGGGCGCATCGACCGGTTCTTCGAGCGCTGGGGCGTGCGGCGCGCGCGGCTGCGCGTCGTCGTGCAGGCCGACGAGGTCGACGCGGTGCGCCGGCAGCTCCTGCGCGACGAGCTGGGCGCCGCGTGGCACGAGGGCGAGGTCCTCCTGCGCTCCGGCTCGTCGATGGAGACCGAGCACCTCCTGCGGCTCGACATCCGTCGCGCGGCCATCGTCATCGTTCCCGGTGCGGACTTCGAGATGGGCGGCGCGGAGATGACGGACACGCGCGTCGTGAAGACGCTGCTCACGCTCGACGCGGTGTTCCGCGCGGGCGGCGGCGACGCGCCGCGGGTCGTCGCGGAGGTCGTGGATCCGCGCAAGACCGACATCGCGCAGGACGCCATCGAGGACCGGGCGGAGGTCATCGCGACCGACCTCGTCGTGAGCCGGCTGCTCTCCCAGAGCCTGCGGCACGCGGGCGCGGCGCCCGTGCTCTTCGCGCTCTTCACGCACCGGGAGGGCGGCTCGATCTACCTGCGCGCCGCGCCCGAGCTGACGGGAGAGCGGGTGAACGCCTGCGGCGATCTCTTCCCGCACGCCGTCCTCCTGGGGGTCGTGCGCCAGCCCGCGAGCCGCGGCGGGGGCGGCGCCTCGCGCGGGGTCGACCCGTCCGAAGCCCCGCGCGCCCTGCTCGACCCCGCGGACGACCTCGTGCTGCGGGAGGACGACCTGCTCGTGCTCGTCGCGTCGTCCCACGAGGACACCGCGCCCGACCTGTCGGCGTCCGGCGGCGACGACCGCAGCGGCTCCTCGACCTCCGTCGCGGCACCCGGATCGCCGCAGGCGGAAGCGACGGGAGAGCCGGAGACGCGTCGCCTGCTCGTCATGGGGTGGAGCTGGAAGCTCCGCGCGCTCCTCGCCGAGCTCGCGGAGTCGTCGGCCGACGCCTTCGACGTCACGATCCTGTCGCGGCTCGACATCGCGGAGCGCGAGCGGTTCCTCCGCGGGCTCGACACGGGCGACGGCCACGTCCGCGTGCACCACGTCGAGGCCGACTACACGATCGAGGCCGAGCTCCGCGCGGCCGGGCCCGCCTCCTTCGACCACGTCCTCCTCATGGCGAGCACCGGCCTCGAGACCTCGCAGCAGTCCGACGCGCGCACCGTGCTCGGCTACCTGCTGTTGCGCCGGATGCTCGCGCGCGAGGAGTCGTCGCGCCCCGAGGTCCTCGTCGAGCTGCTCGACCCGGACTCCGCGCGCGTGCTCGGCGAGGACCGCGGCGGCGACGTGCTCTTCGTGAGCCCGCGCATCATGAGCCACCTGCTCGCGCACGTCGCGCTGCGCCCCGAACTCAACGCGGTCTACGACGCGCTCATCTGCACGGGCGGCGCGGAGATCGAGCTGCGTCACCCGGCGCGGCTCGGGCTGTCCGACGAGTGCACGTTCCGCGACGCGAAGGCCGCGGCTGCGGCGGTCGGCGAGGTCGCGCTGGGCTTCCTCACCGCGCACGAGGACGAGCCGCCGCAGGTCGACCTCGCGCCCCCCCGCGACACGGCGCGCCGCCTCCGCGAGGACGACCGCGTCATCGTCCTCGCGACGCAGTCCTGAGCACGCCGCCTAGCGGCTCGGGCGCACCTCGATCTCGAAGGGCACGTGCATGCGGTCCCAGCGAAGCCACGCGACGGTCGACCACGCCTCGCAGTTCGTGAACTCGTAGGTGAGGTGCTCGTGCTTCGGACCGCGCTGCGGCACGACGTCGAAGCGCAGCGCGTCCTTCTCCGGGTCGTACTGACCGCCGCTGCCGCGCTGCGCCGTGTCCTCGTTGAAGATCACGGTCCAGCTCTGCTCGCCGGGGATCATGAAGAGCGCGTACTTGCCGGCCGGGACGTCGAGGCCCTCGACCTGCACGGGGCCGGAGAACTCGATGGTCGTGACCTCGTTCGCGCCGGCGCGCCACGGCGGGCTCCCGTCGCGCGGCACGATGGGCGTGCCGTTGCCGCCGACGTCCTCCCACACGTTGCGGTCGCGCACGGCCGGGCGGTGGTAGGCGATCTGCACCCAGGTGTCGACGCCGACGACCTGCGCGACGAACGCGCCCTGGCTCGTGTCGGGCTTGGACTTCTCGCGCGTCCACGGCGAGTGGATGTCGGCGGGCGCGACGGCCGCGGCGAGCGTCGCGGCGAGAACGGTGGAGAGCAGTGCGGTGCGGGACATGGGAGGCGGTCCGGACGGGCGGCGCGGACGGTGCGCGGTGCGTCCGCGCGACCTCGTCCGCACGCGGGATCATGCCGCACGGGTCGCGGCGCCGTCCACGGGGTCGCGCGGTGAGCGCGCGGCGGTGCGGGGCGGGCGGGTCCGCGCGCCGCCGGCGCTACGTCCCGAACTGCCGGTCGCCGGCGTCGCCGAGGCCCGGGAGGATGTACCCGCGCGCGTCGAGCTCGCGGTCGAGCGCGGCGGCGACGATCGGCACGTCCGGGTGGTGCTCGGCCATGTTCGCGACGCCCGGCGGCGCGGCGACGAGGCACAGCATGCGGATGTCGCGGCAGCCGGCGTCGCGCAGCTGGCCCGTCGCGCTCACGGCGGTGTGCCCCGTGGCGAGCATCGGGTCGACGAGCATCACGAGCCCGTCCGCCGCGTCCGGCGGGAGCTTGCGGTAGTACGGGACCGCCTCGAGCGTCTCCTCGTCGCGGAAGAGCCCGACGTGTCCGACGCGCGCCTCGGGCAGCAGCTCGAGCACGCCCTGCGTCATGCCGAGGCCCGCGCGCAGCACGGGGACGACGGTCACCGGCCCGGCGAGGCGCCGGCACTCGGCGGTCTCGAGCGGCGTCTCGACCGGGACGGCGCGCAGCGGGAGGTCGGTGGTCGCCGCGTAGGTGAGCAGCGTCGCGAGCTCGTGCACGAGGCGCCGGAACTCCGACGGACGCGTGGACGCGGCGCGGAGCCGGGAGAGCTTGTCGGCGACGAGCGGGTGGTCGACGACGGTGAGGTTCGGGTGCGAGGACATGCCGGCGATTGTACGCGCGCGGGGCGACGCGCGTCGCGCGTGCGGGCGGCGGGCCCGGTCGCCGCGCGGCGCGACGGATCGGCGTGTCGTCAGCCGGCCCCGCCGCCCGCGAGCGCGTCGTTGAGTCCGTGCTGCTCGGCGCGCCAGGCCGTCACCGTGACGCCCGCGAGCTCCTTGAACTCGCGCGCGAGGTGCGGCTGGTCCGCGTAGCCGGCGTCGAGCGCGAGGTCGACGAGACGCGCCCCGCCCTCGAGCCCGCGCACGACGCGCTGGAAGCGGGCGACGCGCGCGAACGCCTTGGGCGACAGGCCGACCTCGGCGCGGAAGCGGCGCTCGAGCCGCCGGCGCGTCCAGCCCACGCCGGCCGCGACGTCGGCGACGGACCCGCCGACGCCGTCCGTCATGCGGTCGACGGCGAGGCGGAGCGGGTCCCGCGCGTCGAGCGCC
>JAUIEF010000080.1 GCA_030428785.1 bacterium
GGGGCCCGGAGCACCGGTGGGACCGGCGGGACCCGTCGCGCCGGCGGGGCCGGTGGGCCCGATCGTGCCGTCGGCACCGGCGGGGCCCGTGGGTCCGGCGGGACCTGCAGGACCGGTGGGTCCGGCGGGACCGATGGAGCCGTCGGCGCCGGCAGGGCCGGTGGGGCCGGCGGGGCCGGCTGCGCCCGTGGGTCCGGCGGGACCCGTCGCGCCGGCGGGGCCGGTGGGACCGATCGTGCCGTCGGCGCCGGCGGGACCCGCGGGTCCGGAAGGACCGGCAGGACCGGCAGGACCCGTCGGACCGGCGGGCCCGAGGGCACCGTCCGCGCCGTCGGCCCCCGCGGGGCCGGTCGGGCCCGTGGGACCCGGAGCGCCCGAAGGACCGGCGGGACCCGTCGCACCCGCGGGACCCGTGGGTCCGATCGCGCCGTCGGCGCCGGCCGGCCCGGTGGGACCGGCGGGGCCCGTCGCACCCGCGGGACCGGTGGGACCGATCGCGCCGTCCGCGCCGGTCGGACCCGTGGGGCCCGTCGTGCCGGCGGGACCCGTCGGGCCGGCGGGGCCCGGGACGCCCGTCGGACCGGTCGGGCCCGTGGGGCCGGTCGGACCGCCCGCCGCGGCGGTCGACTGGATCGAGCCGTCGGGGAACTGGATGAAGTTGGGCTTGAGCAGCGGCATCGTCGTCACGCCGCCCACGGTGAGCGGGCCGTTCGTCGTCACGCTTCCCGTGCCGAACACGATGTTGCCGCCCGTCGTCGAGATGTCCGCGCCGGTCAGCGAGCCGTCGAGGATGTCCGCGCTGTCCACCTCGGCGGCGTCGTCGTTCACGTAGCGGTCGTCGAAGTCGATCGTCGCCGCGCCGCCGCCGGCCGCGAGATCGCCGCCGCTGCCGAGCGAGCCGCCGCCCGTCGTGGGCGCCGTCCCCGGCGCGCCGCCGGTGTGCGCCATGCCGCCGCCGGGCGACCCGCCGTCACCGCCGGCCGCCGCGGCGAGAGTGCCGTCGTCGCCGGAGGTCCCGGCGACGTCGGGCGTCGAGGCGTCGCGCTCGAAGCCGTGCGACCGCGCCCAGAAGATGACGTCCGTGCCCGCGTTGTGGAGGAGCAGGTCCGGACGTCCGCTCGCGTCGAGGTCGATGCGCTCGGCGGACACGCCGTCCCCCGCGTCGGCGAGGCCCAGCGCGTCCGTCCCGTCGACGAAGGCCCCCGTGCCGTCGCCGAGCAGCGCGACGTTCGGGCCGCGCGCCACGAGGTAGAGGTCCGTGTCGCCGTCCCCGTCGAGGTCGGTCGCGAGGACGTTCGTCACCGCCGCCGCGGGGAGGTCCTGCCAGACGGGCTCGAAGAATTCGAAGCCGCGGTTCACGGCGATGGACACGGTACCGTCGGCGGCGAACTCGACCTTGTCGGGGAGCCCGTCGGCGGTCACGTCCACGACGCGCAGTGCGGCGGGCGCCGCCGGGAGCGCGTCCCGGCCCGCCGGGGCGGCCGCCAGGACGACGGCCAGGGAGAGGAACGCAGACCCCATGGAACAGCCTCCTTCTTCTCGACTCGAGATCGGGTGGACCGGTGCCTGGAAGGCTCGCGGCCCGGTTTCCCGGATGAAGACTAATGCACGTTCTGTAATGCGTCGACCCGGGAATCGGGACGGTGCCGGGACGGTGGAGGAGCGACGCCGGGGGCTTGGAGGTGCCTGGTTCGTCGGCGCCGCGCGGGGAGCCGCCGGGTGGGCCGCCGGGCTGCTCGCCCTCGCCGGGTGCGTCGCGCCGGGCGGTCCGCCGGACGCGGCCGTTCCACCGGCGGACTGGGAGGTCGTCTGCGCCTGGCTGCGCGAGCAGGCGGACGGGCTCGCGGCCGACCTCGGGACCGCGCGCGCCCGGCTGCTCGAGGCCGCCGCGGACCGTCCGGATCTGGTCGAGCACCTCGGCGACCGCGCCGCCGACGCGCGGCCCCGCGGCTGGGGCGTGCTGCCGGAGGTCCTGCCCGCGACGCCGCCCTCGGCCGTGTCGCCGACCTCGCGCCGCTACGCGCTGCGGCCGCTCTCCGTGAACTTCGTCGCGAGCTTCCGCGACGCCCGGCTGCTCGCGGCGCGCGCCGCCCGCGACCTCGACGACGAGGCCTCGCTCGAGGCGGCCGTCGCCGACCACGCCCGTCTCCGGCGCGATCTCGACAACCTCGCGGCGCACCTCGCGTACCACGAGCAGTGGCAGGCGGAGGTCGCGCGGCACGCGGCGTGGTTCGCGGAGCGCAGCGCGAGGTCGCCGGAGATCGCGGCGATGGCCGCGGCGCTCGAGGCCGGCGAGCCGGGCGCCGAGGACGAGCGTCGGCGGCTCGGGCGGGCCATCGCGGTGTTCCGCCCCGCGGCGGGCCTGCGTCTCCGGGACGAGGGCGACGTCCGCGTGCTCCCCGTGACGCTGCACACCGACGTCGACGACGCCGCGTTCCGGCGCGCGTTCCTCGACGCGGTCGACGAGGCGTGGAACGTGGCGCCCGCCGCGCGCGCCGCCGGTCTGCGCGTCGAGGTCGAGCTCGTCGTGCACGACGTCCGGGAGCTCCGCCCCGACGACCCGCCGGCGCGCGGCGAGCCGATCGACGTCGCGGACCACCTCGCCCGCTTCCCGGAGGGCGCGCTCGTCATGACGACGGGCGCCGCGAGCACGCACGCGTGGAAGGCGCGCAGCCTGCTGCTCGGTCCGACGCCCGTGACGCCGCGCACGCTCGCGCACGAGTTCGGCCACCTGCTGGGCTTCGACGACGCCTACCTGCGCGCGGTCGAGGGGAGCCCGGACGGACCCTTCGGCGTCGTCCTCGTCGAGTGGACGGGGCTCGTCGACGACCTCATGGGGAACCCGCGCGGCGGGGTCGTCACCGAGGACATGGTGCGGCGGCTCCTCGACGCCTACGGCGGCTGAGGCGTCGCCGGCCGCCGCGCCGCCGCGTCGCCCTGGGCGGACCGCGCGCGCCGCGTTACGGTGGGCCCGTCGTCGCACGCCGCGGCGGCGCCCCGACAGGAGACGCCCACGATGCCCGACCGCTCCCGCCTCGTCCGGACCCCCGCCGCGCTGCTCCTCGTGCTCGCCGCCCTCGCCGCGGCCGCCCCGTCGGCCGACGCGCAGGTGCTCCGCAAGAACACGCTCGAGCGCGGGTACGTCGCGCTCCCCGGTCCCAGCTACACGAAGGGGCTGTGGGCCTACGAGGCGGACGGCAAGCAGTACTGCCTGCAGACGCGCGGCGCCAACGGCTTCGCGATCATCGACATGACCGACACGTCGAACCCGACGGTCGTCGGCACCCTCGCGGGCACGTACCGCAAGGTGCAGGTCTGGCAGCACTACGCGTACCTCGTCGACGACAGCACGCCGCTGACCATCGTCGACCTCACGGACGTCACGGACCCGCAGATCGTCGGCACGATCACGGCGAGCGCGCACACCCTGCGCATCGACCAGGGCAACGGGCGGCTCTACATGAACCGCTCGAGCAGCCTGCTCATCTACGACCTCGTCGCCGACCCCGAGAACCCGGTGCAGCTCGGCTTCTGGGCCGGCTACGCGCACGACTGCCGCCCGGACGGCGAGGTCGTCTACGTGAACGGGTTCACGGGCAGCCCGACGCGCATCCTGCGCGTGGCGGACCCGGCGAACCCGGTGCAGATCGGCACGCTGCCCAACGGCAACCACTCGAGCGACCTCTTCGTCACGCCCACGGGGCAGCGCGTGCTCATCACGTGCGACGAGCAGGTCGGCGGTCACGTGAACCTCTTCGACGTGACGGACCCCGCGAACCCGGTGTTCCTCTCCGACTACCAGACCGCGGACGTCACGACGTCCGTGCACAACGTCGAGGTCAAGGGCATCTACGCGTACATCGGGTACTACCAGGACCAGCTGCGCATCCTCGACCTGTCCGACGTGGACAACCCCGTCGAGGTCGCGCACTGGGACAACAACCGCCTCAACACGGGCGGCACCTACTCGGACGCGTGGGAGGCGATCCCCGACCACGACGCCGTCTACATGGGCCAGATGTACGACACGCCCGCCGGCACGAAGGGCACCTTCGCCATCGACTTCTTCCCGGCCTTCGGGACGGCGTCGGACGGCACGGGCGGCGTGAAGCCGCAGATCTGGTGGTCGTTCGGGCCGGCGTCGCCCGGCAACGACCGCTTCGGCATCCGCCTGGAGGACGCCGCGCCGGACACGGTGGCCTGGCTCATCGTCGGCAACAGCAACACGTCCTACATGGGCAGCCCGCTGCCCATGACCATGGGCGGCATCGGCGCGCCGAACGCGACGCTCTACGTCTCGCCGGACTTCCTCTTCGGCGCGGCTGTGGACGGCAACGGCCGCGCGAGCCTCTCGTTGCCCATCCCGTCGAACGCGCCCTACAAGGACTACTGGGTGCAGTGGATCGTGAAGGACCCGGGCGCGCCGAACAGCGGCAAGTGGGCGTTCAGCAAGGCGGGGAAGATCACCCTGTACTGAGCGGCTCCTCGCCGAACGGCAGGAACCAGAGCACGCGCCAGCGGGCCGTGCCGCGCGACTCGAGGACGTCGCGCGCGACGAGCCCGCCGAGGACCTTCCAGTCGAGCGGCAGGCCCGGCTTGGACTCCGACCACCAGAGCGGGCCGACGGTCGTCGTGCGGACCTCGTCCTGGTGCCGCACGTGGAACAGGCGCCACAGGAACGCGAACTCCCAGTCGTCGCCGGCGTCCTGCCAGCTGAACGGGATGGACTGGAACCCGAGGCCGGTGTTCAGCTCGGCCGCGTCGCGCCACGCGACGAAGGGCGGCAGGACGGACTGCGCGACGTCGCCGTCCGCGTAGCGCGTGCGCCACCAGAGCGGGAGGAGCATCGTCCGCTCGTGGCCCTCGCTCGTGCGCCAGTCCCACCAGAGCGGGAAGAGCGTCGCGAGGTCCTCCTGCTGGTACCAGTTGAGCGCGTGCCGGCTGCGCAGCGTGCCGTCCGCCTCCTTCGTGTGGTGGTAGAGCGGCGTGACCCACGCGGTCGTCGCGTCGTCCTCGCCGGTCCACCAGGCGGAGAGCAGCAGCGGCGCGACGCCCCAGCGCGGTCCGTCGAGGTAGAGCGGGAGGATGCCGCGGTAGCGCTCCTCCGGCGGACCGACGCTCCACGCGAGCGGGAAGAAGATCTTGTAGTCCTCACCCTGGAAGTAGTTGAGCGCGTGGAAGGAGTCGGGCGCCTCGGGGCGGCGCGTCCAGTGGAAGAGCGGCGTGACCCAGGTCGTCGAGCCGCCGTCCGGGTTCTCGCCGTACGCCGAGAGCAGCAGCGGCGCGAAGACGAAGTCGCGCTCCGCCGAGACGTGCACGAACGGGAACAGGCCCCAGTTCCACGCGTCCGCGTCGGGCGCGCCGTAGCGGTACCAGAGCGGGAAGAACACCTGGTGGCCCGCGCCCTGGAACCAGTTGAGCAGGTGCCAGGAGTCCGGGCCGTCCGGCACGTCCGTGCGGTGGAAGAGCGGCGTGATCCACGTGGTCCAGCCGTCGTCCACGTTGCGCCAGCCGCCCGACAACGCGACGGGCACGAACCAGAAGTCCTGTCCCGAGAACCAGAGCGGGATGAGCCCGCGTCGCTTGTCGCCCTCCGGTCCGTAGCTGTACCAGAGCGGGAAGAGCACCTTGTACTCCTCGCCCTGGAACCAGAGGAGAGCGTGCCAGTCGACGACGCCGTCCGGACCCGCCGTCCAGTGCGCGAGCGGCGTGAGCCACGTGCACGTGAGGTCGTCGCCGATGTCGAACCAGCCGCTGAAGAGCAGCGGCGACACGCCGTAGCCCGGACCGTCGTGCCATACGAGGAGCAGGCCGCGGTGGGGCGGGCCGTCGAAGGAGTCGAACACGTAGCCGACGGGCAGCAGCACCGTGTAGCCGGGCCCCTGGAACCAGAGCGCCGCGTGCCAGTCCGTGACCTCCTCGCCGTCGGTCGACCAGTGCGCGAGGGGCGTGACCCAGGTTGTCGAGCCGCCGACCGCGTTGGTCCACGAGCCGCTGAACGCGAGGGGCGAGAACCAGTAGCCGGGTCCGTCGTGATAGAGGAGCACCAGGCCGCGGTGCCGGTCGTGCTCGGGCCCGAGGCTGTAGCCGATCGGGAAGAGCACCTTGTAGTCGGGGCCCTGGAACCAGATCGGGAAGAGCCCCGAGTGGCGCGCGCCCTCCTCGCCGAGGCTGTACGCGAGCGGGAACGCGACCCAGCCCGAGTCGGTGCGCACGAACGTGAGCACGTGCTGCGAGACGAGGCGCCCGGACGCGTCGTAGGTGTGGTGGTAGAGCGGCGTGATCCAGGTGCTGCTGCCGGTCTCGTCCTTCCAGAACCAGCTCAGCGCGAGGGGGAAGATGCCGTAGCCGGGGCCCCAGAACGCGAGCGGCACGAGGCCCTTGTCCGCGTCGCCCTCCGGGCCGACGTCGTACCAGAGCGGGAAGACGACGCTGAGGTCCTCGGCGCTCAGCCAGTTCACGACGCGGAAGGACTCGGTGCTCCCGTCGGGCGCGGTCGTGCGCGCGAAGAGCAGCAGCGCCGAGACGTGCGTGCGGCCGTCCGCGTCCGTGCGCCACTCGACGAGCGGCCAGAGCGGGATGTGGACCTCGTCCTCGCCGACGGGGGCGGCGCCGTCCTGTCGGCCGGCCGCGACGAGCGGCGCGCGGGCGGGCGGCGCTCCCCACGACGCGGCGCCCCGCGGGCCGGCGGCGGTCCACGGCGCGTGCGTCGACGCGCCGACGGCGCACCCGCCGAGCCACGGCGCGACGCACGCGAGCAGCAGGAGCAGGAGTCGCGAACGGTCGTGCACGGAGGCCTCCGACGAGGAGGCGGCCAGCATAGCCCGCGCGTCGTCGAGCGCGGAGCGACGCGCCTCAGCCGTCCCCGAGCGCGAGCACGTACGCCGCGAGGCGGCGGCGGGTCGGCTCGTCGAGGTGCTCGTAGGCCGGCATGCCGTCTCCCGCGAGGCGGTCGATGCCCTCCGCCGTGCCGATCGGGTCGAGCAGGTACGCGGCGAGCCCGTCGACGGTCCAGTCGCCGAGGTGCGGGCGCAGGTCCGGGCCGGGACGCCACCACGCGCTCGCGCCGTCGTCGCCGTGGCACAGCGCGCACTTCTGCGTCGCGTAGAGGAGCGCGCCGTCCTGCTCGGCCGGCGCGAGGTCGGTCGACGGGCCGGAGCACCCGGCGAGGAGCAGGACGGCGACGGCGAGGCGGCACGGCGCGCGGGTCGTGGTCATGGACGCAGGCTGTCGGGCGCGGGCCCGCGACGCAAGGGACGATCACGTCGACGTCGGCGCCGCGCCGCGGACCGCGCGCTCGGCGCGGACCGGCCGCCGGCGGCAACGCGCCGCGCTCAGCCCGCCGCCGCGTCCGCCGCGAGGTAGAGCTCCTCCTCCGCCTCGTGGTCGTCCCAGCGCCCGACGAGCAGCGCGAGGAGCTGCCGCCACGAGATGAGCGGGTGCCCGCGCGAGCGCAGCCGGTCGAAGGCCGCGCTGTCCGGCCACGACCAGTACGCGCCCGCGTCGGCGTCCTGCGCGCGCGGCTCGAGCAGGTCGTCCTCGAGCCCCGCGAGGCAGCGCGGCAGCAACCGCGCCGCGGCGCGGCACGTGAGCCAGTAGTTGAGCTGCACGCTCGCGCGCGGCGGCACCGGGTAGCTCGTGCGCCCGACGAGCCGTCCGGAGTCGATCGTCTCGTCCTCGATGAAGTGCACCGTCGCGCCCGCGCGCTCGGCGCCCTCGGAGAGCTCCCAGAAGTAGGGCTGGATGCCGCGGAAGTCGGGGATGAGGCCGGGGTGCACGTTGAGCACGCCGCGCGTCGGGATCTCGATGAGCGCGCGCCGCACGATCTGGTGGAACAGCGTGACGATGACGTCGGGCCGCCGCGCGCGCACGAAGTCGAGGCACTCCTCCGACATGACGTCGTCGGCGCGCAGGAACGGCAGCCCGCGCCGCCGCGCGATGCCGCGCAGCCGCTCGAAGACCGCGCCGCGTCCGAGGAGCTTCGGCGTCGCGGTGATCGCCGCGATCGCCCCCGCCTCGACGAGCTTGCCCGCGAGGAAGCGTCGCGAGAGCTTCGGCACGATGCGCTGCGCCGTCTCGCGCCGCCCGCGTCCGCGCAGCACGAGCGGCACCTTGACCACCGACACCTCGTCGTGCGGCCGCGCCCGCAGGTGCTCCACGACGATCTGGTTGTGGAGGCTGTACTCCGCGATGAGGTAGACGACGCGCATCAGAGCCGCAGCTCGACGTCGGTGACGGCTCCCGCGCGGACCGTCACGGGGTGTCCGGAGGCGGGCCCCGCCGTCCCGCCGGCCGTCGGCTCCGGCTCCGCGCCGGAGAGCACGACGGACGCCGCGAGGACCACCTCGCCCTCCGGCACGCCCTCGAGGCGGAAGCCTCCGTCGGCGTCCGTCGTCGTCGCGAACGGGTGGTCGATGACGAGCAGCGCCGCTCCGCCCGTCTCGTGCGCGCGGCAGCTCAGCACGACGTCGCCCGCGGCGTTCGGGAACATGAGCTCGCGGTCCGTGCCGGGGAGCACCGGGTAGTTGAAGAGCATGCGGCCGTCCTCGCCGGTGGCCTGCGCCGTGTGCATGACGCCGTCGGTCGCGCGCAGCAGGAGCGGCTGGTACGCGCGGACCACGGTGAACGCCGGCGCGAGGCCCGCCTCGGAGACCTCGACCACGGCCGGCTGCTCCGGCGCGGGCCAGCGGTGCCCCGCGAGCCCGTCCGTGACGCGCACGAGCGCGCCCGCGACGGGGCGCCCCGCGGCGTCGAGCACGCGGCCCTCGAGCGCGCCCGTGCGCGCGGGGTCCGGCGGCGTCGGCTCGGGCGACGGCTGCGGCTGGTACGGGCGGTCGCCCGTCGACACGCGCACCGCGGGCGGCGCGTCCGGCTCCTCCACGCCGGGCGCCTCCGTGAAGAACGCCCACATCGTGTTCGCGAAGACGAAGGTCACGACGAACTTCACGATCGTGAGCTTGAGCGTCTCGAGCGCCCACGACGCCCGGGAGAGCTTGCGCTCGACGCGCAGCGCGAGGAGCACGAGCAGCGGGATCGGGTAGTACGACCAGAGGATGTTCTCGTCCATCTCCGCCATGTCCATGGGCTCCCACAGCGGGTGCAGGAACACGAACACGACGAGCAGCAGCCCGAGACAGATCGAGAACGCGGCGAGGGAGAGGGTCGGCGGGCCCTCGTCGGCGGCGTCGGGTCGCGCGGCGGGCGTCTCGGCGGGGGAGTTCATCCCGGCGATGATGCCATCGCGGCCCGTGCGGTGTCTCGGGCAGGGGCGTCGCGCGGAGCGCTCGCCGCCGGCGGGCCGCTCGACCCCGCGGCGGACGCGCCGGGCCCGCCTACATCGTCTTCATCCAGGCGATGCAGCGCGCCATCTCGGCCGCCGTCTCCTCGCGCGTGCCGTGCCAGCGGCGGCCGTGCCCGGGCAGGATCCATCGATACGCGTGCCCGGCGAGGCGCTCCATGGACGCGATCTGGACGTCCCAGTCGTACCAGCAGGCGGTGCGGAACGCGTAGACGTGGCCGAGCCGGACGCTCCACGCGACGTGGTCGCCGGAGAAGAGGTAGGTGTCGTCGACGAGCAGGCAGCACGAGCCGCGTGTGTGCCCGGGCACGGGCACGACGAGCAGGCCCTCGCCGAGCGCGACCGGATCCTCGCCCTCGAGCAGGCGCTCGACGCGGCGCAGCGGGCCGTCCGCGTCGGCGACGTGCAGCACGCGCTCGCACCCGAAGTGCTCGGCGAACCTCTCGTGGTCGCCGACGTCGTCCTTGTGCGTGAGGAAGAGCGTCGACACGCCGCCGAGCTCCTCGAGCCGGCGCACGAGCGGCGCGGCGAAGCGCGGCGAGTCCACGAGCACGTTGCCGCCCGGGCGCCGCAGCAGGTAGGACGCCGCGCCGAAGCTCGACGGGTGGTGGTAGCCGCAGTGCAGCACGTCGTCGGTGACCGGCAGCGGGAAGCTCGCCGGCACGTCGCCGAGCGGCACGCGCGGCGCGGTCCCGATGGACGCCGTGGGGCAGGAGACGAGCGCCTCGAGCGCGCGGACGCGCGCGGCCTCGTCCCCCGGCTGCCGCGTCACGGCCGACATCTCGCCGAGGCGCCCGTACGTCTCGGGCGCCATCCAGCGGCAGGTGTCGCAGTCGATGCAGGTCGTGTCGACGTAGAACGGCCCGTCGACGTTCTCCGCGCGTCGCTTCCCGGGGTCGGCCATGGACGGAGGCTAGCCCCGTCCGGACCCCGACGTCCAGGCGGACCGCGTCAGGTGGCCCGCTCGGGCTCCGGCTCGTCGCGGGACGGCGCGGGACGGCGCAGGCCCGGCAGCATGCGCCGCGTCACGCGCCACGCGAGGTAGCCCACGATGAAGAGCGTGGTCATCCCGAAGACCGGCTCGCGCGTCACCATCCGCATGAACTGCGGGAAGAGCAGCTCGATCATGTGGAGCAGCGAGAACACGATGAGGAAGAAGCCGGCCATCGCGACCATGCGGCTCATGGCGCCCTCGCGCTCGGCCGGCTCGCGCTCGAGCACCGTACGCTCGACGTCGCGCTCCTTGCGGTCGCGCTGACGCTCCTGCCGGTCGAGGCGCCGCTCCTCGCGGTCCATCTCGAAGGCCTCGAGGAAGCGCTCGTGCGCGAGCAGCGTCTCGCCCGCGCGGGACCAGCCGCCGCCCAGCGAGTCGAGGTCGGCCAGGCGCTGACGCACCTCGTCGACGACGCGCGCGCTGTCGTGCACCTGGCGCAGGCCGCGGTAGAAGTGCTGGTACTCGCTCGAGCCGCCCGTGTCGGAGCCCGTCGCGCGCAGGAAGGCGCGGCTCACGCGGCCCGCGAGCTCCTGCATCTGCATCGCGGCCTGCTCGGAGTTGCCGGGCATCGTGCGCAGCACGCCGAGCTTCTCGGCGCCGCGCGCCAGCTCGTACGCGCAGTTCGAGAGCGCGATGCGCTCGGACAGCACGTGGATGTGCAGGTAGAGGTAGAAGTCGAGGAACTTCGCCGGCCACTGGTAGACCTCGAGCACCTCGTTGGCGCCCGACTCCATCCAGCTGATGCTCGCGGCGCCCTCGCGCGACACGCCGATGATGCGGTTGCGGCGCGGGCGCAGCACGACGTCGAGCGCGTCCGATTCGGACGGCACGAGGTAGTCGTCCTTGTAGGCGCGGCCCAGGTGGTAGAGCAGCCGCGTCTGGACCTCGGGCGACAGCTCGCCCTCGAGCACGAACGCCGACTGGTGGCGGGCAAAGCGCGTGAGCTCGATGCGCGCCTGCGCGGGCAGGTCCTTGCCGGCGCGGATGGCGGCGCCGTGCGCGACCGGGTCGAGTTCGACGGGCTTCTCGTGCGCGCCGAGCAGCAGCCAGTTCGCGAGGGTGCCGAGGCGCACCGGCTCGAGCGGCTTGCCGGCGGGCATCCCGTCGTGCAGCGCGGAGCGGACCTCGCCCGCGAACTCGCCGACGGTGTCCAGCCAGCCCTGCTCGTCGTCCGTCTCGGGGACGCGGCCCTGCGGGAGCGTGCCGTGCTCGCGCTTGAAGACCCAGCCGCACACGCCGCCCTCGGAGTGCAGGTGGCGCGCCGCGATGAGCGTGCGGATCGCCATGCGCGGGTCGCCGTGGCTGCCGTAGTCGATGCGCAGGACGAGCACGCCCACGCCGTGCGAGCCCACGACGATGTCGACGCCGGAGAGCGTGATCTCGTACTCGTTGTTGTTCGTGACGATCTCGGCGTGCGTGTACCGCTCGACGAGGCGCTCGTCGAGCTTCAGCGCGATCGAGCCCTTCTCGGGGTCCACCGAGTCGGCGGCGCCGGACCAGTGCGCGGCGAGCAGGCTGTCGTGGAACTCCGGGAAGAGGTCGAGCACCTCCATCGGGCGGTCGGGGCAGAGCGTCCACATGGGCGTGCCCTCGCCGTCTCCGCCGCCGGGCATGCGGCGCGCGAGGAGGCCGGCGGCCCAGTCGGTGCGGGTCCTGCCGGCGGGCAGGCGGAACGGGACGAGGAGTGCGGTCCGGCCGTCGACCAACTGGATGCTCATGGATTCACCTCTCCGATGTGCGGTGTGGCGGGACGGCTCGGTCCCGCACACGGTGTCCGGGGTCTATCGGCAGCGGGGACGCCGGTCCTGCACGCCGATTTCCGCTGCGGACGCGCGCGCCCGCCGTCCGAGAAGGAGGAGCACGGGAGATCTCCGGGCGCGGGCCCGGTCTCGTCGAGCCTCGATCCACGGGAAGCCGTCGCCATGCGTCGCCTCGTCCGCTGCCTGTCCTCCGTCGCGCTCCTCGCCCTCGCACTCGCCGCGCCCGTCCGCGCGCAGTCGCTCGAGCTCCCCTACGAGCAGGGCTTCGAGGTCACCGAGCTCGGCCACTCGCTCGTGATCCCCACGGACCTCCCGCACTTCGACCCGGGTCTCGGCACGGTGACCGGCGTGAGCGTGCGCGTCGACGTCGACCGCATCTGCGGCAACACGATGTACACGAACCACACCGGCTCGACGGCGAGCGTCGACGTGCTGCGGTCGCTCCAGATCGCGGTGTCCGACCTCGTCGCCGGCACGCCGCTCACGAGCCGTCAGCCCGTCGGCACCGGCTCCATCCCGATGGAGGTGCCCGCCGGGCAGACCGTGAAGTTCAGCGAGTGCGGCGGCAGCCCCGTCACGCTGCTCTTCCCGAACATCCCGCTCGGCGCCGCGCTCCAGGCGGCCGCCACGGGCGGGCTCGGCCTCGACGTCGAGATCACCCCGGCGGCGCCGCCGCAGGGCGTGACGCTCGACCGCATCGCGACGTACCTCGAGGGCAAGGTCACGCTCGTGTGGCACTTCCAGACCTCGCTCGGCAACGGCGCCGCCGCCTGGTCCGCGTCGTCCGGCTGGACGAACCTCGGCCAGGGCCTCCCGGGCACGGGCGGCCGCATCCCGTCGTTCATGGGCACGGGCACGCTCGCCGACGGCGCGTTCGTCGGCCTCGTCCTGTGGGACATCGCGCCGGCGACGCCGGTCTACCTCGTGGTCGGCGCGTCCGCGCAGAACCTGCCGTTCAAGGGCGGCGTCATGGTGCCGTTCCCGAACGCGCGCGTGCCGCTCACCTCGAACGACGAGGGCGCGGTCGTCCTCACGAAGCAGCTCACCGGCCACGTCGCCGGCGGCGGCCAGCTCTTCCTCCAGTTCTGGGTCGAGGACGCGGGCGCCGTCGAGGGCTACAGCGGCAGCAACGCGATCCGCGTCGACGCGCCGTAGGGAGGCGCCCTCCGGCCCGCGCCTGCGCCGGTCTACCGCCTTCGGCGTATGTCTCCCTTCGCGGGGGCTCCCCAGAATATCGGGGAACCGCGGGGCCCTCCCCGGGCCGCCGCTCCAGCCCTTCCGCGGAGGACGAGCCGTGAGACGACCCATGCGCCCCGTCGAGGTGTTGATCCTCGCCGCCCTCGTGCTGCCGCCGTCGCTCGTCGCGCAGGACGGGGAGCCCGCGGCCGACGACGCCGCGCCCGCCGAGGAGGCGGTGGAGGAGGTCCCGCCCGCGCCCTTCGGCGACCTCGAGCGCGGCGTCGCGCTCTACGTGCAGCTCTGCACGG
This sequence comes from bacterium, assembly GCA_030428785.1. GTDB lineage: Bacteria > Planctomycetota > B15-G4 > B15-G4 > B15-G4 > JAUIEF01. The sequence continues at coordinate 13,540 of JAUIEF010000080.1, forward strand.
GCTGCCACGGCGACACGGGCCGGGGCGACGGCGACCTCGCGCCGCTGCTCGATCCGCGCCCGCGCGACTTCGGGCTCGCGCGTTTCCACGTCGTCTCGACCGGGAACGGGCTGCCGTCGGACCAGGACCTGCTCGACACGATCAAGCTCGGCATGGTCGGGACGGCGATGCCCGGCTGGAGCCACCTCCCCGAGGAGGACCTGCGCGCGCTCGTGACCTGCGTGCGGACCATCACGGAGCGACGCGTGCTCGAGGAGCGCCTGAAGGCGCGTGACGAGGACGAGTCCGTCGTCGACGTCACGGCCGAGGTGCGCGAGGAGATGACGCCGGGCCCGACCGTGAGCGTCGGGGCGGCGCCGCCGTCGACGCCCGAGCTCCTCGCGCGCGGCCGCGAGGTCTGGGCGGCGAGCTGCGCGGAGTGCCACGGCGCGGACGGACGCGGCGACGGTCGCGCCGACCTGCGCAACGACCTCGGGGCGCCCTCGCCGGCGCGCGACATGACGCGCGGCCTGTTCCGCGGGACCGCCGAGCCGGTGGAGCTCGCGCGGCGCATCGTGCTCGGCATGCCGGGGACGGCCATGCCGGCGTTCGACCTCCCCGAGGACGACCTCTGGGCCGTCGTCCACCACACGCGCAGCCTCGTGCCGCAGGGCGCGCAGGAGGAGATGCTCCAGGTGCGCAGGACGGTCGTGGCGCCGCGCGTGGACGGCGGGCTCGACGGGCGGACGCTCTCGCCGGTCGGCGCCGACGGCTCCACGTGGGACAACGTCCCCGAGCTGCGCCTGCCGCTCATGCCGTTCGTGTCCTACGAGGCGCCCGCGGCGATCCTCCGCGTGCAGGCCGTGCACGACGGCGACCGCCTCGCCGTGCGCGTCCGCTGGGAGGAGACGCCGCCGGCCTCCATGAACGGCGACGCGCACCCGGAGCTCACGCTCAAGCTCACGACCGCGGTCGAGCCGCCGATCATGACGCGCAACGAGGACATGCGCACGATGCGGTCGTGGCGCTGGCGCGCCGAGCGCGCCGGCGGGAGCACCGGCAAGGACGGCGACGGCTACGGCGTCTCGCGCGGCGACGACGCCTGGGAGGTCGTGTTCGTCGACGACCCGGGCCGCGCGCCGGATGGCGAGGCCTTCCTGAGGACGGGGCGCCCGCTGCGCCTCCAGCTCGTGCTCCGTCCGGGCGGCGGCGCGACCCGCGCGCTCACCATGTGGCACGCCTTCGAGGTGAGACCGTAGGTCGCGTCGCGAGCGTCGACCGGTCCGCGCGCGCGGGCCGGTCGACGTCCTCGCGCGGCGTCAGTCCAGCGAGTCGGCGAAGGAGTTCGTGACGTCCTCGATGGCCCCGGCCATCAGCTGCGGCGGCGGGCCGGTCCACTGGTAGCTCGCGATGGCCGTCGCCTTGAGGAGCAGCTTCGTCGCCGAGTCGATGAACGTCTTGCGCGCCTTGTCGAGCGCCTTCTGGAACTTCACGGGGTCGAGCTTCATCGTGAACCGCGCCGCGGCCTTGAGGCGTGCGCCGACGTAGGCGCCCTGGAGCTTCGCCATGCGGCTGCGCACGATGCGGTCGAGCACGCGGTTCGGCTGGAAGCCTGAGAGCATCGCGAGCACGACGTCCGTGCGGAGCGGCGTCGTCACCGCGGCGGGCGGCACCGCGGCCACCTTGCAGGTGCCGCCGGCCTTCCCGACCTTCTTCGCGACCTTCTCGCCGGCCTTCGCGAACGCGGCCTCCGCCTTCGCGACCGCGGCCTGCAGCACGCCGATCGACTCGGCGACGTTCGCGGTGAGGATGCGCTGCGAGTACGCCTTGAAGTACTTCTTGCCGAGCTTCGTGATCGCCTTCTCGTAGAGCGACGCGCAGAGCGCGGTGCCCGGCGAGCCCTTGCCCTTGAAGAGCGCCTGCACCTCGCAGACGTCGCGGCCGCCGCCGTCGTCCTGGCCGAGCAGCGCGAACGTGAGCCGACCCGGCACGTAGCGTCCCGTGACCTCGCCCGAGCCCGACGTGGTCGTCGTCTCGACGCCGTCCGTGCACTCGACGGTCGTCTCGTACGAGCCCTCGAACGCGCCGAAGGGTCCGATCGTGCAGAGCATGGAGAGGTCGACGGTGCAGTCGAGACCCTTGCTGCGCCCGACGAGCTCGGCGCTCGCGAGGAACAGCCCGCCGACCTGGTCCTCGATGAGCACCGGGCCCTTGACCTTGAGCTTGCCCGTGCCCTCGGCGACGCAGGTCGTCTTGACGCGGAGCGAGCCGACGTACGACTCGCCCTCGGGCAGCGGGTACTGGGCGGAGGTCGTCGCGGCGCCGAGCAGCAGGGCGAGGGCGACGAGGGGCGCGACGAACGACGGGAGCCGCATGGGGGCACTCCGGAGGGGGCGGTCGCGGGACGGGGCGACCGTCTCCCCATGCTACCGCGGATCCGCTCCGCGGTCAGGCGACCCGCGGGTGCGCTCGACACGCGGCGCCAGGGTGCGGGCGCATCATCCCGGCGTTCGCGGCGCGCGGCGTCGCTGCCCCCTGTGCGTCGTCGCCCTACGGACGTTCCGGTATGGACGGCCGCTCCGCCGGACCTAACCTCGGGGGATGACATCAGGACGACGACACGACGTGCCGCAGCGGGTCGTCGAGTCGGCAGGAGAACAGCCCACTCGCCACCCGGCGGCCGTCACGCGGGTCGGACCCTCGGGTCCGGTCCGTGGACTCGCGGTCCCCTCGGACCGCACAAGGAAGTGGAGGTGGGTCATGTCAGCCAGGAAGACCACGATCACCGCGTTCGCGATCCTGCTCGGACTCGCGTTCGCGGCGGCGCCCTCCGCCACGGCTCAGCTCATGGAGCCGGCGACGGGTTGGGTGCCCGGACAGCCCTACGTGCTCACCATCTCGGACTCCGAGCTGGAGCCCATGATGGTGGTGTACGTCGGGAGGATCCCGTTGCTGTCCACGGGGAAGCGGGTGCGCATGCTCCTGCCGAGCCTGGACCGGACGGGGATGGTGTACGCCGTCTCCACGATCGGTGACAACGACGCGCGACGGCCGCCGTGGGCCGGGCCCCGCAAGGCCCGCGAGCCCCAGCACGTCGCGGGCCGCGTCCACACGGTCGTCATCCCGTCGCCGGCGAACCCGGCGCTGGGACAGGCGCCCGGCGTGGTCGTCGTCATCGACGCACGGGGCGTGACGTCGCACCTCGCCGGCGCAGGGCCGGTCGATCAGGCGACGTGCTCCAAGGGGCCGTACTGCCAGCCCGGCGGCGTGATGGACGAGAAGGACGACGTGCTCGGGGTGCAGCCCGCGGCGACGCGCCGGACCATCGACGGCGGTCGCGCGGAGCACCACGGCATCGTGCCTCCGCCGGACCCGCACGGGGCCGAGCGGCGGATGATCCGTCCGCCGGAGGTCGACCCCATGCGGCGGCTCGCCGACGGGCTCGGCAGCCTCGACACCGCGCGCAACGTGCTCGGCGGCACCGGGGACCGCGCGACCACCTACGACACGGGTGGCGCGGGGATCCCGGAAGCGGCCGCGGCCGGCGACGAGCCCTGCTCCAAGGGCCCGTGGCAGACCGGCGGGTGCGCGAGCGTGGTGTCCGCGGGCGACGTGCTCGGCGTGCAGCCGGCGGCGCCCCGTCGGACGCTCGACGGCGGTCGTCCCGCCGGTGAGCGGGTGGCTCCGCGCGATCGCGGCGGCGTGCCGCGTCCCATCGAGGACGTGCCGTTCGTGCGCAAGCGCGGCGTCCCCGACACGGGTGGCGGCGACCTCGGTCAGGCGCGGTTCCCATGGCACCTCGGGGACCAGGGACACACCCTGGAGGGGGCCATGAGGTGAGCCCTCCTCGCGACGGGGGAGGGCGGGCGCCGCGCACTCGGGCGCGGCGCCCAAACCGACGGCCCGTCCGGCCCTCGCGCCGGGCGGGCCGTCTCCGCGTTCAGGGCGCGCCGTCGGGCCAGGGGACCGGCGCGCCGGTGGACGTGTCGATCGAGCGCTGTGCGTCCGCCGCGCGGAGCGCGTCGGCGAGGCGTCCCGCGAGCTCCGCCGCGAGGTCGGGCATCGACCCCGCGAGGTCGCGCGTCTCGCCCGGGTCCGCCTCGAGGTCGTAGAGCTCGAGCCCGCCGTCGGCGTGCCGGTGCACGAGCTTCCAGCGCCCGTGCCGCAGCGCGCTGAACGGCTCGATGCCCGGACCCGTGAGCCCCCAGAAGTGCGGCTGGTGCCAGAGGAGGTCGCGCTCGGGGAGCGCGCCGCCGGCGAGCAGCGGGCCGAGGTCGACGCCGTCGACGCGTGCGGCGTGCTCCGGCGGGACGGTCGCGCCGGCCGCGGCGACGAGCGTGGGGAAGAGGTCGTGCGACACGATCGGCGTGTCGTCCCGCGTGCCGGGCGTCGTGCGTCCCGGCCACGCGACGACCGCGGGCACGCGCACGCCGCCCTCGTACCACGAGCCCTTGCCGCTGCGGAGCGGCGCGTTGTGCACGTGGGGCGGGCCGTCGCGCGCGGTCGCCGAGAGCCCGCCGTTGTCCGACGTGAACACGACGAGCGTCTCGTCGGCGATCCCCAGCTCGTCGAGCAGGTCGAGCAGCACGCCGAGCGCCTCGTCGACCGACTCCACCATCGTCGCGTAGGCGGCCTCGCGCGGCGGGAGGTCCGGGTAGCCGTCGAGGAGCCGCGCGTTCGCCGTGATGGGGGTGTGCACCGCGTAGGGCGCCATGTGCAGGAAGAACGGGACGCCGTCGTCGACGGCGGCGCGCACGCGCTCCGACGCCTCGATCGCGAGCACCTCCGTGAGGAAGCGGTCCGTGCCGTGCCAGCGCTCGAGCCCGGGGACGTCCCACACGGAGCCGCGCGCGAAGTCCTCGGTCGCGAGGTAGCTCGCCGGCGCGCCCGCGCCGTGGCCGGCGACGTTCTCGTCGAAGCCGAGCGCGCGCGGGTCCTCGCCGGGCGAGCCCTTGCCGCCGAGGTGCGCCTTGCCGACGTGGATCGTCCGGTAGCCGGCCGCCGAGAGCAGCACGGGCAGCGTGACGTCGCCGGGCTGCAGTCCGTCGAGGTCCCAGTCGGGGGGGCGCAGCCCGTCCCAGGCGGCCGAGGTGTCGCGGCCCGCGTGGAGGATCCAGTAGGTGATGCGGCTGCGCGCCGGCGAGACGCCGGTGAGGAGGCTCGTGCGCGTCGGCGTGCAGACGGGCGCCGAGGCGTACGCCTGGGTGAACGCGACGCCGCGCGCCGCGAGGCGCTCGACGTTCGGCGTGCGGTAGCGGTCGTTGAAGGGCGTGCGCCCGGTGTGCAGCGGCAGCGAGACGTCCTGCCAGCCCAGGTCGTCGACGAGGAACACCACGATGTTCGGGCGCGCGGGCGGCGGCGGCGGTGCGTCCGCGGGCGCGGAGCACGCGACGACGACGAGCGCCGCGAGGAGGAGCGCCGCGCGTGCGGGGGCGCTCACGTCGCGCTCCGGCGCCGGCGCCCCGCGAGCACGAGCAGCGCGAGCGCGAGCCCGCTCGCCGAGGTCGCCACGCCGAGCCCGGCCGCGACCTGCAGGAGCGGGTGCGAGAAGTCCGACCGGTCCTCGTAGTCCATGATGTGCAGCATCCAGAGCCAGTCGAAGCGACGCCACGCGTCGTTGCGGACCGCCGTGACGAGCCCGGTGCGCGCATCGACGTAGACGTTCGACCGGCGGGCGTCGTCGAAAGTCACGCGCCACGCGGGGACGGGGCGCGCGCGGTACTCGCCGCCCGGCGCCTCGACGCGCGTCGCGCCGACGACCGCGCCGGGCTCGGTGAACGCGGCGTCCGCGAGCGCGGCCGCGCCGTCCGCGTCGAGCTCCGGGAGCGGTGCGCCGGACGCAGCGTCGAGCACGGCGAGCGTCCCGTCGTCCGCGTCGACGGCGTGCCAGCGCCACCCGCCGCGGAGCCGGCGCAGGCGGAGCGCGCACGTGCCGGCCGGCGGGACCGGCGGCGCGTGCGCCAGCAGGTCGGCGGGCACGGTGGGGGTCGGCAGCTCGGCGAGGAAGGCCTCGCCGCGCACGACGTCGATGGGGTCCCACGCGAAGACGAAGCCGCTCACCGTCCAGAGCAGGAGCTGGATGCCGACGACGAACGACAGGCGTCGGTGCCAGGCGCGGACGGCGCGGGACGCGGACATGGGCGGGCCTCCGGGGCGGGGCGCGGGGGGCGGCGCACGGGGTGCCGCGCGTCCGGGCGCGCACCCTACACATTTCCTGAATCCGCCCCCGGGCACCTCGCGAAGCCGTGCGCCAGATGCCTCACACACCTCCTCCCGAGAACCCGGAGAACACAGGATGAAGACCCTCGCGATCACGAGCCTCGCGCTCGCCCTCCTCGCTCCCCCGCCCGCCGCCGGTCAGAAGGACATCGTCGACACGGCCGTCGCGGCCGGCTCCTTCGACACGCTCGCCGCCGCGCTCCAGGCGGCCGACCTCGTGGACGCCCTCAAGGGCGACGGCCCGTTCACGGTCTTCGCGCCGACGGACGAGGCGTTCGCCGCGCTGCCCGAGGGCACCGTCGCGTCGTTGCTGCGCCCCGAGAACAAGGACACGCTCGTGTCCGTGCTCACCTACCACGTCGTCGCGGGCCGCGTGCCGGCGAAGGCGGTCGTCGAGCTCGACGCGGCCACGACGCTGCTCGGTCAGCGCGTCGCGATCGAGGTCGACGACGACGGAGTGCGCGTCGACGAGGCGCGCGTCGTGACGACCGACATCCAGTGCAGCAACGGCGTCATCCACGTCATCGACAGCGTGCTGCTCCCGACCGGCGACGACCTCGTCGCGACGGCCGCCGCGGCCGGCGACTTCGGCACGCTGCTCGCGGCCGCGCAGGCGGCCGGTCTCGCCGAGACGCTCGCCGACGGCGGTCCGTTCACGGTGTTCGCGCCCACGGACGCGGCCTTCGCCGCGCTGCCCGAGGGCACCGTCGAGTCGCTGCTGCGCCCCGAGAACAAGGACGAGCTCGCGCGGATCCTGACCTACCACGTCGTCTCCGGTCGGGTGTACGCCGACCAGGTCGTCGAGGCCGCGCACGTCGCGACGCTCGAGGGCGGCGCTCTCGACGTCGACGCGAACGAGCATGGCGTGCGCATCGGCGGCGCCTCGGTCGTGGCCGCCGACATCCAGGCCGCGAACGGCGTCATCCACGTCATCGACACCGTCCTGCTCCCGCCGCAGCGCACCGCCGCCACGAGCGGGTCGACCTGCTCCGACGGCACCTCCGGGAGCTGACGACCGCCCCGACGACACGCCCGCGCGTGTCCCTCCCCGCCGCCGGATCGCGCCGCGAGGCGCGGTCCGGCGGCGCCGGTCGTCGAGGCGCGGCCCGTCGGGCTGGAGCCCCCGCGCCCGGTCCTGATACCTTCGCGCACCTCTCCTCTCCCGGCCGTGACCCTCCCGATGTCGTCCTCCCGTCCATGACGTCCGTGCTCGAGCGGATCGCCGCCGGCGACGACGCCGCGGTCCAGGAGTGCGTGGACCGCTTCGGCGGCCTCGTGTGGTCGCTCGCGCGCCGCACGCTGAGCGACGCGGCTGACGCCGAGGACGCGGTGCAGGAGGTCTTCATCGAGGTCTGGAAGCACGCCGGTCGCTACGACCCGGGCGCCGGCTCCGAGGCGACCTTCGTCGCGACGATCGCGCGCCGCCGGCTCATCGACCGCCTGCGCAAGCGCGGACGCCGGCCGGACGTCGCGCCCATCGAGGAGGCCGAGCGCCTGCCGTCGCCGGAGGAGGTCGACCGCGTCGAGGCGCGCGACGAGGCGGCGCGCGTCGTCGCGGCGATGGGGGAGCTCAAGCCGGACGCGCAGCGCGCGATCCGCCTCGCGCTCGAGCACGGGCTCACGCACCAGGAGATCGCCGAGCGCACGGGCATGCCGCTCGGCACCGTGAAGACGCACATCCGGCGCGGACTCATCCACCTGCGCGAGAGCCTGGGAGTCACCGGGAAGGAGGGCGCGCGATGACCGGCGACCCGGACGAGCCCCGGGACGCCGGAGGGCGGGAGCGCCTCGAGCAGCTCCTCGCCGACGAGGCGACGCAGGGGCTCGACGCGTCCGAGCGGCGGGAGCTCGACTCC
>JAUIEF010000081.1 GCA_030428785.1 bacterium
GACCTTCGGGATCCTCGGCCGGCTCGGCGGTGCCGTGGATCCCGTAGGTCGGCTCGGTGAGGTCGATCCAGACGCTGCGCCACTTCACGAGCGAGCCGCAGATCACCGTGCAGTACCCGCGGGAGACGAAGCCGATCCCGCCGACGTACCGCGGCATGCACATCCTCGAGCAGGAGAAGTGCATCGACTGCCACCTGTGCGCGAAGGCGTGCCCCGTGGACTGCATCGAGATCGAGGCCGAGCACCACGGCCGCATCCTCGAGTGGAAGAAGTTCACGATCGACTACAAGAAGTGCATCTTCTGCGAGTTCTGCATCCCGCCGTGCCCGGTGGACTGCATCCACATGACGACGGAGTACGAGCTGGCGACCGAGAACCCGGACGGGATGGTCGAGGACCTGCTCATGTGGACGGGGCTGCGCCCCGAGGACCAGGAGAAGCTCGAGGGCAAGGCGAAGCCCGCGAAGAAGGAGGCGGCGCCCGCGGCCTCGGGCGGGGGCGGTGACGACGTCCGCTCGCGCGTCGCGGCGATGATGGCCAAGCGCAAGGCGGAGAAGGAGGGCTAGGCGGTGGACTTCATGTTCGTCCTCTTCGCCGGGCTGGCGCTGCTGGGAGGCCTCGTCATGGCCTTCCACCAGAGCATCGTCCACTCGGCGTTCGGCCTGGTCGGCGCGCTCTTCGGCGTGGCCGGGCTCTACTGGACGCTGGGCGCGGACTTCCTCGGCGGTCTCCAGGTGCTGCTCTACGTGGGCGGCGTCACGGTGCTGCTGCTCTTCGCGGTCATGCTCTCCACGCGCGACTCGACGCGCCTCGCGATCAGCCGCTACGTGCTCGTCGCGCCGGTGGTCGGGATCGTCGGCCTGTTCGTCTACCAGGCGTACCTCGGCGTCCACGCGGTCGTGCAGGGCTTCGGCGCGACGCCCGGCGAGCCGCAGCCGACCACCGAGGAGATCGGCGCGCTCTTCCTGTCGCCCGACGGCTACCTCGTGCCGTTCGAGCTCGTCGCGATCCTGCTGCTGCTCGTGCTCATCGGCGCCGTGACGGTCGCCCGCCGCGGCCAGGACGCCGACGCGGAGACCGCGTCGTGAGCCCGCTCGCCGCACTCCCCGCGATGCTCGCCGCCGTGACGGCCGAGCCCGCCGTCGAGCCCCTCGCGCAGGCCGCCACCGGCGGGCTCGTGGGCTCGCTCAGCTCGTACATGGTGGTCTCGGGCGTCCTCTTCGTGCTGGGCGTCGCGACCATCCTCACGCGCCGGAACGCGCTCTACGTGCTCATGGGCACGGAGCTCATCCTCAACGCGGCCAACATCAACTTCGTCGCGTTCGCGCGCTTCGGCGGGCACGGCATCGACGGGCAGATGATGGCGCTCGTCGTGGTCATGCTCGCCGCCGCGGAGGCGGCCGTCGCGCTGGCCATCGTGCTGAGGATCTTCCACGACTTCGGCAGCATCGACATCACCCGCACCGACAGCCTGAGGGACTAGTCGATGGAGCTCCCGGGATTCGTCGCCGCGGACTCGACCCTGCTCGGCATCGGGCTGGGGTTGTTCTGCGTCCCCTTCCTGTCCGCGCTCATCCTCATCTTCTTCGGGCGGAAGCTGCCGCGCGGCGGGGACTGGATCGCGCAGACGGCGATCGTGAGCTGCGCGCTCGCGTCGATCTGGCTCTTCCTGCAGGTCATCGTCGACCACGGGCAGCCCGACTGGCGCTGGTGGAGCGCGACGGCCGGCCTCGACTGGACGTGGCTCAGTACCGGGCCGCTCGAGGTCACGGTGGGCGTCTTCTTCGACAACCTGTCCGTGATCATGGTGACCATGGTCACCATCGTGGCCAGCTGCATCTTCTTCTTCAGCGCCGGCTACATGCACGGGGACCGCGACTACCCGCGCTTCTTCGCGTACCTCAGCTACTTCTGCTTCGCGATGATGGGGCTGGTCGTCGTCGACAACCTGCTCTTCCTCTTCGTGTTCTGGGAGCTCGTCGGCGTCGGCAGCTACCTGCTCATCGGCTTCTTCTACGACCAGGAGGAGCCGCCGAAGGCCAGCCTCAAGGCCTTCATGGTCAACCGCGTCGGCGACGTGCTCTTCCTGCTGGGCATCATCCTGGCGTGGAACCTCTTCGGCACGCTGCGCTACCCGGAGCTCTTCGACCGGCTCGCGGCCGGTGAGTTCGCCGCGCTCCCCGCGGGCCACGTCCTGGCCGGCTGGAGCAACGAGGCGCTCCTGACCCTCTCGGGCATCCTCATCTTCTGCGGCGCCATCTCGAAGAGCGCGCAGATCCCGCTGCACACGTGGCTGCCGGACGCGATGGCGGGTCCGACGCCGGTGTCGGCGCTCATCCACGCGGCCACCATGGTCGCGGCCGGCGTGTTCATGGTCGGCCGGATGTACCCGTACTTCACGCCCGACGCCCTCGCCTTCATCGCGGGCATCGGCGCGCTCACGGCCCTGGTCGGCGCGACCATGGGCCTCGTGATGTGGGACATCAAGAAGGTGCTGGCCTACTCCACGATGAGCCAGCTCGGCTACATGATGCTGGGCCTCGGCGTGGGCGGCTTCGTGGCCGGCCTGTTCCACCTCATCACGCACGCGTTCTTCAAGGCGTGCCTGTTCCTCGGCAGCGGCTCGGTGATCCACGCCGTGCACAGCCAGGACATGCGGGACATGGGCTCGCTGCGCAAGAAGATGCCGGTGACGTACGGCACCTTCCTCGTGTCGACCCTCGCGCTCGCCGGCGTCCCGATGTTCGCCGGGTACTACTCCAAGGACCAGATCATCGCGAACGCGATGGCCTGGGGCATGACGGGCAGCGTCGCGCAGTGGATCCCGCTGGTGTTCGGCGCGGTCGGCGCGTTCATGACGACCTTCTACATGTTCCGGCTGGTCTTCCTGACGTTCCACGGCGCGCCGGCGGACCAGCACCGCTACGACCACGCGCACGAGTCGCCGCCGGTCATGGCGATCCCGCTCATGGTGCTCGCGACGGTCGCGATCTTCGGCGGCGGCACGATCAACCCGCTGCCGCACGTCGAGGACCTCTGGTTCAACCGCATGGTGGACCAGCCGGCGTCCGCGGCGACCCTGGGGCTCGCGATCGCGGCCGGCGACCACGATGCGGGGCACGGCGACGACCTGGCGCACGGCGAGCCCGCCGGCCACGACGAGCCGCTCCACGAGCCCGCGGGACACGCGGAGCCGTCGCACGGCGGCGAGGTCGCGCACGCCGGTGACGATCACGCCGCGGGCCACTCCGAGTGGGAGGAGGCGCTGCACGCCGCCCACTACCCGGCGCTCGGCATCTCGCTGCTCGCCATCGTGCTGGGCTTCGTGCTCGCGCGGCGCATGTACCTCACGAAGGCCACCGACCCCGCCGAGGTCTCGGCGAAGTTCGGGCCGATGCACCGCATCATCTCCAACAAGTACTACTTCGACGAGATCTACGCCGTCGGGGTGGTCGGCAGCCTCAAGAAGCTGAACCACGCCCTCGCGACCTTCGACAAGAACGTCGTCGACGGCATCGTGAACCTGACGGCGCTGCTGAGCCGGCTCGTCGCGTTCATCACCGGGCTCTTCGACACCTACGTGATCGACGGCCTCGTGAACTTCTGGCGGGGTCTCACCCGCACCCTGTCTTCCGTCCTGCGCCTGCTGCAGTCGGGCAACGCACGCGACTACCTGACCTGGACGCTCGTCGGCCTCATCATCCTGGCCGCGGTCCTGCGCTGAGGAACCTCGGGAATCTCATGGACATTCTGAGCCTCATCATCTTCTCGCCGCTCGTCGCCATGGCAGCGGTGCTCCTCATCCCGGCCGGGCGGAAGGACGCGCTCCGGACGGCGTGCGTGGCCGGCACCCTCGTGCCGCTGCTCCTCGCCAGCAAGCTGTGGATGGACTTCGATCCGACCACGTCCGACTACCAGTTCGTGACGCAGGTGAGCTGGATCAAGTCGATGAGCATCCAGTACTTCGTGGGCATCGACGGGCTGAGCATCCCGCTCGTCTGGCTCACGACGCTGCTCATGTTCCTCGCTCCCATCGCGGCGTGGCGCATCGAGAAGGGCGTGAAGGGCTTCATGCTCCTCGTGCTGCTGCTCGAGACCGGCATCCTCGGCGTCTTCTGCTCGCTCGACCTCTTCCTCTTCTACGTGTTCTGGGAGGTCATGCTGCTGCCGATGTACTTCCTCATCGGCATCTGGGGCGGGCCGCGGCGCGAGTACGCCGCCATCAAGTTCTTCCTGTACACGCTGGCCGGCTCGGTGCTCATGCTGCTGGGCATCGTCGCGCTCTACCTCTGCGTGCGGGACACGGTCGACACGCCGTTCTCCATCCCGCTCCTCTCGCAGATGATCCAGGCCAAGGAGCTCACCGGCAGCGAGCTCATCAACGACGGCGTCCTCTTCGGCTGGCCGTTCCTGAAGTGGGTGTTCGTGTTCTTCTTCATCGCGTTCGCGATCAAGGTGCCGATCGTCCCGTTCCACACCTGGCTGCCCGACGCGCACGTCGAGGCGCCCACCGCGATCTCCATGGTGCTGGCCGGCATCCTGCTGAAGCTCGGCACCTACGGCATCCTGCGCATCAACCTCGGCATGTTCCCCGACATCGCGATCGACTTCGCGACGATCGGCGCGGTGATCGGCGTCGTGTCCATCCTGTACGGCGCGTTCTGCGCGATGGCGCAGACGGACTTCAAGCGCCTCGTCGCGTACTCGTCCGTGAGCCACATGGGCTACGTGCTGCTGGGCGCCGCGGCGTTCACGAGCGCCGGCCTCAACGGCGCGGCCATGCAGATGTTCACGCACGGCACGAGCTCGGCCATGCTCTTCCTCCTGGTGGGCGTCGCGTACGACCGCGCGCACCACCGCGAGATCGAGGGCTTCGGCGGGCTCGCCGGCGTCGCGCCGTACTACACGGGCCTCACGACGGTCGGCTTCTTCGCCGCGCTCGGCCTGCCCGGCATGAGCGGCTTCGTCTCGGAGTTCCTCGTGCTGCTCGGCGCGTGGGAGGTCTACCCGGTGCTCACCTCGCTCGCCGTCATCGGCATCGTGGTCACCGCGGCCTTCCTGCTCTGGACGCTGCAGCGCGTCTTCCTCGGCCCGCTCAACGAGAAGTACAAGGACTTCCCTGAGATCGACAAGCGGGAGACGTTCACGCTCGTGCCGCTGGGCTTCCTCTGCATCCTGCTGGGCGTCGCCCCGCAGCTGCTGCTGGGGCACATGGGCGAGACCCTCGAGCAGATCCGCTCGCTGTTCGGCTGATCGCCGCGCGACGACGGGAGACCCCAGATGACCCCCGAGCTCATGGCCCAGATCGGCGCGCTCGCGCCGGAGATCTCCCTCACCGTGGCCATCGTGCTCACGGTGATCGCCGACCTCGTGTTCGGCGCGCGCGGGCGGAACCTCGTGGGCGCGCTGGGCGTGGCCGGCGTCGCCGTCGCGCTGTGGCACCTGGCCGACCCCGCGGGCACGCACCCGGAGCGCGTCTTCGGTCTCCTGCAGTTCGACGGGTTCGCGCGCTTCTTCCGCGCGCTCATCATCAGCGGCACGGGGGTCGTCATCCTGCACGCGGTGGTGTTCCGCGGCATGGAGAACGTGAGCCGCAACGAGTTCGTGCCCATGCTGCTCGGCACGGCGCTCGGCGGGAGCCTGCTGGTCTCCACGGACCACCTGCTCATGCTGCTCCTGAGCCTCGAGCTGCTCTCGCTGAACTCCTACCTGCTCGCCGGCTGGCAGCGGAAGGAGCGGCGGTCGTCCGAGGCGGCGCTCAAGTACCTCGTCTACGGCGCGCTCGCGTCCGCGATCATGGTCTTCGGGTTCAGCCTGTTCTTCGGGCTGGCCGGCGACCTGCACCTGTCGGTCATCGGCGCGGGGGTCGCCGAGGCGTGGGCCGGCGGTGACGGCTCGCGGTTCGTCGTCATCATGGCGACCGCCCTCGTGCTCGTCGGCTTCGGCTTCAAGATCGCCGCGTTCCCGTTCCACTTCTGGGCGCCGGACGTCTACGAGGGCTCGCCGACGCCCGTCACGACCTTCCTCGCGGTGTCCAGCAAGGCTGCGGGCTTCGGCATGCTCGTCCGCTTCGTGGACGGCGTGTTCCTCGGCGACGCGTTCGTCGGCGAGTGGATGAAGGGGCTCGGCCACGTCATCGCCGTCCTGTCCGCCGTGACCATGACCTACGGCAACGTGACGGCGGTGCTCCAGCGCAACGTGAAGCGCCTGCTGGCGTACTCGTCCATCGCGCACGCGGGCTACCTGCTCATGGGCGTGGCCGTCATGACGAGCAGCGTCGGCGTCGACAGCGGCCTCGACGCGCTCATGTTCTACCTGGCGACCTACTATCTCGCGACGCTCGGCGCCTTCGGCTGCGTCATGGCCATCGCGAACCGGTTCGGCGCCGAGGACCTCGACGACTACCAGGGGCTCGGGTGGTCGACGCCGTTCATCGGCGCGATGCTCGTGCTCTTCCTCGTCTCGCTCACGGGGCTGCCGCCGACGGCCGGCTTCGTCGGCAAGCTCATGCTCTTCCAGGCGACGATCGACGCGGGCCTCTACTGGCTCGCCGTCGTGGGCGCGCTCAACGCGGTCGTGTCGCTCTTCTACTACTTCAAGATCGCGCGCGCGCTCTACCTGCGCGGCGACACGGAGTTCGTCGCCGGCCTGTCGAGCCGCGGCATCTTCCCGTTCCTGGCGCACGCGAGCGTGCTCGCGCTGGGCCTCGCGACGGTCTGGTACGGACTGGGCTTCGACGGCCTCGCGGAGTGGGTCCGGAGCTCGCTGCTCTAGCAGCCCGCGGCCAAGGCTCTCCGGCGCGACGACGACGCCACGGCGGGGTGGGCCGGGCACGTCCGCCGAGTTCGGCGGGGTGGGGGCGCGAAGAGTCCGCCCGACGAGCCGGCTCCGCGCCCGGTCAGCCCTCGACGTCTTCGGTCGGTGCCGCGTCGACCTCGATCGGCGTGGCCGTGAGCGTCATCGTTGTGCCGAGCGCCGTCGTGACGAGCACGCAGCCGACGAACGCCCACGCGAGCGTGCGGTGCCGCTTTCGGCGCAGGGCGTCCTCCCGCCTCGCGAGCCGCACGCCCGACACGACGAGCAGCGGGAACACGAGGAAGGTGATCGTGACGGCGCCGAAGTGCACGGTGCGGAACACCGCCGCGGCGCCTTCGTACGCGAGCTGCGCGCCCATGAGCTCCGCCTCGCGGATGGCCCAGCCCAGCAGCACGAGCATCACGACGACCGCGACGTAGTGCGGCGACCGGCGCGCCTGCACGCCGGTCACGACGACCGCGACGAGCGCGACCACCGTGCACGCGAGCGCGACGAGGAAGGGGCCCGACATCACGGGGAGGCCGGGCCTCAGGAGGAGCGGGAGGCCTTCTTGGAGGCGGCCTTCTTGCGGGTCGCCTTCTTCTTCGGCGCGGCCTTCTTCTTGCCGTCCTCGCCGTCGCCGTCGTCCTTCTTCTTCTTGGGCGGCGGGACGAGCTTCACCTCGGGGTGCGCCTTGCACGCCATCTTGCCGCCCGGCACCGGCTCGGTCATGGGCTTGCCGCACGCCTTGCCGGTGCGCGACGTCCGCGTGCAGTTCGGCAGCGAGAGCGTGCCCCGGCACTTCGGGTACCGCGTGCAGGCGAGGAACTTGCCGCGGCGCGAGCGCTTCACGACGAGCGGCGTCTCGCAGTCGGGGCACGGGATGTCCGTCTCGACCGGCCAGAGCGGCTCACCCGACTTGCTCACGGAGACCGTGCCGTCGCACTTCTTCTCCTTGAAGCCGGTGCACGCGAGGAACGGGCTGCCCCAGCGGTTCACCTTGCGCTCCATGGGGCGCCCGCAGACGACGCCCTTGTCGTCGCGCTTGCGGCAGGTGTGCTCGGTGAGCTCGGCCTCGGCCTTGCGGCGGCCCGTGAGGCTCAGCGTGTTCTTGCAGTCGGGGTACCGCGAGCAGCCGAGGTAGCTGCCGAAGCGGTTGAAGAGGATGGCCATGGGCGCCTCGCACGGCGGCCCGCCGTCCTCCGGCTCCTTCCCGCACTTCATGTCCGGCAGCAGGATCGGCCGCTGCCAGTACGGGTCCATGTTCTTCTCGGCGTTCTCGAGGTCGCTCGAGAACCGGCCGTAGAAGTCCTCGACGATCTGCTCCCACTTCACGTCGCCCTCGGCGACGCGGTCGAGGTCGCTCTCCATCTTCGCCGTGAACTCGGTGTTCACGATGTTGTCGAAGTAGGGGATGAGCAGGTCGGTCACGGCCTCGCCGAGGTGCGTGGCGTGGAACGCCTTGGAGCGCTTGCGGCGCGGGCCGCGGTCGTCCGCGGGCGCCTCGTCGTCGTCGTCCGACGTCGCGGTGCCCTCCTCGGGGGTCTCCTCCTCGACGACCTCCGGCTCCTCGCCCGCGATCATCGCGCGGCGCGCCTCGTCCTCCGCGGCCTCCTCGCCGTGGTCCACGTACTTGCGGTCGACGATGGTCGAGAGGATCGACGCGTACGTCGACGGCCGGCCGATGCCGTGCTTCTCGAGCGCGCGGACCAGCGACGCCTCGGTGTAGCGCCGGGGCGGCGACGTGAAGTGCTGCGTCGAGTCGACCTGCCGCGCGTCGAGCTCCTGGCCCTCGCTGATCGCCGGGAGCTGCTGGTCGTCGCGGGTGTCGCGACCGTAGACCCGCGTGTGTCCGTCGAACACGGTCACCCGGCCGGACGCGTCGAACGCCGCGCCGTTGCACGTGAGCTCCGCGCTCGTGACGAGGTACTCCGCCGGCGCCATCTGGCTCGACATGAACCGGCGCCAGATGAGCTCGTAGAGCTTGAGCTGCTCGGCGGAGAGCACGCTCTTGAGGTCCTTGGGGTGGCGCGACGGATCGGTGGGCCGGATGGCCTCGTGCGCCTCCTGCGCGCCCTTCTTGCTGCGGTACGCGTTCGGCTTCTCCGGCAGGTACTTCTCGCCGTAGAGCTGCGGGATGAGCTTGCGCGCCGCGGCCTGCGCGGACTTGGACACGTTGAACGAGTCCGTCCTCATGTAGGTGATGAGGCCGACCGCGCCCTCGCCGGGGAGCTCGATGCCCTCGTAGAGCTGCTGCGCGGTGCGCATCGTTCGGCGCGCGGTGAAGCCGTAGCGCCCGGCCGCCGCCTGCTGGAGCGTGCTCGTGATGAACGGAGGACGCGCGCGGTCGAGGCGCGCCTTCTGCTCGAGCTTCGTGACGCGGAACGCGCCGGTGCCGGTGAGCGGCGGGTAGCGGAGCGTGCCCTCGCCGGCGTCCTCCGGCGTCGTCTCCGACGCGCCCTGACGCAGCCGCTCGAGCACGCGGCCGGCCGTCTCCGCGTCGGTCAGCGCGAGCTTCTCGCCGTCGAGCCGCGCGAACTCGGCCTGGAACGCGTCGTCCGAGTCCTCCGCGCCGAAGGACGCGAGGATGCGCCAGTACTCCTCGGGCACGAACTCGCGGATCTCGCGCTCGCGCTCCACGACGAGCCGCACGGCCACCGACTGCACGCGACCGGCGGACAGCCCGCGGGCCATCTTCTTCCAGAGCAGCGGCGACAGCTGGTAGCCCATGAGCCGGTCGAGCACGCGCCGCGTGCGGTAGGCGTCCACGCTGTGCGTGTTGAGCGCGGTCGGGTGGTCGAAGGCATCCTTGATGGCAGCGTCCGTGATCTCGTGGAACACGACGCGCTGGATGTCCTTGGCCTCGCGCTCCTCGTCGCCGAGCAGCGACTCGACGAGGTGCCACGCGATGGCCTCGCCCTCGCGGTCGGGGTCGGTCGCGAGGTACACGGTGTCCGCGGAGGTGACGCGTTCGCGGAGGTCCTTGAGGACCTTCGCGCGGTCCTTGATGGGCTCCCACTCGGTGCGGAAGCCGTCCTCCACGTCGACGCCGAGCCCCGACTTCGGGAGATCGCGGACGTGGCCCATGCTCGCCTTGACCGTGAAGTCACGGCCCAGGAACTTCCCGATGGTGCGGGCCTTGGCGGGGGACTCGACGATAACTAGTGGTTTGGACACGACTTATGCCTGAGGCTCGGGCGGGAGGTGGGCGCCGACAGGCCCCCAGCCATAGCGAGGCGGCGGGGGAGGGTCAAGGATGATGCATCCTTTCCTGTCGTTGCGCACGGCGCGTCGGGAGGGCTCGACGGGCCCGGCGAGCGGCGGTTTCGAGGGCTCCTGAACGGCCTCCGTGCGGTCGGTCCGATGCTTGCTGGCCGCCCGGCATGCCATGCTAGACTCCGCGCCCGCTCGGCCGGACCACGGTCCGAGCCGGTGCGCCCGGGCCGGCGCCACCGGGGAGGCGCCCGCGCCGGCGGCACGCTGAACATCAGGAGAACGGACCGCACGCAGATGAACATCACGCCCATCGACGTCCCCGGATACGAGAAGGTCGCCCGGGCCGAGGACCCCGAGTCCGGCCTCGTCGCCTTCATCGCCGTGCACGACACGACGCTCGGCCCCGCGCTCGGCGGCATGCGCCTGTGGAAGTACCGGTCGGAGGACTCGGCGAAGTGGGACGTGCTGCGCCTGTCCCGCGGCATGACGTTCAAGTCGGCGGTCGCCCGCACCGGCCTGGGCGGCGGCAAGTCCGTGATCGTCGCGGACGCGGCGACGAAGAACGACGCGCTCTTCGAGGCCATGGGCCGCTTCGTCGACAGCTTCAACGGGCTCTACATCACGGCCGAGGACGTGAACGTCGGCATCCCGGACCTGCTCGCGGTCAAGAAGCAGACGAAGTACGTCACCGGCCTCCCGCGCGACATGGGCGGCAGCGGCAACCCCAGCCCGTACACCGCGCGCGGCACGTTCGTCGGCATCCGCTCGACGCTCCGCGCGGCGCTCGGCAGCGACGACCTCGACGGCCGCGTCGTCGCGCTCCAGGGCGCCGGCAGCGTGGGCTTCGTCGTCGGCCAGCACCTCGTCGAGCACGGCGCGAAGCTCGTCGTCTGCGACGTCAACGAGAGCAACCTCGCGCGCGCGCGCGACGAGCTGAAGGCCGAGATCGTCGACCCCGACGACATCTACGACGTCGAGTGCGACGTCTACTCGCCGAACGCGCTCGGCGCGACGCTCAACGACGACACGATCCCGCGCCTCAAGTGCAAGGTCGTCGCGGGCGCGGCGAACAACCAGCTCGACGACGAGTCCAAGCACGCGCAGCAGCTCAAGGAGCGCGGCATCCTCTACGCGCCCGACTACGTCATCAACGCGGGCGGCATCATCAACGTGTCGCTCGAGCTCGTGCCGGGCGGCTACGACGAGGCGGCCGCGTTCAAGAAGATCGACCACATCGGCGACGCGCTCACGTCCGTCTACGAGACGGCGAAGTCGCGCGACATCACGACGCACGACGCGGCCCAGGAGGTCGCCGAGTCCGTGCTCGCCGAGGCCCGTGCGTCCGCCGGCTCGGGCTCGAAGGAGGCCGGCACCACGGCCTGACCTCGGGCGTCGTCCGCCCGCGCACGACGTCCGTCCCGCGCGCGCCGCGCGTGACGGACGCGCGGACACCCGGCGCGCCGCGGCGCTCGCCGCGCCACTGGAGGTCGTCCCCGGCGGGCGGTAGTGTGCCCCGGTGACGACCCCGGCCCCCGCACACCGCGGCTTCCTGCGCTCGGCGGGCGTGGTCTCGGCCCTCACGCTGCTCTCGCGCGTCCTCGGCCTCGTGCGCGACATGGCCACGGGCCACGTGCTCGGCAACAGCGCCGTGAACGACGCGCTGACCCTCGCGTGGACGCTGCCCAACCTGTTCCGTCGGCTCTTCGGCGAGGGCGCGCTCTCGTCGGCCTTCGTGCCCGTGTTCACGCGCGTGCTCGACGAGCGGGGCACCGACGCCGCGCGCCGCGTCGCGAACGCCGTGATCTCCGCGCTCGGCCTCGTGCTCGTCGCCGTCGTGCTCGTGCTCGTCGCCGCGACCTGGATCGTGCCGGACGGCTGGGTCGTCTGGCTGGCCGGCGAGCAGCACGCGGACAAGATCGGCCTCACGCTCCACTACACGCGGCTGCTCCTGCCGTACCTCGCGGTGATCTGCGTCGTCGCGCAGTTCATGGCCGTGCTCAACTCGGTGGGGGAGTTCGCGGTGCCGGCCACGAGCCCGGTCCTGCTCAACGTCCTCTGGATCGTCGGCATCGGCGTCGCGGCGTGGTGGGCCGTGGGCGCGGACGGCTCCGGGGACAGCGTGAAGGCGCGCCAGGGCACGATCATCGCGCTCTCGATCCTCGCGGCCGCCGTCGTGCAGATCGTCTGGCACCTGCCCGCGCTCGCCGCCCGCGGCGTGCCCTTCCGACCGACCTGGCCGCGCGGCACGCCCGAGGTGGGCGAGGTCGCCGGGCTCATGCTGCCGATGCTGCTGGGCGTCGCGAGCGCGCAGGTGAACATCATCGCCGACCGGACCATCGCGTTCCGCGCGCTGCCCGACGGCGGCGTGAGCCACCTCTATTACGCCATGCGCCTCATGCAGTTCCCGCTGGGGCTCGTGTCGGCGGCGCTCGTGACCACGGTCTTCCCCACGCTGAGCTCCATGATGGTGCGCGGCGACCGCGGGCAGGCGCGCGACACCGCGTCCTTCGCGCTGCGGACGAACCTCCTCGTGTCGATCCCCGCGGCCGTCGGGCTCGCGGTGCTCGCGGAGCCCATCGTGCGGCTGCTGTTCGAGCACGGCGAGTTCGACGCGACGGGCACGCGCGCGACGTCGGCCGCGCTCGTCGGCTACGCGATCGGCATCCCGTTCGTCGGGTCGGTCATGCTCCTCACGCGCGTGTGCTACGCCGCCGGCGACGTGCGCCTGCCCGTGCGCATCGGCGTCGCGACGGTGGGCCTGAACGTCGCGCTCGACGTGCTGCTCGTGGGGCCGTTCGCCGAGCTGGGGCTCGCGGCCGCGACCTCGATCACCGCGCTCGCGAACACGGTGCTGCTCGTCGTCGGCGTGCGCGGCCGCCTCGACCTGGGTCCCGGGCAGCACCTGCTCGCCGGGTCCATGCCCTCGGTGGTGCTCGGCGCGGTGCTCGCGGGCGCCGTGTTCCTCGTGGACGGCGCCCTCGCGGGCCGGTGGGGGGCCGGACGCACCGACGCCGCCGTGCGCGTCGTCGCGGGGGTCGTCACCGGCGGGGCCGTGTTCCTCGCGCTCGCGCCGCGCCTCTGCCGCGAGGAGTGGGCGGAGGTCTCCGGCCTCCTGCGCCGCCGCGCCCGCCGCGACTGAACCACCGACGCGAGGGGCCGTCGCCGGGGCCGACGCCGCCGCTCCGCGAGCAGCCCGCCGCGCGTCCCGCCACGGACCCGCCCCCGCGCGTCGATCCGCCCGGCCCGCTAGGATGGGCGCCCCATGACCCGTGCCCCGCTCCCGCCGCTGCCCGAGGGCTCCCTCGCCCGTGTCGTCGCGGTCATCCGCGCGCTCGGCGTCGACGCGGTCATGGAGCGGCTGCTCCCGCTCGGCCCGGACCACGTCGCGCTCGAGCAGGTCAAGGGCTACGGCCGTCAGAAGGGCCACCTCGAGTTCTACGAGGCCGGGCACTTCGAGGGCGGCTTCCTGCCCAAGGTGCGGCTCGAGTTCACCGTGCCGGGCGAGCGCGCGGAGGCCGCCGTCGACGCGCTCTGCGAGGGCGCGCGCACCGGCCGCATCGGCGACGGCAAGATCTTCGTTCACGCCGTCCGCCCGGAGTCGCCCGCGTGACGGACGACCGCCCGACGGACATCTGGGAGGAGATCGTCGCGTGCCGACGCCGCGGCGAGCCCGCCGCGCTCGCGACCATCGTCTCGACGCTCGGCTCCACGCCCGGCAAGGACCCCATGAAGATGCTCGTCCGCGGCGACGGCACGTTCGTGGGGTCCGTGGGCGGCGGCTGCCTCGAGGCGGAGGTCTGGGAGCACGCGAAGACGGTCATGCGGACGCAACGCTCGATGAGCGTGTCGTTCACGCTCACCGAGGAGCACTACCCGGACAGCGGCCTCATCTGCGGAGGGACGGTCACCGTGTTCATCGAGCCCGTCACGGCGCCGGCGCTGCACGTCTTCGGCGCGGGACACGTCGGCCACGCGACCGCGCGCCTCGCGACGGACGCCGGCTTCGCGGCCACCCTCTACGACGACCGCGAGGACATGCTCGACGAGGAGCGCCTCCCTCGGGGCGCGCGCGGCGTCCCCGGCGAGTGGGAGGACAGCGCGAAGGCCGCCCGCATCGGCGAGCTGGACTTCGTGGTCGTCATGACGCGCGGCCACCACGACGACGAGCGCGTGCTCGCCGCGCTGGCGGCCGCCGGCGTCGCGCCCCGCTTCCTCGGCATGATCGGTTCGCGGTCCAAGCGGGCGACGCTCACGGAGCGGCTCGCGGAGCGCGGCGTGCCCCGCCCCTGGCTCGACCGCATCGTCTCGCCCGTGGGCCTGGCGATCGGCGCGAAGACGGCGTCGGAGATCGCCGTGTCCATCGTGGCGCAGCTCATCGCGCTCGTCCGAGGGGCCGAGGAGGCCCCCGACGGCGGCCTCCGGGCCCCCCGCGAGACGCGCACGACCTTGACCCCTCGCGAGAAGGGCCAGTAACCTCTCCGGATTCCGCGTCTATCCAGATCCCCCGTGGCACGTGGCCGCGGCACCCGGACCGGTTCGACCCCGGAGGCCCCCCTTGAGCACCACCCCCAGCCGACTCGCCCTGCTCCTCGTCGCCTTCCTGGCGACGCCCGCCGCCGCGGACGACATCTTCCTGCGGGACGGCCGGGAGGTCCTCGGCGTCGTCATCCGCGAGGAGTCGTTCAGCAAGGTCGAGTACCGCCGGAAGTCGGTGACCCAGAAGGTCGACACGAACGAGATCCTGCGGATCGAGTACGGGCGCACGTCGGACGAGTTCAAGGCCGGCCTGGCCGCGCTCGCGTCGGGCGACTCGCTCGGCGCGGCCCACGCGTTCCTCGACGCGGCGGAGGACGAGGACCTCGACGCGCACATCCGCGCGACGGCCTATGCGGAGTGCGGCGACGCGCTGCTCGCGAGCAACAACTTCACCGACGCCGTCGGCATCTTCGACGAGCTGCTCACGACGTTCCGCGACACGCGCCACTACGCGCGCGCGCTGCTCGGCAAGGGCCGCGGCCTGTTCCTGAACCGCCAGCTCACGGAGTCCGTCGGCGTCTTCAAGACGCTCCAGCAGGAGGTGCAGGCCAAGGGCCTCGGCGAGCACTGGGGCATGGAGGCCGAGTTCGCGCTGCTCTGGGCCGAGGAGGCGCAGGGCAAGAAGGACGTGCTCGAGCGCTACCTCGACCTGCAGGGCCGCGCGCGCGGCTCGTACCCCGAGGTCGCGAACCAGTGCGCGCTGCGCATCGGCCGCGTCTACCTCGCGAACGACGACGTCGACAAGGCGCTGCCGCTCTTCGAGGAGATCGTCGACAGCCGGCTGTCCACCGAGGCCGCCATCGTCGCGGGCGCGTTCAACGGCCGCGGGCGCTGCCTCTTCTGGCAGGCGCAGAACGACCTCGCCAAGGCGCGCGAGGCCTCGGCCAAGAAGGACAGCCGCGCCGACACCTACCGCGAGGACGCGCTCGAGAACTTCGAGCAGGCGCGCCTCGACTTCCTGCGCGTGCAGACGGTCTACCGCGGCGTCGTCCGCGAGCAGCCCGAGGCGCTCTACTGGGCCGCGCAGGCGTTCCTCAACGTCGCCGCCATGGACGACACGGAGGAGGACGCGGAGCGCTGGGGCAAGATCCTGCTGAAGCGCTGCTCCGACGCGTATCCGCAGAGCGAGTGGGGCTCCAAGGCGAAGGCCGAGCTCTGAGCGGGCGGACGGTCGTCGGGGTCGGCACGGTGGAGGCGACGGGCGAGGCGACCTCGCGGTTCCGTCGTCGCGTCGACCCGCTCAAGCCCACCGGCGTCCCGAACGCGGCGGTCTATCGCCTCGTCACGGGCACGCTGTCGCTCATCATGCGGACGGTGTTCGGCGTCCAGAAGATGGACCTCGCGCCGATCCCGGACGGGCCGATCATCCTCGCGCCCAACCACCGCTCGTTCCTCGACCCGGTGGTCATCGGCACGATGGTCGACCGGCGCATCATCTTCATGATGCACGCGAAGTACTACGACATGCCGCAGCTCAACTGGCTGTACAGCCTGTCGCGCTGCATCCCGGTGGAGAGCGGCAAGGAGAACCGCCGCGCGCTGCGCGAGGGCAAGCGCGTGCTCGACGCGGGCCGCGCGCTCGCGATCTTCCCCGAGGGCACCATCTCGCCGGACGGGTCGCTCCAGCCGGCGCAGCCCGGCATGGCGTGGCTCGCGCGCGTGTCGGGCGCGCCGGTCGTGCCGATCCACATCGGCGGCACGCGCGAGGTGCTCACGAAGGGCAGCTCGAAGATGCGCTTCGGCCGGATCACGGTGCGCTCGGGCCCGGCGCGCCGGCGGGACGAGTTCCCGGCCGGCCGCGACGGCGACGAGGCGTTCAGCCGCGCGATCATGGACGACATCGCCGCGTTGGAGCAGGCGCCGCACCGGGTGTGATCCGGGCCGCCTCCCGGCATCCCGCAGTCCCCGCCGCCGACGACCGGCGCGGGTCGACCGCCCGGGACGACGGAGGAGCCCCATGGACACGACCGACCCCGACGACTGGCTGGGCCCCGCCATGCGGCGCCGGCTCGTCGCGTTCGCGCGTCGCTTCGTGAAGGACCGCCACGAGGCGGAGGACGTCGTGCAGGAGACGCTGCTGCGGGCGGGCCCCGGGCGGCGCGGGCTGCGCGTCGCGTCGCGCGCCGAGGCGTGGCTGTTCCGCATCTGCCGGCACGCCGCGATCGACCACGTGCGCGCGCGGCGGGTGCGACGTCACGTCTGGGCGGCGATGCCCGAGGAGGCGGAGGACTGGGCGACGGAGGCCCCCCGGGAGGCCGACGATGTCCGGGCGCCCGACCGCTGCGGACCGCCGCCGCCCGCCCGACCCCTGCCGAGGCCGCCGGGGCTCGCCCCCGCGGCGGACCCGGCGGAGGCCGGCGAGGCCGGGACCGCCCCGGCCGGCGGCCCCCTCGCCCTGCCGGCGGGCGTCTTCGGGGCGCTCGGCGCCCTGCCGGCCCACCAGCGGCTCCTCGTCGAGCTCCATTACCGGATCGGGCTGGGCCAGGCGGCCCTCTGCCGCCTGTCCGGGCTGAGCGCCTCGGCGCTCCGGGTGCGCCTCTACCGGGCGCGCCGCCAGGTCGACCGGCTGGCGTCAAGCGAGGCATGGCCGGCGGCCGATAGGAGCCCGGCTCCCCCGCTCCCCCCCGGCCGGCGCCCTCCCGGAGGCCCACCGCCATTCCCGCCCCGACGCGATTCGCCAAGCGCGCCCTCGACCTGACGGCCTCGCTCGTCGGGCTGGCGCTGCTGCTCGCCGTGCTGCCGGTGGCGGCCGCGCTGGTCCGCCTCGACGGGCCCGGGCCGCTGTTCCGCAAGGAGGTGCGCGTGGGGCGCGATCGTCGCGCCGTCGGCACGGTCGACCGCGGGTCGCGCCGGCTGCACGACGTGCGCGGCGAGCCGTTCCGGCTGCTGTCGTTCCGCGTCGACCGCCGAGCGGACGGCGCGCGGGGACCGTTCGGGCACCTCGTCGCGGCGCTGCGCCTCGAGCCGTTGCCGCAGGTGCTCGCGCTGCTCACCGGCCGCGTCGCGCTCGTCGGACCGCGCGCGCCCTCGCCCGACTTCCTCGACGACGTGCACCGCCGCTGCCCGGAGCTCGCGCGCCGCCTGTGCCGCGTGCGCCCGGGGCTCGTCGGTCCCGTGCCGCGCGGCCCCGCGACCGCCGCGAAGAGCGCGTCCGAACGGCTCGCCGAGCGCCTGTACCTCGACGGCCGCTACGTCGAGCGGCTGCTGCGATGCCGCGGCGTCGACGTGCTCGCGCTCGACCTCGGCGTGCTCGCGCGTGCGCTCGTCCCCGGGCTCGTGCCGCGCCGCGCGAGCGAGGTCCGGGTGGAGCTGCCCGCCGGCTTCGTCGGCGTCGACCTCGCGCCCGACGTGTTCGCCGACGCGCTGCCGGCGAGCCGGCCGGACGCCCGCGTGACGCGCGGCGACGCCGGGCTCACCGCGACCTGGACCGCGCTCGCCACGGTGCGCTGGCCGGCGCCCGAGGGCGGCGTCCTCGAGGGCCTCTGCGACGAGCTGCTCGTCGAGGAGGACCGCCTCCGGGCCTCGTTCCGGCTCGGCGCGCGCAGCCCGCAGGTGGGCGCCGACCTCGTCCGTGTCGAGCTGCCGCCGTCGCCCGCCGACGCGGGCGCCGCGTGCCACCTGCTCCGGCCGCTCTGGGACGCGCTCGTCGAGCGGACCGGCGGGTCCGAGGAGGTCGAGCGCATGGGCCTCGCGTTCCTCGAGGGGCTGGCCTACGTGGCCGCCCGCTCCCCGCGCGCCGAGCGGCTCGCCGTGGAGCTCGAGGTGGGTCCGAGGCGGCTCGAGGTCTCGTTCGAGGCCGTGTCGCGCGCGCCCGTCCGCCGCGCGGTCGAGGCCGTGAACGCCGGTCCCGCCGCCTGAGGCCGGCCCGGCTTGGCATCTCCGGCCGTCGAGGCCACAATGCCCGCCCCATGACGCGCATCCCCTCGGCCTACGACAGCAAGGACAAGACGAACAAGGCCGCGCGGAACGTCTACGCGCAGCTCCTGAAGATCTACGAGCAGGAGCGGGCCGTCCTCGAGAAGGGCGGCGGCAAGAAGGCGATCGCGCGGCAGCACGACAAGGGCCGGCTCACGGCGCGCGAACGCATCGCGCTGCTCGTCGACGAGGGCACGGAGCTCCTCGAGTTCGGGCTCTACGCCGCCTGGGAGATGTACGAGGAGTGGGGCGGCGTGCCGGCGGCGGGCTGCGTCACGGGCCTCGCCACCGTGCAGGGCCGCGAGTTCGTCGTGATCGCGAACGACGCGACCGTCAAGGCGGGCGCGTTCTTCCCGATGACCTGCAAGAAGGTCATCCGCGCTCAGAAGATCGCCATCGAGAACCGGCTGCCGGTCATCTACCTGGTGGACTCGGCCGGCGTGTTCCTCCCGCTGCAGGACGAGGTCTTCCCGGACGAGGACGACTTCGGGCGCGTCTTCCGCCACAACGCCGTGCTCTCCGCGATGGGCGTGCCGCAGGTCGCCGCCATCATGGGCTCGTGCGTCGCCGGCGGCGCGTACCTGCCGGTCATGTGCGACACGCTGCTCATGACGGAGGGCTCGGGCATGTTCCTGGCCGGGCCGGCGCTCGTGAAGGCCGCCATCGGCCAGGTCGCCGACGCGGAGGCGCTGGGCGGCGCGACGATGCACAGCGAGGTGAGCGGCACCGTCGACTTCCAGGAGAAGGACGACGCGTCGTGCATCGCGCGCATCCGCTCGATCGTCGACCGCTTCGGCCCGCCGCCGGAGCCTGTGTTCGACCGGCGCACGCCGCGTCCGCCCGCGGCGGACGGCGCGCACCTCGCGGGCCTCGTCGCCGCCGACGCGAAGAAGATCTACGACGTCCACGAGGTCATCGCGCGCCTCGTCGACGACAGCGACTTCGATGAGTACAGGGCGGGCTACGGCAAGACGCTCGTCACCGGCTTCGCGCGCATCGGCGGCTGGTCCGTCGGCATCGTCGCGAACCAACGCGTCAACGCGAAGAGCCGGAAGCGCGGCGTGGAGTTCGGCGGCGTCATCTACGTCGAGAGCGCCGAGAAGGCCGCGCGCTTCATCATGGACTGCAACCAGAACCGCATCCCGCTCGTGTTCCTGCACGACGTGAACGGGTTCATGGTCGGCACCGAGTCCGAGCAGTCCGGCATCATCCGCGCCGGCGCGAAGATGGTGAACGCCGTGAGCAACACGGTGGTGCCCAAGATCTCCGTCATCATGGGCGGGTCGTTCGGCGCGGGGCACTACGCGATGTGCGGCAAGGCGTACGACCCGAACTTCATCTACGCGTGGCCGTCCGCACGCTACGCCGTCATGAGCGGCGACGCGGCGGCGAAGACCCTGGTCGACATCCGCGAGGCGCAGATGCGCAAGGCGGGGCAGGAGGTCGACGAGGAGACGCACAAGAAGCTCATGCGCGACACGAAGCGCCGCTACACGAAGGCGCTCGACCCGCGCTACGCCGCGGCGCGCCTCTGGGTCGACGCGATCATCCGGCCGCAGGACACGCGGGACGTCATCATCCGCTCGCTCACGGCCGCCGCGCACGACACGGAGCTGCCGCCCTTCCGGACGGGCGTGCTCCAGGCCTAGCGGTCCGCGGAAGCGCGACGCGCCCGCCGTGCGGTAGGATCGCGCCCGCATGAGCCAGCTCGTCACCCTCACCGAGACGGCGCGCGACGCGTGGCAGGGCCTGCCGCACGTCGTGCCCACCGACCGCAAGGTCGCGTTCCTCCAGCAGCTCCTCGACGCGGGCTTCCCGAGCCTCGACATCGGGTCGTTCGTGTCGCCGAAGCGCGTGCCCGCGATGGCGGACACGAAGGAGCTGCCCGCGCGGCTCGACGTGCCGAAGGGCACGACGCTCACGGCGCTCGTCGCGAACGAGCGCGGTCTCGACGCGCTGCTCGACACGCCGGGCATCGGCGAGGCGCTCTACCCGTTCTCGCTGAGCGAGTCCTTCCAGCGGCGCAACACGAACCGCTCGCGCGAGGAGGCGGCCGCGGAGGTCGAGGCGTTCACGGCGCGGCTGCACGACGCGGGTCGGCGCATGTACGTGACGATCTCCATGGCGTTCGGCAACAACGAGGGCGACCCGTTCGACGTCGGCGAGCTCGTCGACTGGGTCGCGCGGCTCGAGGCGGCCGGCGTCGACCGGCTGGGGCTCGCGGACACGACGGCGCAGGCGGACGCCGCGCGGCTGCGCGAGGTCTACGCCGCGGTGTCCGAGGGGCGGCCGGCGGAGCGCGTGCCGGGCGCGCACCTGCACGTCACGGTCGAGGAGCAGGAGTCGCTCGTGGACGCGGCGCTCGAGGCGGGGTGCCGCGCGTTCGACGCCGCGCTGGGCGGGCTCGGCGGCTGCCAGTTCGCGAAGGGCGCGAAGACCAACGTGTCGACGCGCGAGCTCGCGCGGCAGCTCGTCGCGCGGGGCTACGCGGTGGCGCTGCCGAAGCGGGCGCTCGACGCGCTCGACGAGCTCGACCGCGCGGCCCGCGCGCTGGCGGGCTGACGGCGCGTGCGGGGCGGCCTCGTCCCGGCGGTCCTGGCGGCGGTGCTCGTCGCGGCGGTGGGCGTCCTCTCGCCCTGGACCGCGGCCGTCGCGCGACCCGCGTCGCGCGCGCAGTCCGACTTCCAGATCCTGCACGCCGCGGGGCGCGGCCTCGTCGAGGGGCTCGACATCCACGACCCGGCCGTGCTCGATGACATCGGGCGTCGCGACGGCCGACCGAACACGCCCTTCTGCGCGGCGAACCCGCTCGTCGTGCGCACCGTGGGCCTGCTGGCGGACCGGGGGCTCGACGCGGCGTACCGCATCGCGCTCGCGGTGAACGTGGCGTGCGCGCTCGCGTGCGTCGCGCTGC
>JAUIEF010000082.1 GCA_030428785.1 bacterium
GACGACATCCTGCTGCTCTGCCAGCACTTCATCGAGAAGTCGAATCTGCGCCTCAAGAAGCAGGTTCGTGGCGTCGATTCTTCCGCGGAGCAGCTCCTCTTGGACTACCCGTGGCCGGGCAACATCCGCGAGCTGGAGAACGTCATCCACAACGTCGGGCTGCTCGCCGCCGGGCCCGTGATCGGCGCCGCGGACCTCCGCTTCGCGCCGATGGCCGGCGACCCGCAGGCCGCCGGGAGCGGCCTGCGCGGCGGACGCCCCGGCCGCGGGCAGGGAGATCGTCAGGGCGACCAGCAGGGCGGGAGTCAGGAGGGTGCGCAGGGTCGGGCGACGGGGCATGGCCGGGGTCCTCGGTGTCGGGTGCGGCCCCGCCGGCGGGGGCCTCCCAGCCGAGGGCGGAGCGGGGCGCGACGGCGTGACACCCGATCCGTCGGGAGCCCGTTGCGGGACGCGTGGCCGGGTGATAGGAGGACGGCCTCCCACAGGACATCCCGCCATGGACGGCACCACCTCGCGGGTCTTCACCGCCGTCGCCCTCGACGCGCGCGCGGTGCTCCCCACCGACGCCCTCCGGCTGCCGTGGCCCGAGACGCGCCGCTTCGCCTACGGGCGGCTCCACCGCGTCGACGCGGACCGCGAGCTCTACGTGTTCCACTTCGGCGCGGTCGTCGTGAGCGGTCCGGACGTCGCGGACGACGCGCTGTTCGACGAGGTCGGCCGGGCGCTCGGTGCGTCGCCGGTCGCCTCCACGCGCGACTCGACGCGCCTGCTCGTCCGGCCGCGCACGGAGGCCGCGGAGGCGCACGTGACGTGGGGCGCGGTCGAGGTCGGCGCCGCGCACTCGGACCTGCTCGCGACCGTCGCGCTGCTCCTGGGCCAGTCGGCGGCGCTCGAGCGGCACGAGCGCGCGGCCGACGCGGCGCTCGAGGAGACGGTCACGCTCGCCGAGGAGTTCGCGATCCGCGCGCGCGTGTCACGCCGGACGTCGGAGCTCGTGCGGCGGGTGGGGCACATCGCCGCGGTGCGGCTCGAGCTCGCGCGCTGGTTCTACGTCCGCGACCGCCCGGAGGTCACGTGGGAGCAGGAGGACGTCTCGCGGCTCCACGACGTCATGCTCGACCACCTCGAGCTCAAGGACCGCTACGCGTCGCTGCTCGCGAAGCTCGCGGCGCTCGAGGGGTCCGTGCAGACGGTGGTCGGGTTGTGGCACGCGCGCTGGGGCCACCGGCTCGAGTGGGCGATCGTGCTGCTCTTCGTGCTCGACCTCGTCATGGTGGGCGTGCTGGCCGTCGCGTGACGCGGCGCGCGCGCCGCCCGGCTCACCAGGCGAGCTCCGTGCCGTCGTGGTGCCAGAAGCGCCCGCTCTCCTCGGCCGTGAGGCCCTCGATGACGCCGACGAGTCCGCCGATGGACTCCTCCGGCTCGAGCGGCGCGCTCTCGCCGCCCATGCGCGTGCGCACCCAGCCCGGGCTCATGGCGATGACGATGAGCCCCGCCTCGCGCTCCTCGATCGCGAGGCTGCGCGTGAACATGTTGAGCGCGGCCTTGCTCTCGCGGTAGCCGTCGGAGCCGGCCGATGTGTTCTCGCCGATGCTGCCGAGGTAGCTCGACATGTTCGCGACGGTCGCGCCGGCGCCCGCTGCGCGCAGGTTGTCGAGCAGCGCCTCGGTGACGCGGATGGGGCCGAGCGTGTTGACGTCCATGATGACGCGCGCGCGCTCGGCGCGGGACGTGCCCTCGGGGAGCGAGCGGCTGCCGCGGCCCGCGTTGTTGACGAGCAGGTGCACCGGTCCGTCGCCGAGCGCCTCGTCGAAGGCCGCGACGGACGCGTCGTCCGTGACGTCGAGCGCGAGGACGCGCGCGCCGGTGGCGGCGAGCTCCTCCGCCTCCTCGGGCTTGCGCGCGGTGCCGACGACGTGCGCACCGAGCGCCGTGTACTGCCGCGCGAACTCCAGCCCGAGCCCGCGGTTCGCGCCCGTGATGACGACGGTCTTCCCGGCGAAGCGCGAGGCGGGTGCGGCGTCGTCCTGAGGCAGCGCGGCGGCGAGGAACAGCAGCGGCGCGAGCAGGGCGAACGCGACGCAGAGGGAGCGGGTGAGGGAGCGCACGCGGCGTCCTCCGGCGGGGGCGGGGTGATCGCGGGGCACTCTATCACCGCGCGCCCGCGGCGGGCGGTGCCCGCGCGGTCCTCCGCGGTGGGCGATTCTGCAATGTGCCGGTCGCGGGCTGCCGGACGCCCGCGAAACGTGGGGTCGCGCGCTCCGGCACGGGCTTTGCACCGGACATCCCCGGCTCCGCGACGACGCGGCGCCGTCCCGTTCCCCGAGGAGGATCCCCCATGTTGTCCTGGGCACTCGCCTTCCTGATCGTCGCCGTCCTCGCCGGTGCGCTCGGCTTCACCGGCATCGCCGGAACCGCGACCGGCCTCGCGAAGATCCTGTTCCTGCTGTTCCTCGTGGCGTTCGTCGTCGCGCTCATCAGCGGCCGCAAGCCGTCCGCCGCCGCGTGAGGAGCGCACCCATGACGACCCCCAGACGCGCCGTGCTCCTCGTGCTGCTCCTCGCGTCCGTGCTCCAGCTCGGCGCGTGCGGCACGATCATCTACCCCGACCGCCGCGGGCAGGACGGCGGACAGATCGACCCGATGGTCGCCCTGCTCGACGGCGTCGGCGTCCTCTTCTGGGTGGTGCCCGGCCTCGCGGCCTTCATCGTCGACTTCGCGACGGGCGCCATCTACGAGCCGGCGATCGATCTGCACGCGCCGGCGCCGTGGGCGGGCGAGCGGCGCACGATCCTCCTGCCGGCGCGCGGTGAGCCGGGCGAGCGGCGCGCGACGTGGACCGTCGGAGGCGCGACGCGCTGACGCGCGCTCACCCCGCGACGAGCCCCGCCACCTCCTCCCCGATCGCGAGCGCGGCCGTCGCCGCCGGGCTCGGCGCGTTGACGACGTGCACGCTCCGCGGTCCGCGCTCGATCACGAAGTCGTCGACGAGCGCGCCGTCGGGCGCGACGGCCTGCGCGCGGACGCCGACGCCCGCGGGGACGACGTCGCGGCGCCGGACCGCCGGCACGAGCCGGCGCATCGCGCGGACGGACGCGCGCTCGCTGCGTGAACGCAGCAGCTCGGCGAGGCCCGTGCGCCACCAGCGCCGCGCCATGCGCCGGAAGCCCTCGCTGCTCAGCATGTCGCCGACGTCGCGCAGGCGGACGGCGCCGCGCGCGTAGCCCTCGCGGCTCCAGGTGAGCACCGCGTCCGGACCGACCTCCACCTCGCCGTCGATCGTGCGCGTGAAGTGCACGCCGAGGAACGGCAGCGCGGGGTCCGGCACGGGGTAGACGATGTGCCGCACGAGGTCGCGGCGCGCGGGCACGAGCCGGCGGTACTCGCCGCGGAAGGGCACGAGCGTCACGCCCGGGTCGACGCCGCACAGACGCGCGACGCGGTCCGCCTGCAGCCCGGCGCAATTGAGGAGGCGCCCCGCGTGGAACGGCCCGGCGGTCGTGCGGAGCGCGACGCCCGCGAGGTCTGCGTCGAGCGGGTGCGCATGCGTCGATCCGGAGGACCCGCCGACCGACCGGTCCGCAACGCCCCGCGGCCGGCGGTCCAGCCGCCGCGACCCTCCGTCACGCGCGACGCCCTCCACCGCCGTGACCCGCGCGTCGAGGCGCAGCGTCGCGCCGTGCTCGCGCGCGCGGTCGGCGAGCGCCGCCGCGACGCGCCGGAAGTCGACGACGCCCGTCTCGGGCACGAGCAGCCCCGCGACACCGCGCGCGTGGGGCTCGCGCTCGCGGACCTCCCGTCCGTCGAGTCGTCGCAGGCCGACGAGCCCGTTCGCGCGGCCGCGCGCCTCGAGCTCGTCCAGCCGGGGCAGCTCCTCGTCGCGCGTCGCGAGCACGAGCTTGCCGCACACCTCGTGGGGGACGCCGCGTTCGCGGCACAGGTCGAGGAGCAGCTCGCGTCCCGCGCGGCAGAGGCGGGCCTTGTCCGTGCCCGGCCGGTAGTAGAGCCCCGCGTGGATGACGCCGCTGTTGTGGCCGCTCTGGTGCGCGGCGACCTCGCGCTCCGCCTCGACGACGAGCACCGACGCACCGCGCCGGCTCAGCGCGTCCGCCGCCGCGAGCCCGACGATCCCCGCGCCGACGACCGCGACGTCGCACCCGCGGGCGCCGCTCACGGCGCGCGCTCGTCCTCGCCCTCGAGCACGATCGTGCCGAGCCGCGAGCCGACGCCCAGCGCGCGGTAGTACGCCGCGACGGCCCGGTTGTAGTCGGCGAGCGCCGCGACCTCCTGCCGCTGCGCGATGGCCAGCCGCTCCTGCCGCTGGAACTTGAGGTTGAGGAACTCGGGCGTGAGTTCGTTGCGCTGCTCCTCGAGCAGCAGCAGGGCACGCAGGTTCTCCGTCTCGGCGAGGCGCGTCGTGCGCGCGGCGCCGACGAGCGCGAACTGCGCCTCCACGTCGCGCAGCGCGCTCTTCACCTCGTAGACGACGGTCTGCGCGGCGTCGCGGTAGCGGACGACCGCCTGCTCCTGGAGCCGGCGCGCCTGCCGCTCGCCCGCCTCCGCCGCGCGGTTGCCGAACGGCAGCTCGAACGAGAGCCCGACGCTGAAGGTGTCGTGGTCGTCCTGCCAGGTGCTCTGGTACGAGCTCGAGAAGCCGTCGTCGAGGCCGGCGACGTCCACGCGCGCGCTCAGGTCGAGCAGCGGCTGCAGTGCGTCGCGCGCGATGCGCTCGCGCACGCGCGAGTCGTCGATGTCCAGGAGCGCCGCCTCGAGCTCGGGGCGCTCGGTGAGCGCGGTCGCGAGCGCCTCCTCGAGCCGGAACGGCACGGGCTCCGCGTCGAGGTCGTCGGTCGGGCGCAGCAGGCGCTCCGACGCCGGCGGGAGCTCCGGGTCGTTCATGAGGAGGAGCAGCCGGTCCGACGCGGCTTCCACCTGACGCCGGTCGCGCACGAGGTCGGCGCGCCGCCGCTCCACCGTGGCGAGCGCGTCCGACACCTGCGCCGGCTCCACGTCGAAGACGGCGCGCTCACGCAGGACGCCCTCGACCTCCTCGCCCTGCTCCGTGAGGCGCTCCTGGATGTGCAGCCGCGTCCACGCCTCGACGAGGTCCCAGTACGCGCTCTCCGTCGCGAGCACCACGGTCATGAGGTCGGCGCGCAACGCCTGCCGCGACCGCTCGACCTCGTTGCGGCTCAGGTCGATGTCGCCCTCGGCGACGTCCCGCCCGGCGCCGCGCAGCAGCGGCACCTCGGCGAACACGCCCACGCCGCTGCGCCACGAGGGGTCCGGGTCGAAGTCGATGCCGCGCGTCCGGTTGTTGAAGCGCTCGGCGAACGTGCTCACCCCGACCGTCGCGCCCGTGGAGAGCTGCTGCCGCACGCCCGCCTCGACGAAGGAGGTCGTGTTGCGCGTGCGCGGCCGCCCGAGGACGACGCCGTTGATCACCGTGACGGAGCGCGGCTCGTCGAGGCTCGTCCAGCCGCCCTGCGAGAAGAGCGTCGTGTCGAAGTCCGCCTCCGCGATGACGACGTCCTCCTCCGCGATGTCCGGCTCGAGGCGCGACAGCTCGACGCCCATGTTGAACGCCGCCGAGGACACCACGGCGCGCTCGAGGTCGATGGCGCTCACCTCGCGCGGCCGGCCGAGCAGGTCCGTCGCGAGGTCCGGGTGCACGGCGCCGTAGGCGGACGGGCCGCCGAGCGCCTCGAGCTCCCCGTCTTCGTCGGCGAGGCCGTCCGGCACCGGTGTCTCCGGGAAGGCGTCGGCCGGCGCGCGGTCCGTGACGGCGTCGAGCGAGCGCATGTGCTCGTGGAGCGTGCGCGTCACGAGCTCCTCGATCGAGAGCGGCTCCTCGCGCGACGTCGTCTGCGCGCAGCCTGCGAGGAGCGGCAGCGCCGCCGCGAGCACCAGGCCGGCGGTGGCCGCCGCGCCGCGCGGTGCCGCGCTCCGCTCCGCGTCACGCGCGTCGCCCGGCGCGCGCCCGAGCTTCGACTGCACGTCGACGACCGGGCTGAAAAGCAGCGGCACGAGCACGAGCGTGAAGAGCGTCGACACGACGAGCCCGCCCACGACGACGGCGCCGAGCCCGCGGTAGAGCTCGCTGCCCGAACCGGGCATGAGCACGAGCGGGAGCATGCCGCCCACCGAGGTCGCCGTGCTCATGAGGATGGGACGCACGCGCGTGGTCACCGCCTCGGCGATGGCCTCGCGCGGCGCCATGGGCTCGCGCGAGCCGCCCTCCGCGTCCGCCTCGCCGCGCATGAAGTTGAGCGACTGGTGCACGATGAGGATCGCGTTGTTCACGACGACGCCGATGAGGATCACGAAGCCGAGGATCGTGAGGATGTCGAGCTTCTGCACCGGCATGTACGGGTCGACGAGGCTCCACTCGTGCACGGCGGAGAGCGCCGCGAACCCGCCGAGCGTCGCGAGCGGCACGCTGAACATGATGACGAGCGGGTGCAGGAAGCTCTGGAAGAGCACGCACATGAGCAGGTAGACGACGAGCAGCGCGAGGACGAGCGAGCTCGTGAGCGTGCCGGTGAGCGTGCCGTCGCCGAGCATGGCGGACTGCACGGCGACGAGCTTGCTCGCCGAGCCCGTCGTGCTCGTGGCGACCGTCGCGGGGATGACGCCCCGCTCGCGCGCGCCGTCGAGCACCTCCTCGATCTCGTCGAGCGCCTGCTCGAGCGGCATGCCGTCCGGCGCCGTGAACTGGAGCGTCACCGAGCGCTGCCGGTTGTCGCGGTTGATCTGCGGCGCGGCGTTCACGCGGCGGATCGTCGCGAGCGAGGAGAGCGGCACGACGCCGCCGCGCGGCGTGGCGATGGGCGCGTCCCGCAGCGCCTCGACGCGGCTCCCCGACGCGGGGTCCTGCGTGAGGAGCTTGAGGTCGACGGTCTGCCCGCCGATGCGGTAGTCGCCCAGGAGCGCGCCGTCGCCGAGCGCCTGCACCGCGACGCCGAGCCCCTCCGGCGACATCCCCGCCTCCTCGAGCCGCACGAGGTCGGGCTCCACCTGGAGCTCGAGGCCGGGGAGGTTGAAGTTGCTCGGGTCCGGCTGCACGGAGTACACGCCGTAGCGCTGGACGAGGTCGCCGTACACCGCGAGCGACGAGCGCACGACGGCGTCCAGGTCGTCGCCGGAGAGGTTGACCTTCACGGCGGAGCCGGTGCGCCCGCCGAGCCGGAAGAGCGGCATCTGGAACGCGAACGCGAGCATGCCCGGCGCGCGCTCGGCGTTCGTCGCGACGCGGTACAGCGAGAGGTAGTCGACGACCCGCTCGCCCTCCACGGCGATCGCGCCGTGGAACATCGTGCCCTCGAAGCTCACGAGGAAGTAGTTGTCGATGGGGGGCGGTACGACGTCGGGCCCGGGCTGCCCGGTCGGCGTCGTCGTCGGGATCCCGGGGAGCTCCGCCTTCGCGCGCTCGTACTCCTCCGAGCCGGGCTCGAGGCTGCCGGCCTCGTAGAAGGGCGCGACCACCGACTCGATGCGGCGGGCGAGCACCTCCTGCTGGTCGATGTTGTACCCGGGCGGCGCGACGAGCATGCCGAACACCATGTTGCGGTTGCCCTGCGGCAGGTAGTCGAGCGGCGGCATGAGCGCCTGCGTGCCGACGATCGACGCGAACGTCAGCGCGGCGACGATGCCGACGCGCGCGAGCGTGCTGCCGCACAGCGCGTGGATGACGCGGCCGAGCAGGCGCGGCAGCGAGCCCACCGCCGCGCCGAGGCGCGCGAGCGGTCCGCGGCGCTTCTTCGCCGCCCGGGCGTGCCGGACGTGCGCCCGCGGGAGCAGCCGCGCCGACGCCGACGGGATGACGGACACCGAGACGACGAGGCTCAGCGACACCGCGGCGACGATCGCGAGGGCGATGTCGCGGAAGAGCTGGCCGGCCTCCTCCTGGACGAGCAGGATCGGCACGAACACGACGACGGTCGTGAGCGTCGCGGCGACGACCGCGCCCGCGACCTCCTGCGCGCCGTCGAGCGCGGCGCGCAGACGCGTCTTGCCCATCTCGAGGTGCCGGAACACGTTCTCCAGCACGACGATCGCGTTGTCGACGACCATGCCCACCGCGAACGCCATGCCCGCGAGGCTGATGACGTTCACCGTGCGCCCCATGGCGACCATGGCGGCCACCGCGCCGATGACGGAGATGGGGATCGCGAGCGCGATGATCGCCGCGCTGCGCAGCGACCGCAGGAAGAGCAGCAGCACGACGATCGCGATCGAGCCGCCGAGCCAGATGTTGTCCTGCACGAGCGAGAGCGCGTCGTCGATGTAGACGGTCTGGTCGTACACCTGGCGCACGCGCAGCCCGCCGTCGAGCCCGAGGCGCGCGGCCTCCACCTCGAGCACGCCGCCCGGCGCGTTGAGGTGCTCGAGCGCCGCGCGCAGCCCGGCCATGACCTCCATGACGTTGGCGCCGACCTCCTTCTGCGCGTTGATCGCGATGGCGGGCCGGCCCTTGCTCCGCACGAAGCTCGTCGGCTCCTTGTACGAGCTCACGACCTCCGCGACGTCGCGCAGCAGCACGGGGCCGCCGGGCGTCTCGGCGAGCACCGTGCGCTCGACCTCCTCGATGCGGTCGTACTGGCTCACGAGGCGCAGCCGCCAGTCCGACTTGTCCTGCTCGAGGCGGCCGGCGGACACGTTGCGGTTCGTGCGGCGCACGGCGGCGGCGAGGTCGGCGGGCGACAGGCCGCGCTGCGCGAGCTGCCGCGGGTCGAAGCGGATCTGCACCTCGCGCTCGCGCCCGCCGAGCACGTTGACCTCCGAGATGCCGCCCACGCGCTCGAGCGTCGGCTTGATGCGGTCCTCGGCGAAGTCGTTGAGCGTGCGGATGTCGAGCTCGGGGTCGTCCGTCTGCAGCAGCATCCAGGCGATGAAGTCCTGGTTCTCCGGGTCGGACGCCTCGATGACGGGCTCGTCCGCGCCGTCCGGGTACTCGGGGACCTCGCGCAGCTTGTCCGAGACCTCGCGCAGCGCCTCCTCCTTGCTCGTGCCGACCGCGAACTCGAGCCGGATGACGCCCTGCCCCTGCTGGGAGGTGCTCGTCATGTTCTTGAGGTTGGCGATTCCCTGGAGCTTCTCCTCCTGCTCGTCGACGATGTCCTGCTCGATCTCCTGCGGGCTCGCGCCCTCCCAGAAGGTGGTCACCGCGACGATCGTGTCCTCGACGTTCGGCGTGAGCTGGATGGGGATGCGCTGGAGCGCGAGCAGGCCGGCGAGCACCACGAGGATGACGCCGACCGTGACGGTGACCGGTTGCCGGACGGCGGTCGTGATGGCGCTCATCGCGCGGCTCCGTCGTCGACGGGCGCGTCGGCGCCCGGGCGCGGGTCGGCGGGCGTCGGCGCGAGCGGCGTCATCGGCATGAGCCGCTCGTTGCCCTCGACGACCACGAGCGCGCCCTCGGCGGGCACGTCGCCGCGCAGCACGGCGCGGCCGTCGCGCTCGAAGTCCACCTCGACGATCACCGGCGTCGCGACGGGCGGACCCTCGCCGCCGCCGGCCGCGACGTAGACGAACGTGCCGACCTCGTTGCGCTGGAGCGCGTCCACCGGGAGCGTGAGCCGGTCGGCGCGCGCGTCCGTCGGCACCCAGGCCGTCACGGACATGCCCGCCGCGACGCGCTCCGTGCCCTCGGCCGCGGGCAGCGGCGCGGCGACGGAGAACGAGCGGCCCGCGGCGTCGACGTCCGGCACGATGCGGAAGCTGTCGAGCTCGACGGTGCAGCCCACGGCGTCGACCGTGACGACGACGGCGCCCGCGTGCGCGACCATCGGGCCGTAGAGCGCCTGCGGCACGTTGAGCCAGGCCTCGAGCTCGCGCGACACCATCGACACGACGGGGTCTCCGGCGGAGAGCCACTGGCCGACGTCGGTGCGCTTCGCCACGACGACGCCCGCGAAGGGCGCGCGGATCTCGAGGTCCTCGAGCCGCTCGCCGAGCAGGCTCAGCGAGGCCCGCACGCGTGCGAGCTGCCGCTCCCGCTGCGCGATGACCGAGCGCGTGACCTGCTCGGCGGTGCGCGCGTCGGCCAGCTCCTTCGGGTTCGCGGCGGCGCGGCCGGACAGGTCCTCGAGCGTGCGCGCGTCGCGCTCCGCCTGCTCCGCCTCGAGCCGCGCCATCTCGAGCAGCGCGACCTGCTCCGCCTCCTGCGCGGAGAGCACCTCGCGCTCGAGGACGAGGCGCGTGGCGTCGAGCCGGCAGAGCACCTCGCCCGCCGTGACGGCCTGCCCCTCGCGGACGAGCAGCTCGGTGACGCGGCCGTCCTCCTCGGACGCGACGAGCGAGCGCCGCACCGGGCGGATGCCGCCCACGACGAGCCGCAGCTCCTGCACGGACTCGCGGAGCACGGGGGCGACGCGGACGCCGACCGGTCCCTGCTGCGACGACGCCGTCGGCGCGAGGAACGCGGCCGTCGCGAGCAGGGCGGCGAGGCGCGGGGCGACGGACCGGAGCGCGGCGCGCGGGGAGCTGGAGGACGGTCGCCGCGTGCGGCGGGGCGGACGAGGGCACGTCGCGTGGGTCGTCATGGTTCGGGTTCGGGCCGTGGATCGGGTGCGGGGTCGGGAGCGGCGGACGCCTGTCGCAGGGCGCTCGCCACGAGGCGCGGGCCGCAGCCGAGGCTGCGCAGGGTGCCGGCCGCGGTGTGGTCCGCGACCTCGAGCACGCGCCGGCGGAGGAAGACGTCGGGTCCCTCCTCGTGCTCGAGGAACGGACGGAAGATCGCGTAGTACAGGACCTGCCCCAGGAGCGCGCGGGCCGCGAGCGTGACCTGCTTCGCGTCGGCGTCCGGCGCGGACGCGGCGAGCACCGCCTGGAGCCGCGCCTGGTGCGGGCGGATGAAGTTGTCGACGACGCCGGGCAGCGCGTCGGTGGGGTGCATGGCCTCCTGGAGCATGAGGCGCGAGCACGCGTTGAGGTCGCCGGGCGTGAGCAGCGCCTCGAGCAGCGTGCGCACGAAGGTCACGAGCATCGCGGCGGAGCGGGTGCGCCCGCGCGGCGCGACGGCGATGGACTCCCACGAGGCGCCCGTCGACCGCCGGTCCATGGCCTGCTCGACGACGGCGAGGTAGAGGCCGTGCTTCGAGCCGAAGTGGTACTTGATGGCGGCGAGGTTGGCGCCGGCCTCGGCCGCGATCTCGCGCGTGCTCACGCCGGCGAAGCCGCGGTCGCAGAAGAGACCCTCCGCGGCCAGGAGCAGGGACTCGCGCGTGTCGGGCCGGGGGGACATGGGGCGCACAGGCTAGGTCCGTCCGGCCGACTGTGTCAAACGATTGATTGAACTGCTGATCGCGCCGCAGGCCGCCCGTGCGTCCCATTCCCGGGGGCCCGGCCGCCGCCGGCCGGCGACGCTCCGTGGTCGTCCGCGCGCCCGATCCGTACCATCCCACACCCTTCGGGCGCTCCCCGTACCCCGGACCCGCCGGGCCGGGGAGCCTCCGATCGGGGGCGGCCCCCGCCGGCCTCCCCCGGGCCCCGGGGGGCCGTCGGGAAGGCGGCGCGGGACGGCGCCTCCCGCGCCCGCCGCGTCGGCAGGACACATCGATCACGGGAGTCACGTCTCATGCCAGCACGAGTCGAGATCTCTCACCTCTGCAAGTCGTTCGGCCCGCTGCGGGCGGTGGACGATGTCTCGTTCACCGTCGAGGCGGGCGAGGTCCTGGGGTTCCTGGGACCGAACGGCGCCGGCAAGTCCACGACCATGAAGATGGTCACGGGCTTCCTCGCGCCGACGAGCGGCACGGCGGTCGTCTGCGGGCACGACGTGCTCGAGGCGCCGCTCGAGGTGAAGCGGTCCATCGGTTACCTCCCCGAGGGCGCGCCCGCGTACGGCGAGATGACGCCGCGGGGCTTCCTCGAGTTCTGCGCCTCGGTGCGCGGGCTCTCCGGGCAGCGAGCGCGCAGCGCCGTCGAGCGCGCGGTCGAGCTCACGCAGCTCCAGGGCGTCACGCGCCAACGCATCGAGACGCTCTCGAAGGGCTACAAGCGCCGCGTCGGCATCGCGCAGGCCATCCTGCACGACCCCGAGGTGCTCATCCTCGACGAGCCGACCGACGGCCTCGACCCGAACCAGAAGTTCGAGGTGCGCGCGCTCATCCAGGAGATGGGCAAGGACAAGGTCATCATCCTCTCGACGCACATCCTCGAGGAGGTCGACGCCGTGTGCTCGCGCGCGATCATCATCGCGAACGGGCAACTCAAGGCGGACGGCACGCCCGAGCAGCTCCACGACCACGCGTGGGGCGGCCGCGCGCTCCGCGTCGGCGTGCTCGGCGCGCAGCAGGGCGACGTCTCGCCGGTGCTCGCCGGGCTGCCCGGCGTCGAGCGCGTCGAGTTCCTGGGCGGGTCGGACCACGCGACGCCGGTGGCCGGCGCGCCCGCGGCCGGCGCGGGCGTCGCGGCGCCGACGGCCTCCGCGAACGGGCTGCTCGTGTTCCGCGTGTGGCCGTCGGGCGGACAGGACATCCGCGCCGAGGTCGGGCGCTGCCTCCAGCAGTCGAGCTGGACGCTCGCCGAGCTGAGCCAGGAGCAGAGCGGCCTCGACCGCGTGTTCCGCGAGATCACGACGAGCGGCGGCGCTTCCGACGCCGCGACGGCGAGCGCCGCCGGGGAGGCCTCCCGATGAACCCGACGCTGTCCATCTTCCGACGCGAGTTCCGCGGCTACTTCGCCACGCCCGTCGCGTACGTGTTCCTCATCGTGTTCCTGCTGCTCACGGGCGTGTTCACGTTCAGCAGCGACCTCGGCAACTTCTTCGGGCGCAACCAGGCCGACCTGCAGAGCTTCTTCGGCTTCCACCCGTGGCTCTACATGATCCTCGTGCCGGCGATCTCCATGCGGCTGTGGGCGGAGGAGCGCAACCAGGGCACGATCGAGATGCTCATGACGCTGCCCGTGACCATGGGGCAGGCGGTGCTCGGCAAGTTCCTCGCCGCGTGGGCGTTCACCGGCGTCGCGCTCGCGCTCACCTTCCCCGTGTGGGTCACGGTGAACTACCTGGGCGACCCGGACAACGGCGTCATCGTCGCCGGGTACATCGGCAGCCTGCTCATGGCGGGCAGCTACCTCGCGGTCGGCGCGTGCATCTCCGCGTTCACCAAGAACCAGGTCATCGCGTTCGTCGTGAGCGTCATGGCGCTGCTCGTGTTCACCATGGCCGGCTGGCCGACGGTGCTCGACGCGCTGCCGGACGCCGTGCCGCAGGTGCTCGAGGAGGCCGTCGCCTCGCTGAGCTCCTACACCCACTTCCAGGCGATCGTGCGCGGCGTCGTCGACGTCCGCGACGTCCTGTTCTTCGTCACGTTCACGGCGCTCTGGCTGTTCGCCAACGCCGTGGTCATCGAGCAGCGGAAGGCTTCCTGACATGAAGGACCTGCTCAACGCCAAGGGCGTGGCCGTCGTCGCGCTCCTCTTCCTCGCGGTGCACGTGCTGTCGTCCGTGGCGCTCCAGTCGGCGCGGCTCGACCTCACCGAGAACGAGCTCTACACGCTCACCGACGGCACGCGGAACATCCTCGCGACGCTCGACGACGAGGAGCCGCTCGTCTTCAAGTACTTCTACAGCCCGGAGCTGCTGCTCGGCTCGGACTATGCGTCGCTCAAGATCTACGGCGACCGCGTGCGCGAGATCCTCGAGGAGTTCGCGTCCGAGGCGGACGGCGGGCTGCGGCTCGAGGTCGTCGAGCCCGAGCCGTTCTCGGAGGC
This sequence comes from bacterium, assembly GCA_030428785.1. Classification (GTDB taxonomy): domain Bacteria; phylum Planctomycetota; class B15-G4; order B15-G4; family B15-G4; genus JAUIEF01. The sequence continues at coordinate 13,723 of JAUIEF010000082.1, forward strand.
CGAGGACGACGCGGTGCAGGCCGGCATGCGAGGCATCCCGGTCACGGCGGCCGGCGACCTCGCGTACATGGGGCTGCTCGCCGAGAACACCGTCGACCAGCGCGGGCTCATCCCGTTCTTCGACCCGTCCAACGAGCAGTTCCTCGAGTACGACCTCGCGCGGCTCGTGTACCAGCTCGACAACCCGGAGAAGCCGACGGTCGGCGTGCTCTCGCCGCTGCCCGTGCGCGGCTCGCCGCCGCCGCAGTTCCCCGGCGCGCCGCCGCAGCAGCCCGGCTGGTTCGTGTTCGACATCCTCGCCGACACGTACGAGGTGCAGCCCGTGCCGCTCGGGGTGAGCGCGATCCCGCCCGAGATCGACGTGCTCATGGTCGTGCACCCGAAGGCGCTCCCCGACTCGACGCTCTACGCGATCGACCAGTTCGTGCTCGGCGGCGGCAAGCTCCTCGCGTTCGTCGACCCGTACTGCGAGGAGGACGTCCCCGCGCAGGACCCGAACAACCCGCTCGCCGGCATGGACGCGCCGCGCGACAGCGACCTCGGGCCGCTCCTCGAGGCGTGGGGCGTCGCGTACGCGAGCGACACGGTCGTGCTCGACCGCTCGTCCGCGCTCCGCGTGCAGGACCGCGCGGGGCAGTCCGTGGACTACGTCGCCTGGCTGGGGCTCGAGGGCGAGCTCATCGATCCGGAGGACCCGGTGACGGCGGGGCTCACGTCGCTGCGCCTGCCCGCGGTGGGTGCGCTCGAACCGATCGACGGCGCGACGACGAGCTTCACGCCGCTCCTGCGCACGAGCCCGGTGTCCATGGAGGTGCCGTCGTCACGGCTCGGGTTCTTCCCGGACCCGCGCGGGCTGCAGACGGCGTTCGCGCCGGACGACACGAGCCGCGTCGTCGCGGCGCGCCTGCTCGGCCCGGCGACGACGGCCTTCCCCGACGGCGACCCCGCGGGCGACCCCGAGGGCGAGACGACGGGCCTCACGGAGAGCGACGAGATCCACGTCGTGCTCGTGGCCGACGCGGACATGCTCGCCGACCGCTGGTGGGTGAGCTTCCGCAACCTGCTCGGCATGCGCGTCCCGGCGCCGTCGGCCGACAACGGCGACTTCGCGCTCAACGCGGTGGACAGCCTGGCCGGCAGCACGGACCTCGTGGGCGTGCGCAGCCGCGGCAGCTTTCAGCGGCGCTTCACCGTCATCGACGCGCTGCAGGACGTCGCGGAGCAGAAGTACCTCGCCGAGGAGGAGGCGCTCCAGTCCGAGCTGCGGGAGGCGCAGCGCCGCATCAGCGAGCTGCAGAGCCAGCGCGCCGACGGCAGCTCGATGTTCCTCACGCCGGAGCAGGTCGAGGAGCTCGACCGCTTCCGCGAGGCGGAGCTCGACACGCGCCGCAAGCTGCGCGCCGTGCGCCACGAGCTCGGCAAGGACATCGAGAGCCTGCAGGGCTGGCTCGAGTTCCTCAACGTGTTCGGCGTGCCGGCGCTCCTGCTGCTGGCCGCCCTCGCCCGCTGGAAGATGAGCTGAGGAGGACGCTGCGATGAAGGGATCCGGCATCCGGAACGTCGCCGTGGCGGCGGTCGTGCTCGCGGCGCTCGCCGTGTGGGCCTGGTCTCTGGACCAGGGCGGCGGCGACCTGCCCGAGGGCGCCGGCGAGACGGCCTTCCCGGCGCTCGCCGAGCGCCTCAACGACGTGGACCGCGTCGCCGTCGAGGCCGACGGCGGCGGGTTCACGCTCGAGAAGAAGGGCGGCGAGTGGTTCGTCGCCGAGTGGGGCGGCTTCCCCGCGACCTTCGACACCGTCAAGCAGACGGTCGTCGGCGTGTCGCAGCTCGTCCTCGACGAGCCCAAGACGAAGCGCCCCGACAAGTGGAGCCAGCTGGGCGTCGACGACCCGGGCCCGGGCCGCGCGTCGCTGCGGCTCGAGATGAGCGCGGGCGGCGAGGTCGTCGCGGACGTCGTCGTCGGTCGCATGAAGGGTCGCGACGCCGTGTACATCCGCGAGAACGGCGCGGAGCAGTCGTGGCTCGCGGACGGGCGCGTGTCGCCGGCGCGCGTGCCGAGCGGCTGGGTCGACGCGGAGATCCTGCGCCTGCCCGCCGACCGCATGCAGCGCGTCGTCGTGACGCACCCGGACGGCGAGCACGTCACGATCCGCCGCACGGGTGACGACAGCACCGACTGGGAGCTGCGCGAGCTCGACCTCGGTCAGGAGCTCGTGTCGCCCGGGCTGCTCACGTCGCTGGCCGGCGCGCTCACGCGGCTCGCGCTCGAGGCGGTCGTGCCGCCCGGCGACGTCGACGAGGCGGCGCCCGAGTGGACGGTCACCCGCTACGAGACGAAGGACGGCATCGCGATCGACGTGCGCACCGCGGAGGTCGACGGGAAGACCGTCGCGCGGCTGCGGGCCGAGGCGCTCCCGCGCGAGGACCCCGCGGAGGGCGACGACGCGGACGGCGGAGCAGATGACGAGCGTCCGCCCGGCGAGATCGCCGCCGAGGTCGCGGACCTCAACGGCCGGATCGCGACCTGGACCTACGTCCTCCCGAGCTGGAAGCTCCAGAGCCTCGTGAAGCGGCTCGACGACCTCGTCCAGCCGACGGAACCCGAGGAGGCGGCGCCGGAGGACGTGTTCGCGCCGCTCCAGGGCGGCGAGGACGGGTAGTAGAGCGCGAGGCCCGGGAAAGCACTCGAAGCCTGTAACCGCCTCGGATTGAATCCGACCTGAGTGGCACGGGGCGCGGGTCGACGGATCGCGCCTCGGTTTGTAGCATTGCCGCTTGCGCACCTTGGAAGGGCTGGGTAGCCGATCAAGAGGCAGAGATTAGCGAGAATGACAACCAAGGAAGACGTCCTCGATTTGTTCTCGCGATTCGAGAACGAGACGAACTCCGATCTGTTCCTCTACGTGGGGGAGCTCACGTCGCCAGGCTCCCACCAAATGGTGGAGCTCCTAAAGCGCGATGGGCGCAAGAAGGCGGTACTGGTCATCGGCACGTACGGAGGAGCTGCCGAAGCGTCGTATCGTATCGCACGTAGCTTCCAGCGGTGCTACGACGAGCTGACGCTCGTCGTGCCGGGTGTGTGCAAGTCTGCTGGGACGCTCTTGTCGTTGGCTGCCACCGACATCGTCATGACTCATCGCGCCGAGCTAGGGCCGCTGGACATTCAGGTCAACAAGCGGGATGAGCTGTTTGAGAGGACTTCAGGCCTGAACACTGTGTCGGCCATCAAGACGATGCATGACGAGGCGCATGCCGCGTTCCTCACGTCGTTTTGGAACTTGCGGCATGGATCGCGTCATGTCCTGACGACGAAGACTGCGGCCGACATCGCTGTTCGCCTCACCGGTGACCTGTTCGCTCCGATCTGTCAGCAGATCGATCCCATGCGAGTTACCGAGATGCGGCGGCTGATGGATATCGCGGGAGCGTACGGGAAGCGCATCAAGTCCCCAAACGTCAAGCCCGAAACGCTTGACAAGCTGATGGAGGACTATCCGGAGCACGGCTTCATCATCGATCGCGAAGAAGCTCGAGAGTTGTTCACGAGCGTGCGTGAGCCAGATGCTCTAGAATGCGAGGTTCTAGCGATCCTGTCCCCCATCATGGAAGGCAATGAGGACGCCGAGAGTCCATTCGTGCAGCAGCTCACAGGTGGGGATTCCGGAGATCATGATCAACACGAAGACGAGGCAGAAAGTGAGCGAGGGCAAGACGAAGCCATCACCGACCCCCGAGCAGGTGGCGGAGAGGCTCGTCCAGTTGCTTCAGCAGGCGCGGCGGAAGAGCGAGGCGCAGCGAACGGCAACGAGCCGCGTGAATCGTCAGTGGAGGCGCCTGATCGAGACCCGCTAGGAGCGCAGTAGCTCCTACGTAGGAGATCTCTGCAGCACCCCGTTCCTCCGGGCGACCGTGCCTCGGTTGCCCCGGAGGGCCCGCCTGCACGCGCGGCCGATCCGGGGTAGGCTGAGGAGGCGTCCGCGCGTCCCCCGTCCGCGCGCTCTCCTCTCCCGTTCCGTCGACGCCTCCTCTCCATGGCTCCGAACCGCCCCGCGCCCACCGGGCGTCCGCAGCGCTCCCGTTCCCTCCCCCGCGCCGCCGCCGTCGCGCTCGCCGCGCTCCTCGGCGTGCCGGGGCTCCTCGCGCCGACCGCGACGCCGCAGGCGGCGCCCGCCGGGCCCTTCGCGCCCGCGCGCCCCGTCGCGGAAGGCGACGGCCCCGTGCCCTCGCACTGGAGCCGGCCCGGCGACCGGCACACCGTCGTGCTGCCGGCCGACGACCCGCGGCTCGACACGCTGCGCGCGGCCGACGCGGTCGTGCGGCGCTGGTCGTACGGCGCGTTCGACGCGCTCATCGTCGACGGCTCGCGGCTCGGCGACCTCGCCGCCGCCGGCTTCCCCGTGCGCGACGAGCACGACCTCGTCCCGGTGAACGGCTTCCTGCTCGACGGGCGCGCGCCCGACGACGTGCTCGCGCGGCTGCACCCGGCCGAGCGCCTCCCCGACGCGCCGGACGGCGGCCTGCTGCCGGGCGTCGGGCTGTACCTCGTGAAGTGGGAGGCGCCGCTGCAGGACGCGTGGCTCGCGGCGCTCGAGGACACGGGCGCGCGGGTCGTGCAGCCCATGCCGATGAACGCGGCCGTCGTGCGCGCGACGGGCGACGCCGTGCGCGCGCTCGAGACGCTCGCGGCGACGGACCCGGCGGTGCAGCTCGTGCTCCCGTGGCATCCGGCCTTCCGCATGACGCCGACGGTGCGTCGCGCGGCGGAGCTCGCGGGCGGCGCGCCGCTGCCCGTGACCGTGCAGCTCGTCGACGGCCCCGGTGTGCGCGAGGCGGCGACGCTGCTCTCGGCCTTCGCGACGCGCGTCGCCTTCCGCGACCGCTCGGGCCCCTACGTGAACCTCGCGGTCGACGTCGACCCGGCGCTCTTCCGCACGATCGCGCGCTGGCCCGAGGTCTTCGCGATCGAGGTGCGCGGCACGCCCGCCGCCGACGACGAGGTGCAAGGTCAGATCGTCAGCGGCAACATCTCGGGCAGCAACCCGTCGTCGCCGGGCTACCTCGCGTGGCTCGCGAGCGAGGGCTTCGACAGCAGCCAGTTCGGGAGCTTCAGCGTCAACGTCGTCGACGACGCGGTGGGGCTCACGGGACACCCGGACATCCCGAACCCGCGCGTCGACTTCGCGAACAACCCGACGGGTCAGGGCAGCACGCAGGGCGGGCACGGCTTCCTCAACGCGCACATCGTCGCGGGCTTCAACAGCGGCACGGGGAGCACGGTCGAGGACGCGCAGGGCTACAACTACGGGCTCGGCATCGCGCCCTGGGCGCACGTCGGCAGCACGGCGATCTTCGGCCCCGGCGGCGCGAGCATCGCGAGCTGGGAGAGCGCGGCCTACCAGGACGGCGCGCGCATCAGCACGAACAGCTGGAGCTTCGTCGACGGGAGCCAGAACCCGATCCCGGACTACGACAGCAACAGCCAGAGCTACGACATCCTGACGCGCGACGCGCGGTCGACGCAGGGCGGGAACCAGCAGTACCTCATCATCTCGTCGGCGGGCAACGACGGGCCGACCGGCAACACGATCAGCACGCCGAGCTCGGCGAAGAACATCATCACCGTGGGCGCGTCCGAGAACGTGCGGACGACGGGCACGGACGGGTGCGGCGTCGGCAACAGCGGAGCGAACAACCTCCTCGACATCATCAGCTTCAGCAGCCAGGGGCCGGTGAACACGAGCGGCGGCGACGGGCGCTACAAGCCGGAGATCGTCGCGCCGGGCACCCACGTGCAGGCCGGCATCCCGCAGAGCAACTACGCGGGCACGTCGGTGTGCAACGCGTTCTGGCCGAGCGGGTCGACGCTCTACGGCTGGTCGAGCGGCACGAGCCACAGCACGCCGGCCGTGGCGGGCGGTGCCGCGCTCGTGCGGCAGGACTTCCTCAACAACGGCTTCGGCGCGCCGAGCCCGGCGATGGTCAAGGCCGTGCTGCTCAACTCGACGCGCTACCTCACGGGCTCCTTCGCCAACGACACGCTGCCCTCGAACAGCCAGGGCATGGGGCTCATGGACCTCGGACGCGCGTTCGACGCCGTGCCGGAGATGCTCGTCGACCAGACGGAGCTGCTCCAGTCGACGGGCGCGTCCTACGTGCTCAACGGCCAGGTGAGCGACCCGGGCGAGCCCTTCCGCGTGACGCTCGTCTGGACGGACGCGCCGGGTCCGACGACGGGCGCGCCCTGGGTGAACGACCTCGACCTCGAGGTGAGCGTCGGCGGCAACACGTACCGCGGCAACGTCTTCTCGGGCGCGACGTCCGTGACGGGCGGCACGGCGGACTTCCGCAACAACAACGAGTCCGTGTTCCTGCCGGCCGGGACGAGCGGCACGTTCTCGGTGACCGTGACGGCGTCGACGATCGCGGGCGACGGCGTGCCGGGCAACGGCGACGGCACCGACCAGGACTTCGCGCTCGTCGTCTACAACGGCGCGGCGCCGGGCGGCGGGCCGGTCGCGGCGTTCACCGGGACGCCGACGAGCGGGCTCACCCCGCTCACGGTCGACTTCACGGATCTCTCGTCGGGCAACGTCGACACGTGGAGCTGGACGTTCGGCGACGGCGGGACGTCGTCGCTGCAGGACCCGTCGCACACGTACACCGCGGCGGGCACCTACACGGTGAGCCTGACGGTCGACGGCATCGACGGGCCGGACACGAACACGAAGACCGGGTACATCACGGTGAGCGACCCGCCGCCGCCCGGCATCTCGGACGGCAGCTTCGAGGCGCAGACCGCGGGCACGACGCCGACGACGCCGTGGAGCGTGACCTTCGGCGGCGGGCACGTCGTCGACCCGACGGGCGTGTCGAGCGACAACGGCATGCCGACGGACGGCTCGCAGTGGGCGGAGATCGCGGCGGACAGCACGGACGGCGCGACGCCGCCGAGCAACCCGGGCGGGGTCACGGCGCCGCCGGTGGGGGGCGCTGGGATCGAGCAGTCCTTCACCTACCCGGCGGGCGCGACGCTGCTCAAGTTCTCGGCGGCCTTCCTGCGCAACGAGAACGCGAACGAGACCCAGTTCAACGACTGGATGAGCGTCGAGGTCACGGACGGGAGCACGACGCGGAACGTCTTCTACAAGGACACCTTCTCGCCGACGAGCGGGAGCTCCGCGAAGTGGGGCTACGCGATGACGCCGGTCGAGGAGGTCGAGGTGGACCTCGCGGCGCTCTTCCCGTCGTCGACGACGTCGACGCAGTTCACGGTGACCGCGACGATCGGCAACGGCGGCGACGACTTCCAGCCGAGCAAGGGCTACCTCGACGACGTCCGGCTCGAGGCGCCGGCCGGCGCGCCGACGGCGGCCTTCAGCGGCACGCCGACGAGCGGCGTCGCGCCGCTGCTCGTGGACTTCACGGACCAGTCGACGGGGACGGTGACGAGCTGGAGCTGGACGTTCGGCGACGGCGGGACCTCGACGCTCGAGGATCCGTCGCACACGTACACGGCGGCGGGCACGTACACGGTGTCGCTCACGGTCACGGGCCCCGGCGGTTCCGACACGGCCACGCTCACGGACTACGTCACGGTGAACGAGCCCGCGCCG
>JAUIEF010000083.1 GCA_030428785.1 bacterium
CCCGGCGCCTCGTCCGCGCCGACGACGAAGCCCGGCGCCGACACGACGAGCCCCGTGCCCGCCTCGCCCGCGCCGCGCACGAGGTGCGCGCCGGCGTCGTCGCCCTCGCCGCGGTCGACCGACAGCCACGCGGGGACGCCGGTGAACCCGTCGCCGCCCGCGCGCCGCGCGCTCACCGTCGCGCCCGGCACGGGCTCCCCCGTCGCCGCGTCGACGACGCGCACGACGAGCACCGACGGCGCGGTCACGACGAGCTCCACCGGCGGCGACCCGGGCGCGACGTCGCGCACGAGCGACGGCTCCCAGCCGTCACCGCCGACGACGACCGTGTACGCGTCCTCGACGAGCGCCTCCACGAGGAAGCTCCCGTCGTCGCGGCTGTGCGTCCAGGACTCCGAGGACGACGTCGCGTGTCCGTCCGCCGCGGTGCCGATGCGCGTGGCGAGGTGCTGCCGCGCCGCGCCCTCGCCGGTGAAGCGGGCGTCGAGCTTCGCCGTCCGCGCGAGCACGTCGAGCCCCGCGACGGGCCGGCCGTCGCCGTCGACCACGCGGCCGCGGATCGCGTCGCCGCGGGAGAGCAGCACGTCGCCGACGTCCGTCGTGCGCTCCGCGACCGGCTCCACCGAGAAGAACCCCGGCGCGTACCCGGCGCGCGCCACGTCGAACGACTGCCGCACGGGCCACAGCGACGGGAGCCGGAAGCGCCCGTCACCGTCCGAGGTCGTCGCGAGGTACGGCTGCACCGTCGTCCACTCCTCGAAGCGCTCGAGCGAGCCGTAGAGCATGTGGCCCGGCGACGCGAGGCGCGCGCCCGCCACGGGGTCGCCGCGGTCGTCGACGACGCGCCCGACGACGACGCCCGCCGGCTGGAGCACGAGGTCGCCGACGTCGTGGCGCGCGACGCCCGGCGGGAGGTCGAGCGTCACGGCCGTCCACTCGAGGCCGTCCGCGTGGAGCAGCAGCGTGTCCGCGCCGCGCGCCCGCGCACCGTCCGCGACCGCCGCCGGCACCGCGGCGAGCGTGAAGCGACCGCCGGCGTCGGTCTCCGTCCACGCGCGCTCGGGCGGTCCCTCGGTCTCCGACACACCGTGGCGCCGGAGCGGCACGGACTCCCAGCGCGGCGCGTGTCCGACGCGCGCGTCCGGCACGGGCCGGCCTGCGACGTCGACGACGCGCCCCGCGAGCTCGAAGGGCGGCTCGAGCTCGGCGGGCGCGCCCTCCGGCGCCACGGGCGGCGGCACGAGCGGCTCGGGCGCCCCGGCGGCCAGCCGCGCGACCGCGGGCGGCACGGCCGCGGGAGACGAGGTGTCGACGGGCGCGGCGCCCGCGGCGCGGATCGGCGCGCGCACGACCGGCGACGCGCTCGTCGACGGACTCTCGTCTCCCGTCCACCACCACGTGCCCACCGTCGCGACGGCGACGAGCACGCCCACGGTGATCTTCCCTGCGGTCGTCATGACGAGCGCTCCTCCGAGTCCCCCCTTCCGGACCGTCCCGCGCAGCGCCCACGGCGCCATCGCGAGCGACCACGCGCGGCGGTCGCCGCCCGCGCTCTCGTCGAGCGCCTCGCGCAGCTTCTCGAGCGCGCGTCGGCTCCGCGCGCGGACCGTCGCGTCCGGCACGCCGAGCGTCCGCGCGATGTCCGCCGGGCGCATGTCGTCGAACCAGCGCATGAGCACGGTCGAGCGGTACGGCTCCTCGAGCGCGAGCACGGCGTCGACGACGCGCCGCTGGAGTTCGGCGCGTGCGACGAGCTCGTCGGTAGGCGGGAGCCGCTCGCCGCGGGCGGCCGCCTCCTCGCGCCGCGCCCGCCGGCCCTCGCCGCGCACGCGGTTCCGCACGACGTTCCGCAGGAGCCCGCCGAGCCAGGCCCGCGCCCGCGACGGGTCGCGCGGCCCGCGCCGCATGGCGAGCATCCAGGTCTCCTGGACGACGTCGTCCACCTGGTCCTGGTCGAAGAGCAGGCTCCGCGCGAGGTTCCGCACCCAGCCGGCGTGCGCCAGCAGCTCTTCCAGCGGGATCGTGCGCGAGTCCTGGGCCATGATGTCCGATGAAGAGGTGTCCGCCGTCGCGCGGACCGTTGCGGGCGTCCGGACCGACGGGTCCGCCCGCGCCGGCTGATAGGATGAAGGATCCGACGGATCGTGGAAGACGGGGACGCCCCGACCACATCCCCCGCACCGCGCGCCGACCGACGGCGCGCCGCCACCTCCCGCCTCCGGAGCCCCCCCATGCGCCGCTCCCTCCTCGCCACGCTCTCCCTGGCCGCCGTGCTCGCCGCCTGCGCCGCCGAGACGGGGACGTCCGTCCCGCCCGCCGAGCCGCCGACGGTGTCCAACACGCGCGAGCCCGCGATCCCCGAGGGCTACGCCCGCATGAACGAGAACCTGCCGGCGCGCGGCGACACGCTCCCGGCCTTCGTCGGCACGACGCTCGACGGCGCGCAGGCCGGGCTGTCCTCCATCGAGGGCAAGACGGCGCTCATCAACCTCTGGTTCTACGGCTGAGGCGCCTGCCGGAAGGAGTTGCCTTCCATCCAGGAGATGCAGGACGAGCTGGGCGACCGCGACGACGTGGTCATCCTCGCGCTCAACAACGGCGACGCGCGCGACGTGGTCGTCGACTACTGGGACGACGAGGGGTTCACCTTCGACGCCGTGCTCGACCTCCAGCGCCGCAACGCGAAGGCGCTGGGCGTCGCCGCCTTCCCGACGAACATCGTCGTGGGCGCCGACGGCAAGGTGACCTACGCGAGCGTCGGCTTCGACGAGGAGCAGATCCGGTACTACCTCGGGCTCTGAGGCCGGGCGCCGTCGACTCCGGTCGAGCGGGGATCCCGGTCCGCGGTTAAGGTGACGGACGCGCCCGTCGGGAGGGCGCGCCCCCGGTGCGTGCGGCGGACCGTCGCGCGGGCCGCACCCCGGAGACCGCGATGCGCCGTCCGTCCGCGCCCACCGTCCGCCCGCGCCTCGCGCGCGTCGCCCTCGCCCTCCTCGCGCTGATCGGCGCAGGCGCGACGGCGCCCGCGCAGGACACGACCGTCTGGATCGACCTCGGCACGGACGGCTTCCCGTCCGCCGGCACGGCGCCCGGCGCGTGGAACGACATCGACCAGACGACGCTCGGCGTACCGCTCGTGCTCGTCGACGAGACCGGCGCGCCGACGGGCATCACCTGGGACGTCGTGTCGTCGCAGGACTTCGACAGCGCGAACTCGGCCGGGACGTCCGCGCCGACGCCGCCGCTCTCGACCTTCCCCGTGAGCGCGACGCGCGACGTCGTCTACGGCAGCAACGGCAAGACCGTCGTCGTCGAGCTCTCGGGCCTCGCGCCCGGCTCCTTCGTCGACCTCGTGTTCGGCGCCTCGCGCCTCAACGTCACGGACGAGCGCACGACGGACTACCTCGTGCAGGGCTTCAACGCCGGCGTCGGGACGCTCGACCCGTCCAACAACACGAGCGAGGTCGCGACCGTCGAGGACATCCTCGTCGACGACCAGGGCCGCGTGACGATCTCCGTGAAGGCCGCGCTCGAGAACACGAACCCCGGCACGCACTTCTTCTACCTGGGCGCCGTGAAGCTCGACGTCACCGTGCCCGCCGAGCCCGCCGTCGCGCTCGCGTTCGACACGCCGCAGCTCGCCGTCGCGCTCACCCAGGGCGACGGGCCGTTCGCGACGTCCGTGGGCATAGCCGAGTCGGAGGGCGCCGCGACGCCCGTGACGTTCACGGCGGTCGACGCGGAGACGGGCCTCCCGCCGACCTGGCTCACGCTGCCCGCGGGCGGCACGGCCGGCGCCTCGGCGACGCTCACCTTCGACGACGCCGGCCAGACCTTCGGCGTCCACACGGCCACCGTCACGGCCTCCGCGCCGGGGCACCTCCCCGCGAAGCTCGACGTCGACCTCGACGTGCGTCCGCCCGGCGTGCGCAACCTGCTCTTCTACGGCAACAGCTACAGCATCGGGAACGGCGGCATGCCCGGGCTCGTCGCGTCGATCGCCGAGGCGCTCGGGCAGGTCGAGCCCTTCGTCGTCGCGAAGCTCACCGGCGGCACGGACCTCCTCTACCACCTCACGAACCCCGACGACGCCGCCGCGATCACGGAGGCGCTGCCGCTCGGCCAGCAGTGGGACACGGTGGTGCTCCAGGGCTTCAGCACCGAGGCGACGCAGATCGGCGACCCGGCGGCCTTCCAGGCGAACGCGCTCGCGATCGTGACGAACGTCAGGGCGCACAGCCCGGACGCGCGCTGCGTCTTCTTCCAGACCTGGGCGCGAGGGCCCGAGTGGTCCGGCTACCCGGGCATCTGGCCGAACCCGCTCGGCATGCACGACGAGATCCGCACGAACTACCGCGCCGCCGCGCAGGGCATCGACGCGGTGTTCGGCGCGGGCACGGCCGAGGTCGCCGCGGCGGGCGACGGCGTCGCGCTGCTCTCCTTCGACGACGCTCTCTACACCGACGACTGGAGCCACCCCGAGCCGCCCACGACGCTGCTCACCGCGATGACCGTCTACGAGGCGCTCTTCGACGAGCGCATCACCGCGCAGGACCCGGACTTCGGTGCCGCGGACGACCTCACCGCGTGGCTCGCGTCGCACGGCCTCGGCGAGGCGGACTGGGTCGCGTTGAGCGGCGTCGCCGAGCGCGTCGCGGACCCGGCGCTGCGCCTCCACCCCGGCTCGGGCGAGCTCCTGCTGCTCGAGACGAGCGTCGGCAGCGACCCGCCGGACGCGCGCCCGCTGAGCGTCGCGTCCACGGGCGAGATCTTCCACGTGCGGCTCTCGAGCCCGTACGCCGTCTACGGCGAGGACCTCTCGCACGTCGTGTTCGACGTGTTCCCCACCGGCGCGCCGCCCGCCCCGAACCCGGCGTTCCCCGAGGTGCACGTGAAGCCCAGCTACTTCATCGTCGCGACCTCGGCGCCGCTCGGGCCCGGGCTGCCGTTCGACGTCGTCGTGCCGCCGGCGGTGAGCGGCCTGAGCGTCCTCGTGCAGGGCGTCGCGCTGGGCCCGAGCGCCGAGACGGGCAACCCGGACTTCACGACGACCGACGGCCACGAGGTCGAGCTCCGCTGATCCGGAACCGCCGTTCCCGACACGCTCCCGGTTGAACGCCGGGCGCGCGGCCTCCAAGGTGGACGTCGTGCGCCGGCCGACGCCGGGCACGACGTCGCGCGGAGGAGGGACCGTCATGGGTGCGACCCGGGGACTGCTCGTGCTGCTCGCGTGGGCGTGCGCCGCCTGCGTGTCCTACGAGCGACACCACGACCTCGAGCAGCACGTCGTGGCCTTCGACGCGAACGGCCGCGCGGTGCGGCCGCTCAAGCGGAGCGTCCGCCTCAAGCCGGACGTCGAGCAGGGCCGCGAGTCGCTCCCGCTCTACGTCGACCGGCTGCTGGACCACGTCGACGAGGGCTGCGGCGCGGACGACGGGGCGCCCGACGACGTGCGGCGCGTGCTCGTGCACGTGCACGGCGGCCTGAACTCCCCGCAGGACGCGCTCGACCAGACCGATCGCATCCTGTGCGCGATGCAGCGCGAGCACCCGGGCGAGCCCGCGCCGCACGCGATCTTCGTGCACTGGCCGTCCGGTCCCATCGGGAGCGTTCGCGACCACCTCCTGCTCCACCGGCAGGGTCGCCGCGCGAAGTACTTCGGCCCGCTGACCTCGCCGATCGTGTTCGTGGTCGACATCGCGACGGGCCTCGTGCGCGCGCCGGTCACCACCATGTACCAGTACTCGCTGGACGCCGCGCACGCCATGAAGACCGGGTTCGATGCCGACGTCCTGCCGTCGTGGCGCAACGCGGAGCGCATCGAGGAGGCGGAACGGAAGGCCGCGAGGAAGGACCCGGACGGCGCCTTCGACCTCGCGCTCGGCGAGTACAGCCGCGGCTGGGCATCGCAGGGCTTCCGCTTCGTGACCTACTGGCTCACGCAGATCGTGAAGCTGCCGGTGCAGATCCTCGTGCTCGACGGCATGGGGCGCGGCGCGTGGGACGCCATGCTCTGGCGCACGCGCACGCTCTTCTGGCGGCCGGGCGCCTTCGACGCGCGCACGCAGGAGACCCGCGCGGAGATCCGCGAGAACAACCGCTCGGACCCGACCGGGCACCTCGCGCTCGTGCTGCGCACGCTCCGCGACCACCTGCGACGCCGCGTCGACGAGAAGGACGGCGGCCGCCCGCGCCGCTACGAGCTCGTGCTCGTGGGGCACAGCATGGGCGCGATCGTGCTCGACCGGGCGCTCGAGCTGGGGCTCTTCGACTACCGCCCGGACGACCCCGTGCAGGTCACGGACATCGTGTTCATGGGCGCGGCCTGCAGCATCCAGGACGCGGCGGACGCCGTCGTGCCGTACCTCGAGCAGCACGAGGAGACGCGCTTCCACGTGCTCACGCTCCACCCGCAGGCCGAGGCGGACGAGATCAACGCCGGCGACATGGTGCCGCGCGGCAGCCTGCTCGAGTGGATCGACAACTGGTACACGAAGCCGGCCTCGCACGTGGACCGCCGGCTCGGCAAGTGGGTGAACGTCGTGCAGGCGTTGCCGCTCTTCGCGCCCGTGCGCGACCGCGTGTCGTTCAAGGCCTTCACCGTCGACGGCGACACGCTCCCGCAGAAGCACGGCCAGTTCAACGAGATCCCCTTCTGGCGCCCGTCGACCTGGAGCACGGACGGCGTCATGGCGTACGGGCCGGACTGGCTCGGCGACGCGCCGCCCTGCCCGGCGCCCCTCGCCCCCGACGCCTGAGGGCGCGCGTCAGTCGACGAGGATCTCGTCGAAGCTCACGCGGATGCCGGGCGGCGCGTTCAGCGAGTAGACCATCGCCCCCACCTGCACGGTGGCGGGCATGTCGGGCCGGTCGAAGGTGCGGAGCGGGATCCAGGCCGCCGCGCCGAACGGACGGTAGGCCGTGTGGAACAGGCTGCCCGCGCGCCGGATGCGCAGCCACCCCGCGGCGGCGGGCGCGGGGTGCGGGATCCAGTCGCTCACGGACTCGTCGGTGCTCTTGTCCTCGACGGTGACGGGCACGGCCGTGCTGCCCGCGCCGAACGCGACGTGCACCCAGTCGAGGCTGCCCGGCGCGTTCGCGGGGTCGCGCACGAGGAGCCCGCCCAGCCGGAACTGCGGCGCGGGAGGCTGCCCCGGCGCCGACGGGTCCACCGCCCGCACGCGCGCCTTGAGCGTGAAGTCGCCGGTGACCGTCTTGTGCACGAGCGGGCCCTCGGCGTCGTCGAACCAGATGTTCGACGCACCGGTCGCGAGCGGCTCGAGGTGCAGCGCGCCGCCCGACACCTCGACGTCGACGAGGGAGCCGTTGAGCACCTGCCAGTCCGGCGAGAGCGACGTGCCGTCGAAGGTGTCGCTGAGCGGACCGTGCACGACGGGCGGCGCGGAGAGCCCGCGGAGCGTGGCGCGCACCTTCGCGAGGAAACCGGGCGCGGCAGGCGCGGCGACGAGCGCCAGCGCGAGGACGAGTCGGAGGGCGGTCATGCGGGAGCTCCGTGCGGGGTCGTCATCTTCGCCGCGCGTCGCGGCCGACGCGAGCGGGCGTGCCGTCCACGGGAAAGGGCCGCCGCCGGTCCGTTTGCGGAGCGGCGGCGGCCCCCGGGAGAACCGTCTGTTTTCAGGCGATCTCGCTTCGCGGACCCGGCGGGGGGAGCGGGACGCCCGTCATGCGCGCCGGGCGTCCCCCCCGTCCGGTGTCAGGGTTGGGTGATGCCGCGCAGGGCGTTGCTGCCGGAGGCCACGCCTTCCTTGGCGTTGGGCCGGAGCCACGCCTGGAAGTAGAGGCTCGCGCCGACCGGGGCGTCGTCGGGCCAGACGAACTCGATCGCCCGGTTCGTGCGCACCTTGAACCAGTCGTCCGGCTGCGGCACGAGGATGCCGCCCTTGAAGGGCGAGCTCCCCTCGGAGAAGCCGACGACCATGAGCGCCGGCGGCGACTTGCGCTTCGTGCCGACGTAGAGCCAGACGCTCTCGCCCGCGCGCGGGAGGCCCTCGGCCTGCAGCACGACCTCGCCCGCCTTGCCGGCGATCCCGCCGCCGAGGTCCGACCACGGCGGAGGCAGCGTGATGAACACGCTCAGGTCGTCGGAGAAGGCGTTCGAGGCGACGAAGTCGTCGACGCCGTCGCCGCTCAGATCCCCGGCCGAGATGGCCATCGGGAAGAACCCGGCCGCGAGCGACGCGGGCGCGTCGAAGCCGCCGTGCTGGTCGTTGAGCATGAGCGCGACGTCGCCGGTGCCGAAGTTCGTCATGACGAGGTCGTCGTAGCCGTCGGCATCGAAGTCGCCGGCGTCGATCGACACGGGCATGGACCCGGAGGCGAAGTCGACGCGCTCGTCGAAGCTCCCGTCGCCGAGTCCCGGCAGCACCGAGAGCATGCTCGACGAGAGGCAGGCGGCCGCGACGTCGAGGTCGCCGTCGCCGTCCGCGTCGAGCAGCGCGAGGCCGCGCGGGTCGAAGGACACCGGGAACATCCCGACCGCCGAGAACACGCGACCGGCGCCGCTCAGGTACGGCCGCACCATCGACTGCGCGCAGTCCGCGACGACGAGGTCGTCGAGGCCGTCACCGTCGAGGTCGCCCGCGCGGAGCGCCGCGGCGCAGAAGCCCTGGCCCAGGTCGACGGGCGCACCGAAGCCGCTCGGCGAGTTCCACAGCACCTTGAGCGGCGCCGCGAGGCTGTCGAGCCCGACCGCGAGGTCGAGCAGGCCGTCGCCGTCGAGGTCCGCCGCGACGATCGCCTGGGGCTGGAAGCCGACGGGCATGGGCACGGCCGGCGCGAAGCCGCCCGCGCCGTCGCCGGCCAGGATCGAGAGCGAGCCGCTCCCGATGTCGACCGAGGCGAGGTCGACGTCGCCGTCCCCGTCGAGGTCGCCGGCGGCCAGCGCGAGCGGCTGGCTGCCCACCGGGTGCGAGACCGCGGCGCCGAAGTCGCCGTCACCCAGACCGGGCAGGACCGAGACGCTCGAGGAGAAGCGCTCGGCGACGGCCAGGTCGACGAGGCCGTCCCCGTCGAAGTCGGCGGCGGCCATGCCCTGCGGATTGCTGCCCACCGCATAGGTCGTCACGTCGAACGTGACGTCCGGAGCCTGGCCCTGCGCGACGGCCGGCATCGACGCGCCGACGACGGCCAGGGCCTTGAGCCATCGTCGGGGCGCGAAGCATGTGGGTGACATGGCCGGATTCGTCGGTCGCGGCCGGGGACGAGTTGAACGGACGCGCGGCGCGCACGACCTCGACAGAGGTTCGCCACACGTGCCGACGGCGGGACGTCGGTCGGCGCGCGTTCGGCGACGTCGGCGACCGGGGTGCGCGACGTCGCGGGCCCGCTAGCGCGACGCGCCCTCGGCGGGCTCGCGCGTCGGCGACGCATCGTCCTCCGCGACCGGCGGATCGAGCGCGTCGGCGAACGCGCGCCCGAGGTCGAGGTAGCCCGCCGTGTCGTAGTGCCACGGGTCCGAGTAGCCGTAGGCGTCCGTCGTCGTGACGAGCGTCATCGCCGGGTCGGCGTCGCACGCCGCCGCCTGCGCCGTGCGCACGACCTCGCCCCACGTCCACACGCGGCCGTCGTCGTCGAGACCCGAGTCGCTGATGCGACCGATCGCGACGGGCAGGTCGTCCGCGTGGAGCGCCGCGCGCAGCAGGTCCATGAGCCGCACGAGGTTCTCGCGGTAGGCGAGCGCGACGTCGGGGCTCGCGTTCGCGTCCGACTCGCCCTGCATCCAGAGGATGCCGGCCGGCACGAGGACGTCGTCCTCGCCGTCGCCGTCGATGTCGCGCACGGCGAGCGCGGCGCGGATCGTCGCGAGGCAGTGGTCGTACTGGTTCACGCCCGCGCCCGTCCCCTCGCCGCCCTCGAAGTCCGGGTCCCAGCAGCCGGCGCCGCCCGCGGCGCGCGCGTCGATGGACGTGCCGCCGCGGCTCGCCTTGACGAGCGCGACCTCGCGGTCCGGGTGCCGCTCGCGGAGCCGCGCCGCGAACGAGAGCTCGACGCCGAAGCGGTCCGAGAAGACCTCCTCGACGCCGTCCGTGCCGTAGCCGCGGCCGTGCCCCGGGACGAGCGGCGTCCAGAGGCCGCGCCCGTCCGCCGGCACGCCGTCGGGCCCGCCGTCGCCGTGGTAGATCCATGCGCCCTCCTGCGGACCGGCGAGCTCGGGCGGCAGCTCGGCCACCGTGCCGTAGCCGTCCATGTTCGACTGGCCGGAGAGCAGGTAGAGCGCGAACTCGCCGGCGCGGGCGGGGACGGACGGGAGCAGCACGGCGAGCGCGACGGCGAGGCGCAGGCGTCGGGGGCCGCGGTCCTGCGGGGAGCGGACGGTCATGGCGGGACTCCGGACGGAGGGACGGCGCGGCGCGGGCGATGAGGCCTGCCCGCTCTGCGCGGGCGGCCGGGGCCCGCCCGCGCTCATCCTCCCACTCACGGCGCGGCGCGGTCCAGCCGGTCGCATCCGGGCGTGGCGGGAGCCCGAAGCGTCCCGTGTGCCGCCGCACCCGCCGCATCCGTCGCACCCACCGCAACCCGCCGCGACGCTCACCCGCCCGCACCGCCACCCGCCGGAGCCCGCCGTGATCCCCCGCCGCGCCGTCGTCCTCGCCGGTCTGCTCGCCCTCCTGCTCGGCGCGCTGCCGGCCTGCTCCTCGCCGCTCCCGAACCGCGACCCGACGGGCGAGGCCTTCCCGCGCGTGTCGGGCACCTCCCTCGCGGGCGACGCGACCGTGCTCCCCGACGACCTCGCGGACGGGCCCGCGATCCTCCTCGTCGGCTACGTGCAGGACGCGCAGTTCGACCTGGACCGCTGGCTCATCGGACTCCTGCAGCTCGAGACGCCCGCGCGCCTGCTCGAGGTGCCGACGATCGACGGCCTGCTGCCCGGCATGGTCGGCGGCTTCATCGACGACGGCATGCGCAGCGGCATCCCGCGCGAGGACTGGGCCGCCGTCGTGACGGTCTACGGCGACGCGGAGGCGATCGTCGCGTTCACCGGCGAGGAGCGGCCGCGCAACGGGCGCATCCTGCTCCTCGACGGCGAGGGCGTCGTGCGCTGGTTCCACGACCGCGGGTTCTCGGCCGGCAAGGCGCTCGAGCTCGACGCGGCGGTCCGGGGGCTCCGCGGCACCGACTGAGGCGGTCCGCGACGGACGACCACTCGGGGCTTGCGCCCGCCGCGTCGCTCGTGCATCATGTCACCCATGAGTGACACGTTAGCTAAAACCGACGCCGTCTGGAAGGCGCTCGCCGAGCCCACGCGGCGCGCGGTGCTCGACGTGCTCGCGCGTCGGCCGCACACGACCGGCGAGCTCGTCGAGCGCTTCCCCGACCTCTGCCGCACCGCGGTCATGAAGCACCTCGACGTGCTCGAGGCCGCGGGTCTGCTCGTCGTGCAGCGCGAGGGTCGCGTGCGCTGGAACCACCTCGACCCGACGCCCATCCGGCGCATCCACGACCGCTGGGTGAGTCGCCACGTCGCCGGCGTCACGTCCGCGCTCTCGCGCCTCAAGGCGCACGTCGAGTCGGGAGGCGGCGCCGGCCGCGACGCGCGCTCCCGCGACCGCACGTCCCCGGCCTCCCGCACGAAGGGCGGCCGCTCCCGCTCCCCCCGCACGAGGAACCCCGCCGCATGACGACCCTCCACCTCGACGACGTCTGCTGTCGCACCTACGCGCTCGAGATCCCCATCGCCGGCTCGCGCGAGCGCGTCTGGACCGCGCTCACCGAGGAGCTCTCTGCATGGTGGCTCCCGGACTTCCACGTCGTCGGGCCCGACTCGGTGGTGACGCTCGACGCGCGCGCGGGCGGCGCGCTGCTCGAACGTCGCACCGACGGCGGCAGCCTCCTCTGGTACACGGTGCAGATGGCGGTGCCGAACGAGTCGCTCGACCTCGTCGGGCACCTCGGCAAGGACTGGGGCGGGCCGGCGACGACCATGCTCACGCTGCGGCTCGAGGCGCGCGGCGACGAGACGGTGCTGCACGTCCGCGACTGCCTCGTGGGCCGCACGACCGAGGAGAGCTGCGCGACGCAGGCCGAGGGCTGGCGGACGCTCTTCACCGACGGGCTGAAGGCGCACGTCGAGGGCTGAGTCCGGGGCGGCAGTCGCGTCCGCCCGGGTGGTGCGGCGAGGCCGCGCGGCTCCCGCCGTGCCGCGACGTCCGCCCGGCCGGTTCGTCACGCCACGAGTCGCGCCGCGGGGGTTAGGCTGCGGGGCGCCCGCGCCCAGGGCGCGCCCTCCCCCCACCGGGTCCCCCATGAACACGCCGCGCCGCCGTCCGTCCGCCCCGCCGCTCCTCGCCGCGACCGCCGCCCTGCTCCTCGCGGGCGCCGCCTCCTCGCAGTGGTCCGACGACGCCGCCGTGAACACGTCCGTCGCCGACCGGGGCAGCGACCAGAGCCAGGCGAAGCTCGCCGCGACGCCCGACGGCGGCTGCTGGGTGAGCTGGTTCGACGGCATCGGGACGGGCTGGGACGTGCGCGTCCAGAAGCTCGACATCGGCGGCGAGGAGGACCTCCCGCACGGCGGCGTGCTCGTCGCGGACCGCGGGTTCAGCAGCACGCAGGACTACGGTCTCGACGTCGACCCGGCGGGCAACGCGCTCCTCGCGTACCGCGACGACGGCGGCGTCGGCGTGCAGATCGGCGCGTCGAAGGTCGCGCCCGACGGCACCGTGCTCTGGACGACGCAGGTCACGAGCACCGCGGGCTTCGTCGCCGCGCCGAAGGTCTGCGGCCTGTCCGACGGCGGCGTCGTCGTCGCCTGGACCGAGGACAGCAGCACGATGCTGCGCTGGTACGACGCGGGCGGCACGCCCACGGGCGTCACCGCCTCGCTCACGCCGTTCACCGGGACGTTCTCCGTGAACGACCTCCACGACTCCGGCACGGACGCGATCGTCTCCTTCACGCACCAGACCGGCGGCTTCGGGTCGCCGCGACGCATCCTCGCGCAGAAGTACTCGTCCGCGGGCACGCGCCTCTGGGGGCTCGAGCCGCGCGTCGTCTTCGACACGGGCTCGCTGCAGTTCGGCAACTTCCCGGCGTTCGAGCCGGACGGCGCGGGCGGCGCGGTCTTCTCCTGGTACGACACCGCCTCGCTCCAGCTCCAGGTCTACGTGCAGCGCATCCTCGCCGACGGCAGCGAGGGCTTCCCGCACAACGGCGTCGCCGTCTCGACGGACGTCACGCGCGTGCGCGTGTCGCCCGACACGGCGCACGACCCGGCCACGGGCGAGACCGCCGTGTTCTGGACCGAGCTGAGCAGCAACCAGGCGCTCTCCGGCGTGTGGGGCCAGCGGCTCGACAGCAGCGGCGCCCGGCTGTGGGGCCCGGAGGGAACCGCGTTCCAGGCCGTCGGCGCCGACCAGTACACGCAGGTGCGCGCGCTGCCCGACGCGGCCGGCACGCTCGTCGTCTGGGACCGCGCGCCGTCGTTCGGCACGGACGTCCTCGAGGGCGTGCTCGTCGACGACTCGGGGAGCGTCGTGCTCGGCGGGCTGAGCGTCGCGTCGACGCCGTCGTCGAAGTCGCGGCTCGCCGCGGCGCGCTCGACGTCAGGCGCCGCGGTCCTCGCGTGGAAGGACGACCGCGCCGACGGCGGCGACATCCTCGCGCAGGACCTCAACGAGGACGGCACGCTCGGTGTCCGCTGGTCCGACCTCGGCGGCGCGTCGAACGGCGTCGCCGGGAAGCCCGCGCTCACGGCCTTCGGTCCGCTGACCGCCGGCTCGCCCGTCGGCCTCTCGCTCACGCAGGGCCCGCCGAACGAGATCTGCCTGCTCTGGATCGCGCTCGCGCCCGTGCCCGCGCCCTTCTTCGGCGGTGTGCTCCACGTCTTCCCGAAGAACGCGCAGCTCGTGCTCGGCACGAACGGCGCGGGCGCCGTGGCCGGCCAGACGACCTTCCCGCCGGGCTTCCCGGGCGGCAGCAACCTGTGGTTCCAGTTCCTGCTCCAGGACCTCTCGACGATCCACGGGATCACGCTGTCCAACGCGGTGAAGGCGACGACGCCGTAGTCGCCCGACCGCACGGGAGAAGCTGAGGCTGGTAGCCTGTGTCCCGGGCCGGGAAGGCCCGCGCCGCGCGCCACCTCGGGGGAGACCCATGATCCGTCCGTATCCTGATCGCCGTCGGACCCGCGGCGGCCTCCCGCGTCTGCTCGCCGGTCTCGTCACATCCATCGCGCTCTCGTGGTCCTCCGCGTCGACGGCGCAGCTCTGCAGCGCGGAGTGGCAACCGGGCACCGTCGGCGAGCTCCCGGGGGTGCTCTCGGGCTCCGGCGCGTCCTTCGCGCTCCAGGTGTTCGACGACGGGACGGGTGACGCGCTGTTCCTGGCTGGCGCGTTGGGAGGCGCGGGCGCGACGGACGCCGAAGGCGTCGCTCGTTGGGACGGCGATCGTTGGGGCGAGACGAGTCCGCTCTCCTGGGTCTGCCGGAGCCTCACCGTCCACGACGACGGGAGAGGTGCGGCGTTGTGGGCCGGCCGCGACGGGTTCGGTCCGAGCGTGTGCGTCCGGCGCTGGTCCGGCACCGACTGGGAGGCGGTGGCGCCCGGCATGGTCGGCAGACCGAACGCCATGATCTCCTGGGACGACGGCAGCGGCCCCGCGCTGTACGTCGGCGGCGCGCTCAGCCGCGTCGCGGGCGGCCCGCCCGTGCACCTCGCCCGCTGGGACGGCAGCACGTGGACCGTCGTCGGCGGCGACACCGACCAGCCGGTCGAGGCGCTCGCCGTCGCGGACCTGGGCGCCGGCCCCGTGCTCGTCGTCGGCGGCCAGTTCCGCGAGGCGGGCGGCCTCCCGACGGGTCGCGTCGCGGCGTGGGACGGGAGCTCGTGGTCGTCGCTCGAGCCGCCCGACCCGACGGTCGGCGGCGTCCTCGCGCTCGAGGTCCTCGCGGGAGCCGGCGGCGACTCCGTGGTCGCCGCCGGAGAGTTCACCTCGATCGGCGGCGTCGCCGCGAACCGGATCGCCGTCCTCGACGGCGGGACGTGGGCGCCGCTCGGCTCGGGCACCGACGATCGCATCGAGACGGTGCTCGTCGTCGGCGACGACGTGTACGTCGGGGGCGACTTCACCGCGGCGGGCGGCGTCTCGGCCTCGAGGGTGGCGGTCTGGCGCCCGACCGGCGGCTGGGAGGCGCTGGGCTCCGGGCTCGACGACGAGTGCCGGACGCTCGCGCTGTTCGACGACGGCGGCGGCCCGGACCTGTACGCCGCCGGGCCGTTCAGGGTCGCGGGCGGACACGCCGTGGCGTGCGTCGCGCGCTGGGACGGCGTCGACTGGTCGAGGCTCGGCACCGGCTTCGACCTCCCTGTCCTCTGCAGCACGATCGTCGGCGGCACGCTCCTCGTGGGCGGCGGGTTCGGGACCGTCGCCGACCTCGACACGCCTCGCGTCGCCTCGTGGGACGGCACGACGTGGTCGGGGTTCCCGCCGGGCGGACCGACGCAGCCGGTGACCTCGATCGCGGCCTTCGAGGGCGCGTCGGGCCTCGAGGTGTTCGCCGCCAGCTGGGGCGGACTCCGCATCCACCGGCTCGCCGGAGGGACGTGGGTCGAGGTCCAGCCCTCGGGGTTCCTGGCGCGGGACCTCGCCGTCCTCCCCACGCCCACCGGCCCGCGGCTCTTCGCGGGAGGTCGCGCCGGCGCCGGGTCCAGCGTGGGGAACATCGTCCGCTGGACGGGCTCCGGCTGGGTCACCGTGGGCGCGGGACTCCTCGGGTCCGGCAGCTTCCTCGACGGCGTGTACGACCTGCACGTCTTCGAGACGGACGCGGGGCCGCGGCTCGTCGCGGGCGGCTCCTTCGTGGAGCCCGCGGCTCCGCTGACCGCCTCCCTGAACATCTCCATGCTCGACGGCTCGTCGTGGGAGCCGCTCGGCGCGGGCGCGTCGACGACCGTGCGCTCGATGACCTCCTTCGACGACGGCACCGGACCGAAGCTCTACGCCGTCGGCACGTTCGCGAACCTCGTGGGGCCGACCGTCGGGCCCGTCGCCGTGTGGACGGGCACGCAGTGGCAGGACCTGCCGGGTGTCGCGCCGAGCGCGGTCGGCCGGCTCACGGCGCACGCGGACGGCGGCACCCGCATGCTCTACGCGCACGGCACGGCCGACAGCCTGCCGACGACACCCGGTCAGCTCTGGCGCCACGACGGGGCGGCCTGGGAGGCCGTCACCGGCCCGCTCCCCTCGTGGGTCGAGCGCTTGCAGTCCTTCGACCCGGGAACCGGGCCGGAGCTCGTGGCCTTCCTGCGGGAACCGGTCGGGCTCGGCGCGCCGCCCGACAGCTACCTGCAGCGGTGGCGCACGTGCACGCAGACGTGGGAGGACCTGGGCGGCGGGTCGCCGGGCGCAGCGGGCACGCCGTCGCTCTCCCCGTCGGGATCACTCGCCGGCGGGACGACGCTCACGCTCGCCCTCGACGACGTCCCGCGCGACGCCGCGCTGCTCGGCTGGGTCGCCTTCGCGTCCTCGCCCTTCCCGGCGCTCGGTGGGGTCGTGCACGCCTACCCGTTCTCCGGCCAGTACCCGACGGTGGCAGACCCCAACGGCGCGTGGAACGGCGCGGCGAAGTGGCCGACCGGCGTCCCACCGGGCACGTCGCTCTGGGTGCAGTTCGTGGTGGAGGACCCCACCGTGCCCGCCGGGCTCACGCTCTCCAACGCGCTCGCGGGCACCACTCCCTGAGATTCGCGGGTTGGTTACCGCATGTTCCTTGTCCGTCCGGGGCGTCCTCCACCTGAGAGCGAGCGTGCGGCGCGGTGCTGCTGCGCCGTGCTCAGAGGGAGTTCGAGGGTTCCCCTGACTGCTGCTCGTCGGCCGCTGCGAGTCCTCCTGGGTCGTGTCGTCGTATGTTTCGTTCAGTCGGCGAGGAGCTTCGGTTCGCGGCCGATGGCCCAGAGGAAGCCGCAGAGTTCGCGGGCCACGGCGACGATGAGTCGCTGCCGGTTCTTGCCGCGCGCGTTGAGCGCGGCGTAGCGACGGTGCAGCCGGTGCTGCGCCTTCCACGCGATGGTGCGCACGGCGCCGCTCACGCGGGCATTGCGCTGCTTGATGTCGTGATTGAAGCGCGGCGGATAGCGGTAACTCCACGCGGCCTCGACGAGCGTGCGACGCAGATGCGCGTTGCCGGTCTTCGTGATGCCGCCCTGGCGCCGCGTGCTCCCGCTGCTGTGCTCGCTCGGCACGAGCCCGACGAAGGCCATGAGCTTCGCCGGCGACGAGAAGCGACGCATGTCACCGATCTCGCAGGCGACCGTCGCGGCGTGCACGAGACGGAAGCCCCGCAGCGCCTGCAGCGCGATGGCGAGCTCGCGGACCGAGCTCGTCTCGACCAGACGCTCGATCTGACTCGTGAGGCGCGCACTGCGCGCCATGGCTTCTTCCACGGCGTGCAGCGTGTCCTCGAGCACGCACTGCTGGGCTTCGTGCTCGAAACGAAGCGCTCGGATCCAGTCGAGGTGCCGCGCTGTCCACGACGTCGGGTGCGGTGAGCGCCGCTCCTGCCGCAGTAGAAAGCCGCCGAGCTGCTGCTTGAGCACGCGCTCGGTGCGCTTGGAGTCGTCGCGGCAACGCACGAGATCACGCAGCGCCTCGGTCGCCTCGTCGGGGACGTGGATCGGCGTGAGGTCGCCGTTGCGGAGGCCTCGGGCCAGCTCGAGCGCGTCGCGACGGTCCGTCTTCACCTTGTCGCCGGGCGCCCGACGGCGTTTGCTCGGTGCGATGACCTGGCACTTCCAGCCCTTGCGATTCAGCCGGCGACACAGCCCGTAGCCCGTCGGGCCCGCCTCGTAGCAGATAAGCGTCGTGTCGGGCGCGGACAATCGCTCGAGCTTGCGCAGGACCCTCGACGGCTCGGACGGGACACGACCCACGGAGCGTGGATCGCTCCGACCCCACTCCGCCACGGCCATCACCGCGTCGTCCTTGTGCACATCCAGACCCACGAAATGCGTAAACTGTTCCACGGACCAGCCCTCCTGATTGCGGCTCTACGCCGCGTGGGATTCGTTACCAGAGCCCCAGCGTGCGCAACCCGCGCAAGATCCGGTCGGGCTGGTCCAACCAATGGGGCTGATCGATCGGGGCGACCCGGTGCCCGGCCGAGGCACCGGGTCGCCCCGCGCCGTTCCCGGCCCGGAGGATCCGACGTAGGATCGCGGCCACCCAGGAGAGGTGTCCGTCTTGACGATCGCCTTGGTTCCACGGGCCGCCGCCGCGGCCCTGTCGGCCCTCGCGGCCGTGCTCGCTCTCGCCACCTCGTCGTCGGCCCTGGGGCAGGACCCGGAGCTGCTCCCGCGCAACGTCCTGCTCATCGTCGCCGACGACGTGGGGCTCGACAACGTCGGCGCCTACGGCCTGAACCCCGAGGCCGCGCGCACGCCGAACATCGACGAGCTCGCGGAGCGCGGGGTGCTCTTCCGCAACGCTTACGCGAACCCCGTGTGCTCGCCCAGCCGCGCGACCATCCTCACGGGGCGGTACGCGTGGCGCACGGGCCTGGGCTCCGCGCTCGTCTTCACCGGCTCGAACCCGGGGCTCGCGCTCGCCGCGCCGACGCTCGCCGACGTGCTCTCCGACGAGGGCTACGCGACGGCGGCCGTCGGCAAGTGGCACCTCGCGACGACCGACACGCTCCACCCGCTGAAGGCCGGCTTCGACCACCACCTCGGCAGCATGGGGAACATCGCGGACTACTTCGCCTTCCCCAAGAACGTCGACGGCACGATCGTCACCGCGACCAAGTACGCGACGACGGACACCGTGGACGACGCGATCACGTTCATCGACGCGACGGGCCCGGAGACGCCGTGGTTCCTGTGGGTCGCGTTCAACTCGGCGCACGCGCCCTTCCACGCGCCGCCGCCCGAGCTGCACGGCTACGACATCCCGCCGCTCGCCGAGGGCATCGAGCCGCTGCTCACCAAGGCCATGATCGAGGCCATGGACACGGAGATCGGCCGGCTCCTCGACGCGGTCGACCTCGAGCGCACGGTGGTCGTGTTCGTCGGCGACAACGGCCCGGACGCCCTCTCCGTCACGCCGCCCTGGGACCCGACGCACGCCAAGCACACGCTCTTCGACCTCGGCGTGCACGTCGCGCTCGTCGTCGCCGGGCCGGGCGTCGTGCAGGGCGCGGAGTGCGCGGGCCTCGTGAACACGACGGACCTCTACGCGACGATCGCGGACGTCGCGGGCGCGTCCAAGGCCACCGCGCTCGACTCGCTGAGCCTGCGGCCGTACCTCGCGGACCCGGAGACGCCGTCGCTCCGCAAGACCGTCTACTTCGAGCGCTTCCTCCCCAACTTCAACCCGGCCGGCCCGTTCCCGGGCACGTTCCAGAAGCGGCAGCAGGGCGCGCGCGACAAGCGGTACAAGCTCATGTTCGAGTACCTGCCGGGGAGCGCGCTCGCAGATCCCGACACCAGGGCGCTCTTCGACCTCGTCGCCGATCCGCTCGAGACGGTGAACCTGCTCGACGCGCCGCTGTCGGCGGAGCTCGCGGCGGTGTACGCGAAGCTGCGCGCGGCCTGCGTCGCGCAGGGACCGCCGCCGTGGTCGCCGCTGGGCGGCGGGCTCGCGGGCACGACCGGCATCCCCGAGCTCTCGGGCGAGGGCTCGGGCGTGCCCGGCCTCAAGGCGACCGTCGAGCTGAAGGGCGCGCTGCCGGGCGCGACGGGCACGCTGTACATCGGGTACTCGACGCTCGTCGAGCCCTTCGCGTGCGGCACGCTCGTGCCGACCCCGGACGTGCTCAAGCCGATCACGGTGACCGCGGACGGCGCCTTCGCGACGACGCTCACCTGGCCGGCGCTCCCGCCGTCCGCGCCGCTCGTCCTCCAGGCGTGGATCCAGGACCCGGGCGGCCCCTGCGAGTGGTCCGCGAGCCACGCGCTCCAGGGGCTCACCGCGCCCTAGCCTGACCGACGCGACGGCGCCTCGACGTCCTGCGCGCCGCGCGCTCGGTCGGGACGCGCCGCCGCGGCCGTCGGCCGTCGCCGTGCTGGACCGGACGTCTCGATCCTGGACGTCCGCGGCGCGCGGCGCCCCTCGGAGCGCGTCGCAGAAACGACTTCCGGATGGCATGAAGCTTGCGACCTCCGATGGTCGACAGACCACGAGACGTCGACGCCGTTCGTCCCCCGGCGCCGAGCCTCATCGTGGAGGACCCCCCTCATGCCGTTCGACTCGCCCCCTCCTCCCGACCCGGACAACCGGCCCTGGATCGAGACGCTCCACCTGCGGCCGCCCCATCCCGACCACTGCTACATGAGTGAGTCGCGCTGGGCCCGCAAGGCGCGTGACGAGGCGGCCCGCGCCGCCCGCCGCCGCAAGAGCCCGAAGAAGCGCGCGGGCTGACGCCCGACCCGCTCACTCCCTCCGGGCGAGCCGCTCCGCGCGGCCGTCGCCGTCGACGTCGGCGACCGTCGAGCGCGCGTCGACCGGCGACGCGCCGTCGACCGCGGAGGCCAGGTCCTCCGGACCGCCCTCGACGAGCCGACCGCGCTCGTCGAACCGACGCACGCGGAGCAACGCGCCCGCCGCGTCGGACGTGAACACGCGCACGACGCCGCGCGCGTCGCGCGTGAACACGGTCGACGCGCCCGCCGGCTCGAAGCCGGGGAACGGCCCCTCGGTGCGCACGACCACGGGACCGGTCGCGAAGCGCACGATCTCGAGCGCGCGCTGACCGCGGCCGTCGGCGCGGAGCAGCAGGAGCTCGGCCGCGCCGTCGCCGTCGACGTCGAGCAACCCGACCTCCGTCGTCGCGGGCGGCGCGAGCCGGCGCAGCACGCAGCGCGACGCGGACGGCGTGTCGCGCGACGGGAGCTCGCCGCCCGCGGATCGGCGCGTCGCGCCCTCGTCCTCCGCGGGCAGCAGGTGCAGGTCGCCCGGACCGTCGACGCCGCCGCCGTAGAGCGACCGGAGGCCGGCGACGTCGCCCGCGCCGGGCGCGGACGTGACCGGGTCGGGGCGCATGACCGCCGCGGGGTCGGCCACGTGGTCGAGCCCCGCGACGTGCCCCAGCTCGTGCACGAGGGCGCGCTCGAGGTCGAGACCGTCGTCACCGCCCCACGCGCGCGACGCGTCGAGGTGCACGAAGCTCGCCGGCGCGACGGGCCCGGCGTGCGCGGCCGTCGGGCTGCGACCGAACGGCGGGCAGCCGTCGTGCGCGCCGCGACGCCAGCCCACGACGACGCCGGGCGCCTCGTCGGCGCGCGCCTCGCGCCACGCGACCGCGCCCGTCGACGTCCAGGCCGCGGCGGCGCGACGCAGCGCGGCGCGCAGGTCGACGTCCGGCACGAC
>JAUIEF010000084.1 GCA_030428785.1 bacterium
GCCGCCGCGCCTCGTCGCGTCGCGCCGCGTGGCGTGCTCGGTGCGCGTGCTCGACGCGCTCGACGACCGCGCCGTGCCCGGCGCGCGCGTGAGCCTCGACGCCGTGGGCTCCGTCCGCGGCGACGGCCCGATCCCCGTCGCGCCGCTCCCCGGCCGCCACCTGCTGCGCGTGTCCGCGCCCGGCTACCTCACGCGCGTCGAGGAATTCGACGTCGCCGTCGCGCACGCCGGCCGCCCGCTCGAGGTGCGCCTGCTGCCCGGCATGGTGCACGTGCAGGGCTGGGTGAGCCCGCCGGAGTCCGTCGTCGTCACGGTGGACGGCCTGCCCGAGGGCGCGGTGCGCCCCGACTACCACGTGCCGCTCGCGCGCCCCGACGCCGACGGCGCGTTCGAGCTGCGCCTCCCCGTGCTCGGCGAGGGCGTCGAGCTCGTCGTGCGTCGCGGCAAGCAGGACCTCCTGCGCAAGGCGCTGCCCGCGATGCCGGAGCGCTTCCTCAACGCGACGGGCGACGTCGTCGAGGGGCTCGGGCTCGTCGACACGGGCCCGGTGCTGCTGCCCGACGGCCACCCGCTCGAGCTGCTGCGCGCCGCGGAGCGCGCGCTCGTCAAGGCGGGCGGCGCCGGCGCGCTGCCCGTGCCGCCGACCTTCGACCGGCCCGAGTCGCTCGGCGACCCCGAGTGGCTCACGGAGGAGGACAGCGACCGCTGGGAGCTCTTCCACACGCTCGCCGACCGCTCCGACTGGCTGCCCGCGCTCGCGCAGCTCGAGGCGCTCGCGCCGCAGATGGACGAGGAGACGTACATCGCGTGGCGCGGCTGGCTCGAGCTGAAGTACTGCCGCGAGATCGCGGACGTCGCGCGCATCGCCGCGCGGCGCGAGTCGCTCCCCGAGTCGCGGCCGGACCTGCGGCTGGCCGTCGCGTCGCGCGTGCTCGCGACGCACCTCGAGCGCGCGGCGGTCCGCGCGGCGGCCGGCGAGCCCGCGGCGCTCGGCGTCCTCGAGTCGCTGCCGCTCGAGCTGCTCGACGAGGGGGCCGGCGCCTATCGCGACGCGCTCGCGCGCGCCGTCGCCGACCGCAGCCGCGGCGTCGCGGCGAGCCTGCTGCTGCGCTTCGCGGAGGAGCGGCGCTGGACGCCCGTGCTCGACGCCGTCGCGGAGCTCGGCGACGAGGGCACGTGGGGCGACCTCACGTGGCGCGAGATGCGTCGCGAGGCGCTCGACGCCGCGCTCGAGGCGGAGCTCGACCAGGCGCTCGTCGAGGGGCTCCGTCAGCAGGACTGGCGCCGCGCCGACCGCATCCTCAACTGGATGACGCTGCACGGCGAGGGCCTGTCGCTCACGGGCACGCCCGCGATGCTCGCGCTCGCCGAGCGCATCCACGTCGAGCGCGTGCCCGCCGAGGTGCGCTCGCTCTACGCGCTCGCGCAGGAGGCGTACCTCGAGGGACAGATCGCCGAGGCCGACGCGCTCTACGGCCAGCTCGAGGGACGCATGCGCGGTCGGTACGCGGAGTTCGTGCTCGACCAGCGCGCGCGGCTCCGGCCGCAGCTCTTCGTGCGGTACCTCAAGGAGGGCGAGGCGCTCGAGCTCGAGGCGCGCGACGACGAGGCGGCGGCGGCGTACGCGCGCGCGCTCGTCTACGACCGGCGCGCGGCGGCCGACCTCATGCGGCTCGGCATCCCGACCCCGGGCGTGCTGCTCGTGACGCCCGACGGGCGCACGGGGTACTCCGAGATCGGGCTCGCGCTCTCGCAGTCGCTGCCCGGCGCGGTGGTGCTCGTGGCGCCGGGCACGTACGTGGAGAGCCTCGTGCTCGCCGGCTCGCGCTCGCTGCTGGGCGTCGGCGGCGAGGTGGAGCTCGTCGCGCCGGCCGGCAGCGCGCTGACCGTGCCCGCCGACGCGTCGGTGGCGGTCTCCGGGCTCACGCTGCGCACGATGGAGCGCGGCGTGCCGACCGTGCGCGTCGAGGACGGACGCGTCGTGCTCGAGTCGTGTCGCGTCGTCGCGGGACGCGGCGGGCCCGCGGTCGCCGCGGGCGGTCCGTCGGCGCGCGCGGAGCTGCGGCGCTGCGAGGTGCCCTCCGCCGACGGCGACGGCTTCTTCGTCGCGGGCGACGCGCGCCTCGACCTCGTCGACTGCGCGGTGGGCCTGCCCGGCAGCGGCGAGGGCGAGCTGCGGCGCTACGTCTCGGCGGAGACGCCGCGGCACGTGCGCGTCACGGACAGCACCTTCGGGCGGCACGCGATCTCCGGCGCGGTGCGGCTCACGGCCGCCGACCTCGCGATGATCCAGCGCAGCAACGTCGTGCGCGTCGTGCCCGAGACCGGCGTGTGGCCCGGCTGGGCCATCGACGGGCTCACGCACGTGGCGACCCTCGGCGAGGCGCTCGCCGTCGCCGAGCCGGGCGCGACGGTGCGCGTGGCGCCGGGCGTCTACGAGGAGAACCTCGAGCCGACCAAGGACGTGCACATCGTCGCGGAGCGCTCGGCCGTCGGCGAGGTCGTCGTGGACGGCGGCACGGGTGAGTTCGGGCTGCGGCTCGACGCGGACGCCGTCGTCACGGTGGAGGGCGTCACGTTCCGGCTGCACCGGCCGGACGGCGAGCAGCGCAGCGAGACGGTCGCCGTGCGGCGCGGGCACCTCGAGCTCGCGGACTGCCGCATCGAGGCCTTCGACTCGACGGACGCGTGGAAGCCGGAGGGCCTCGCCGTCGGCGCGCTCGCGCGGGCGGAGGCGGACGCGCAGGCCGCGGTGGCCGAGGCGACGTCCGTCGTGCTGCGACGCTGCCGCATCTCGAGCGACGCGCTGGGCATCACGATCCGCGGCGGCCACGACGTCGCCGTGTGGGACAGCGAGATCGTCGGCCGCGTCGCGGGCGTGCTGCCGTCACGCGGCGGCCGCGCCGACCTCGTCGCGACGACCATCCGCGGCGGCGAACGCGGCGTCGCGCTCGTGGGCCCGGACGCCCGCGCGCGCCTCGAGGCCTGCGTCCTCTCCGGCAACGACGAGGCCTGGGCCTTCGACGAGGGCGCGGCCGAGGCGCAGCTCAGCGTGTCGGGAACACGCGTGCACTGAGTTCGTCGCGTGATGACGTCTGCCGCGGCAGCTCCGGGGCGGACCTCTGGAGCGCCCCCACAGGCCCCGTCCGCCTACGCCCGGCGGCGTATGGCCGTCTTCGCGGGTCCCGCCGACGGTGGGGGGACGCACCCCGCCGCGGAGGCCTCCCCATGTCGCCCACCGTCTTCGAGCCGTTCAAGGTCAAGGTCGTCGAGCCCCTCGCGCTCACCGAGCGGCCGCAGCGCGAGCGCTGGCTGGCCGACGCGGGCTGGAACCTCTTCGGGCTCCACGCGGACACCGTGACGTTCGACCTGCTCACGGACTCCGGCACGACGGCCATGTCGTCCGGGCAGTGGTCCGCCATGATGCGCGGCGACGAGAGCTACGCCGGCTCGCGCTCCTTCTTCCGCTTCGAGTCGGTCGTCAAGGAGCTCACGGGCTTCCGGCACGTCATCCCGACGCACCAGGGCCGCGCCGCCGAACGCATCCTCTTCGCGCTCACCGTGCTCGAAGGCGACGTCGTCCCGTCGAACAACCACTTCGACACGACGCGCGCCAACATCGAGCACGACGGCGGCAAGGCGCTGGACCTCGTGGCGGACGTCGCGCACGACCCGCGCGCGGAGCACCCGTTCAAGGGCGACATCGACCTCGAGAAGCTGCGCGCGTGTCTCGAGGCGCACCGTGGGCGCGTCCCGCTGGCCATGATGACCGTCACGAACAACGCCGGCGGCGGCCAGCCGGTGAGCCTCGAGAACCTGCGCTGCGTGTCCGCGCTGTGCAAGGAGTACGAGGTCCCGTTCCTCCTCGACGCCTGTCGCTTCGCCGAGAACGCGTGGTTCATCAAGCAGCGCGAGCCGGGGCAGAAGCGGCGCAGCGTGAAGGAGATCGCGCAGGAGATGTTCCTGCTGGCCGACGGCTGCACCTTCAGCGGCAAGAAGGACGGCATGGTGAACATGGGCGGCTTCCTCGCGCTGGACGACGACGCGCTCGCCGAGCGCGCGCGCAACCTGCTCATCCTCACCGAGGGCTTCCCGACCTACGGCGGCTGCGCGGCGCGCGACCTCGAGGCGCTCGCGGTGGGGATCACGGAGGCGCTCGACGAGCGGTACCTCGAGTACCGCACGGCGTCGGTGCGCTACCTGGCCGACGGGCTCGAGGCGGTGGGCGTGCCGACGATGCGCCCGCCGGGCGGGCACGCGGTCTACGTCGACGCGCAGGCGCTCCTGCCGCACGTCCCGGCGCGCGAGTTCCCCGGGCAGGCGCTCGCCTGCGAGCTCTACCTGCACGGCGGCATCCGGAGCTGCGAGATCGGCTCGGTCATGTTCGGGCGCGAGGCGCCGGACGGCACCTTCACGGGCCCGGACCTCGAGCTCGTACGCCTCGCGCTGCCGCGGCGCGTCTACACGCAGAGCCACGTGGACCGCATGATCGAGCTGGCCGGCGAGGTCGCCGACCGCGCCGACTCGCTGCGCGGGCTGCGCATGACGCACGACCCGAAGGTGCTGCGCCACTTCACGGCGCGCTTCGAGCCGCTGGAGGTCGTCGCGCCGACGCCGGCGCTCGTCTGACGGGCGCGCGGGTCGGCGCCCGCGCGCCCGACGGTCGACGGTCGACGGTGTCGGCGGCGGTCGTCCGGCGTCAGCGCCGCGTGCGGCGGCGACGCACGGTGTGCGGGCGGGACCGGAAGTGCGCCGCGAGCTCCCGGCGCGTGGCGTCGGGGTGCGCGGCCTCCGCCGGGCGGGTCGGCGGCCGGCGCTCGGAGCGGCACGGCGGCTGGGTGACGGGCTCGTGCTCCCGGCGGGCGCCGGGTCCGCGGGTCGTTCGCGAGTCGTGCATCGTGTCCTCCGGGGCGGAGGCGGGCGGCTCCGTCGCGCAGGGCGCCCCGAAGCGTCCCGCGGGCCGGTCGCGACGAGCATCGTCCGGATCCGCGGGTCTCGCGATGATGCGCGCGCATCATCGACTCGCGGGAGGGCCGGGATCGACATGGGGGAGCGGTGGCCGCGGGGCCCCGTCGGAGCACGCGCTCCGCATGACTGCGTATGGACCGGCGCGGCGCTCCAGGGGACGCTGTGATGTACGGCGTCCCGACCCGCGGCCTCCGCACACGCGGTCGACGCGACGGGCGCCGGCCCGATCGGAGGTCCGGCGATGAGCAGCGCGAAGCGCGGCGACACGCGCGAGGCGACGCGGTCGACGCGTCACATCGCGGCGCGGCACACGGAGACGTCCGGCGGGGCGGTCGGGCCCGGGGCGCCGGAAGCTCCCCGCGACGGCGACCTCGAGCGCTTCGCGTCGAACCTCGTGGGCCCCGTGTGGGTCACGGACGTCGAGGGGCGCATGGTCTTCGTGAACGAGGACGCGCGCGCGCTGCTCGGCGACGGGGCGACACCGGGCGCCGCCTGCCACGAGGTCGTCCGCGGCTACGCCGACGACGGCCGCGCCGTGTGCTGCGACACGTGCCCCGTGCGACGCGACGCCGCGGCGGGCCGGCCGCAGCGCGCGTGGCGCATGCACGTCGGCGACCCGCTCGACGAGGACGGCTGGGTGCTCGCGGTGAGCATCCCGTGGGGCGCGCCCGACGCGCCGACGCACCTCGTGCACTGGGCCGTCGACGTGAGCCGCGAGCAACGGCTCGAGGAGTACGTGCGCCGCGTGGCCAAGCGCTCGGGCGACGGGGAAGCCGTCGACCTCGAGCAGCTCACGCCGCGCGAGCGCGAGGTGCTCGACCTGCTGGCGCGCGACATCGACCCGCAGGCGATCGCGCGGCACCTGCACCTGTCGCACACGACCGTCCGCAACCACATCCAGCACATCCTGAACAGACTGGACGTCCACTCGACGGAGGAAGCCGTGGCGCGATGGCTCCTCGACGGCTGACGCCGTCCGGTCGACCCCTCGCCGGCCGGGCCCTCGCAGCACACGGTCCGCCCGGACGCCCGGCGAAGGAGGTTCCCATGATCGCGTCCCGTATCACCCGCCGCGAGGCCGTGGACCTGTTGCGCGACCGGCTCGCCGAGCTCGTCGACGACGACCACTGCCTGTGCGACGTCGCCTCGAAGCACGGCGTGTTCTGTCGCGGCTTCAGCCAGTGGTCGCTCGACGAGCTCAAGCAGCGCTACGACTGGATCGCGGACCGCTGTCCGCACATCACGCGCTCCGAGCTCGAGTTCCGGGCGAACGCGTGGCAGCTCGCGCGCAAGCAGCTCACCGGCATGCCGACGGCCTGCGACGTCCAGCAGGAGGAGCACGACACGTGCTTCGGCTGGGAGGAGTTCACGCCGTCGCAGCTGCGGTTCTACCTGCACGACCTCGCCGGCATCGACGTCGAGGTCGAGGACGCCGACGAGTTCGCGGACTGACGCGCGGGGCTCAGCGAGCGACGACGGCGAGCGCGTTCGTGAGCGCGCCGCCCGTCACCGCCTGCACGAAGACCGGGGTGCCCGGCGGCACACCGGCGGGCCAGCGGTCCGCGTACGCGCCGCCGGCCGGCAGGAGCGCGACCGCGCCGCCGAGCGCCGGCACGAGCGTGCCCTCGGGGAGCGCGGTCGGCGCCCCGACGAGCGAGGCCACGAGGAGCGTCGGGCCCGCGGTCGGGCCGTCCAGCGCGAGTTCGAAGAGGTCACCGGGCGCCGTCGAGCCCGACCCGCGCAGCGTCACGGCCGACGCGCCGAAGCCGAGGTCGACGAAGGCGTCCGGCGCGCCGCGGAGCACCCAGAACTCGCCGGCGCTCCCCGACCCGAAGTACCCGGCGGGGACGAGGTCGTCGCGACCGTCGCCGTCCATGTCCGCGACGGTGAGTCCGACGCTCCACTGCGTCGGCTGCATCTCGCCGACGAGCGTGAAGCCTCCCGCGCCGTCCCCGCGGTAGAGCCACGCACCGCCGGGGTTGAACGAGGACGCGACGACGTCGGCCGCGCCGTCCCCGTCGAAGTCGCCCGTCGCGAGGATCGCCTCGAACGCGCCGGCGAAGGGCAGGCCCGGCGCGCCGGGGCGGATCGAGAACGTCCCGTCCGGGTTCCCGCCCAGCACCTGGAGCGCGTTGAGCAGGCCGTCGGCGTACACGACGTCGGTGAGGCCGTCGCCGTCGACGTCCGTCACGACGGGCGAGAACGCGAGCGTGCCCGCGGCGGGCGCGCCCACCTCGACCGCCGGCTGGAACTGCCCGCCGCCGAGCCCGTTCATCACGAAGAGGCGCTGCGCGCCGGCCACCGAGCCGAAGGCGAGCAGGTCGAGCGTGCCGTCGCCGTCCAGGTCGTCGAGCCACGCGGGCGCCAGCAGCGGTTGCGTGAGCGACGGCTGGGGCGGTTGCCGCGTGAACGTGCCGTCGCCGTTCCCGAGGAACACGACGGGGTCGGAGGGCGGGCCCACGGAGAGGAGCAGGAAGTCGAGGACGCCGTCCCCGTCGAGGTCGCCGACGGGCCCCGGCCGCGGGTTCTGCAGCACCGGCTCCCAGTCGATGTCGACGGAGACCGGGAAGGCGCCGCCGCCGTCGTTGAGGAGCACCGCCGCGGGCAGCGCGAGGAGGTCGAGGTCGCCGTCCCCGTCGACGTCGTGCAACGAGACGTCCCGCGGCGACGCGGCGGAGGCCGGTCCGAAGGAGGCGACCTCGACCGGCGGGTCGAACGTCCCGTCGGCGGCGCGCCGCGAGAGGCTGATCCGCGAGAGCGAGAACGCGTGGTTGAAGAGGAGGTCGACGTCGCCGTCTCCGTCGACGTCGCCGGCGGCGGAGCGCTCCGGCCCGACGAAGGTCTCCCAGCGCAGTCCGCCGAGGGCGGGCTGCTGCTGCGCGGCGGCGACGTGGGCGGCGGCGGCGAGCACGGCGGCGCAGACGACGCGGCGTGGTGCGTGCATGGTGGGGTTCCCGGCGGAGGCGGCGGTGTCCGGGCGTGTCCCGCGCCCGGCGCCTCCGAAGACGACGCGTGTCGGGCGACCGAACGCCGGGTCGTCGCATCGAGCATACGTCGGTTCGCGCCGTGGCGGGGGCGCGACCCGCGGTCCGCTAGACCCCCAACCGCTCCATGACCGCGCGCACGACGAGCGGCCAGGCGATCGTCGCGTCGGCCTTGACCTCGGCCCAGCGGCCGCCCTCGGCGGCGGGGACGATCTTGCCCCAGCTCACGCTCTCGCTGTAGTCGCAGCCGGAGAGGCCGCCCCAGTGGACGGGCTCCGGGCAGATGCGCACGGCGTAGCGGTAGCGGAGCGGCTCGCGCGCGAGCTGCGGCACGCGCTTGCCGAGGATGTCGATGAACGGCGCGACCTGCTGCGCCCAGTTGCGCGGGACGCCGCCGCCGATGGTGAAGATGCCGTGCCGCGACGCCTGCGTGAACGTCTGGTGGAAGTGGTTCAGGTCGCGGAAGGGGTCGTACTGCAGCTCCTTCTTCCCGGCGATCCGGCGCGCGTGGTTGTTCGTCGCGAAGTCGAGGCCCAGCTCGCTGTCCGTGAACGCCGGCACGTAGACGGGCACGCCGTGCTCCGCCGCCGACTTGAGCGGGCCGCGCCCCTCCGTGTTCGCGATGAGCCAGTCGCCGATGACCTTGTTGATCTCGTGGCTGCTCGTCGGCTGGTCCGGGTCGAGCGAGCCGAGCACCTGCGCCATGATGCGCTCGGTGTCGTCGAGGTTCTTCTCGAGCTCGATCGTGTCGTACACGCGGTTGTAGCCGCGCTCGAAGAGCGTGTCGTCGGGCACCGTCGGGTCGTGCGCGAAGTGCTGCATGCCCAGCGACTCGACGAGGCCGTGCGCCATGAGCGCGCCCGTCGACACGATGGCCTGCACCCAGCCGCGCTCGATCATCTCGCAGATGACGAGCCCCTGCTTCGCGATGGTCATGGCGCCCGACAGCGTCATGACGACGTGGCAGGAGGTGTCGCTCACCATCGCCTCGAGCACGTCGGCCGCGTCGCCGAGGCTGCGTCCGCCGAAGCTCGTGCCGCCCATGCCGCGCACGAGCGCGTCGACCGAGCCGGCGCCCGCGAGGTCCAGCGACG
The DNA here is from genome assembly GCA_030428785.1 of bacterium. Lineage (GTDB taxonomy): Bacteria > Planctomycetota > B15-G4 > B15-G4 > B15-G4 > JAUIEF01. Next base: position 9,047 of record JAUIEF010000084.1, read on the forward strand.
CGAGCGGCCGGAGCCCGTCCTGGTGTCCGTCGTGGAGCGTCTGGCGCAGGCCGTCCGGGTCGTCGGCCTTCGACGCGGGCTCCGTGTGCGCGACCGTGTCGTCCGGGTGCGCGTCCCCCGAGCCGGGCGTCACGCCGCCGTTGCCCGACGCGCCGCCGCCGCCCGCCGGGCGGTCCGCTCCGTCACCGGGCTTGGGCGTGCCGCAGGGCCAGCGCCCGCTCACACCTTCGCCCCGCCGTGCTCCTGCACCATGTCCATGAAGCGGCGGAACAGGTAGAAGGCGTCCCACGGGCCGGGCGCCGCCTCCGGGTGGTACTGCACCGTGAAGAGCGGCAGGTCCTTGTGGCGCAGGCCCTCGACCGTGCGGTCGTTGAGGTTCTCGTGCGTGATCTCGACCATGCCGAGGTCCAGGCTCGTCGCGTCCACGACGTAGCTGTGGTTCTGGCTCGTGATCTCGGTGCGCTCGGTCGTGAGGTCGATGACCGGCTGGTTCGCGCCGTGGTGCCCGAACTTCATCTTGGCGGTCTTGCCGCCGAGCGCGAGCGCCGTGAGCTGGTGCCCGAGGCAGATGCCGAAGGTCGGCAGGCCGCCCTCGGTGAGCTCGCGGATGGTCTTCACCGCGTACTGGAGCGGCTCGGGGTCGCCGGGGCCGTTGCTCAGGAAGAGGCAGTCGGGCGCCTCCTCGCGGATCTCGGCGGCGGTGGTCTTGGCCGGGTAGACGGTCACGTCGAAGCCGACCTCGTGCAGGCCGCGCAGCATGTTGCGCTTCACGCCGAAGTCCATGACCGCGAGGCGCGGGCGACGCTCGCCGACGGTCTCGAGCTGCGGCAGGAACGGCTCGTCGAGGCCCTTCGACCAGTGCTCCTTCTCCGTGCGCGTGACGGCCTCGACGATGTCGACGCCGTGCAGCCCCGGCCAGCTCAGCACCTTCTCCTGGAGCGACTTCGGGTCGTCGTCGATGCTCGACAGGATCGCGCGCATGGCGCCCTTCGTGCGCACCTTGCGGACGATGGCGCGCGTGTCGACGCCGGCCAGCCCGACGATGCCCTGCTCGTCGAGCCAGGACGAGAGGTCCTTCGTCGCGCGCTGGTTGCTCACGATCGGCGAGAGCTCGCGGATCACGAAGCCGTCCAGGTAGCAGCGGTCGGACTCGAGGTCCTCCTCGTTGACGCCCGTGTTCCCGATGAGCGGGTACGTCATGAGCACGATCTGGCCGCGGTAGCTGGGGTCTGTGAGGACCTCCTGGTACCCGGACATGGCCGTGTTGAACACGAGCTCGCCGCAGGACTCGCCGTCGTATCCGAAGTGCGTGCCCTTGTGGACGTCGCCGTCCTCGAACACGAGCAGACAGGGTTTGGAAGTGCGCATCCGGCCATCGTACCGGGGCGCGGCGCGGCCCGTCGAGGAGGCAGGCCGCGGTCCGGAGCGGCCCGCGCGCGGCCCGCTCAGTCGGCGCGCGGGGCGGCGTCCAGCGCGAGGTCGCCGCGGACGCCCCGCTCGAGCAGGTGGTACCCGAGCCCGGCGATCATGACCGCGTTGTCCGTGGCCAGGCGCATGCTCGGCAGGAAGAGCGGGAGCCCGAGGCGGTCGGCCTCCTCGCGGGCCCGCGCCCGGAGCGCCCGGTTCGCGGCCACGCCGCCGCAGATGACGAGCCCGCCGGCGTCGATCGCCCGCGCCGCCTCCACGAGCCGGTCCACGAGCACGTCGACGACCGCCGCCTGGAAGCTCGCCGCGAGGTCCGGCACGGAGAGCCCCGGCAACAGCGGGTCGCCGCGCTTCGTGTTCGGGCCGCGCGCCGCGTAGAGCACCGCCGTCTTGAGCCCGGAGAAGGAGAAGTCGAGGCCGTCGGGCCTGGGGCGCGGGAGTTCGAAGGCGGCCGGGTCGCCGTCGGTCGCCAGCCTGTCGATGACCGGCCCGCCCGGGTAGCCGAGGTCGAGCAGCGCGGAGACCTTGTCGTAGGCCTCGCCCGCGGCGTCGTCGATCGTGCGTCCGAGCCGGCGGTGCTCCGTCGGCGACGCGCTCGCGTAGAGCGAGGTGTGCCCGCCCGACACGACGAGCGACGCGAGCGGCCACGGCGGCTCGCCGACGGGCGTCCCGGCGCGCGCATCCGTCGGGTCCTCCATGAGCGCGCCGTAGACGTGCGCGTGCACGTGGTTCACGGGGACGAGCGGCTTGCCCGTCGCGAGGCTCAGCCCCTTCGCCGCCGAGAGCCCGACGAGCAGGCAGCCCACGAGCCCCGGCGTGTTCGTCACGGCGAGCGCGTCGACCGCGTCGAGCCCGACGCCCGCCGCCTCGAGCGTGTCCTCGAGGATCGGGAAGAGCGCCTCGAGGTGGCTGCGGCTCGCGACCTCCGGGATGACGCCCCCGAAGCGCGCGTGGAGGTCGACCTGGCTCGCGACGCGGTCGGACAGCACCTCCCGCCCGTCGCGCACGAGGGCGGCGGCGGTCTCGTCGCAGGAGGACTCGAGGCCGAGGACCAGGGTCATGGGGCGACAGGATAGCCGCGGGCCGCGTCGCCGCGGGAGGGCGTGCCCGCCCCGACGCGCCGGCGCCCCGCGGCCCCGCCGCGCGATTCCCGGAGTCGGCGGAACAGTCGTCCCCCCGCGCGGCCGATGACTCCCTCCACGCAGGGACGCCCCGGGCTCCTCCGGCCCGGAGACCTCCCCGCGGGAGCTTCCTCCGATGCCCGACGCCCACCCGACTCCCGCCCCGGCCGGCTCACGCCGCGCGGCGGTCCGTCGGCATCGGCGGCTCTCCTCCTCCCTGGCACTCCACGTTCGCGTGGCCCGGCGCATCGGCTCCGGGGCGACGGGTCGACCGCACCCCCCGACCCCCGCCTCTCCGCCCGACCCGATGCGCCGACCCACCGTCCCGGTGGCGGGCCTCCCCACCGACGTCCGGGGTGGCCCGGGCGCGCGCACCCCCGATGCCTCCGGGTCCCGCCCGGACCTCCGGACGCCCCCGCCCAGGGCGTCCGCTCACGGAGGCTCCCTCGGGGGACGCGTGCCCGGCCGCGGGCGGCGAGCCGACGGCTCGTCGTCCGGTCCCCGGCCACGACGGCGCTCCCTGGGCGGGCCGGCCTTCCGATGGGGCCGGCCCGCCCTTTTTACCGCCCGCCCGGGCGCGTAGAGCACCGTCGATCCCACCACGCCCCGACGGACGGAACGGGCGTTCTCCCCAGTTCGGCTCAAGCGTCCCATCGAACGGGACCGATAGGCCGACCTTCGCATGCATCCCATCCGATGCGTTTCCAAGGGAGGACACGCCGTGAAGCAGTCGAGAGGAACGACGGGGGGCACGTCCCGTCTCACGCGTTGGCTCAGCGGGCTCGCCATGATCGTCATGGCGCTCGCGGTGACCGCGCCCGTGCACGCCGGCAAGGTCGGCAAGCTGCAGAAGAAGCTCGCGAAGGTCGAGAACGCGATCGAGGTCCAGGAGGCCAAGGTCGACGCGGCCGAGACCGAGCTGCCGCAGCAGGAGGCGGCGCTCGTCGTCGCGCAGGCCGACCTCGTCGCGGCGCAGGCGCTGCCGCAGGAGACCAAGGCCGAGAAGAAGGCGCGCAAGAAGGCGATCAAGGCCGCGAACAAGGCGGTCAAGAAGGCCAGCAAGCGCATCAACAAGCTCATGCAGCTCGTCGCGAAGTGGACGACCTCGCTCTCGAAGAAGTACGAGTCGGTCGAGCAGCTCGAGGCGAAGATCGACGAGCTCGTGATCGGCGGCCTCGGCGAGACCGGTGAGGTCGGCGTCGACGGCCTGGAGCTCCCCGAGCAGGTGTCGCTCCTCGCCGCGCAGGTCGAGGACGACCCGACGCCGGACGGCCCCGAGGTCCAGCACAAGGGCGGCGGCTCGCTCGCCGCGGGCGTCGGCATCCCGACGAACTCCGACTACTACACGGACGAGGCGCACACCTGGGTCTACGACCCGTCGATGGAGTCGCTCGACTCCGTGAACCAGATCCTGTGCATGCTCCGTCAGACCGCGTACGACGTCATGGTCAACGAGGGCGCGTACCTCGCGCAGATCGACCCGAACCTCTGCAACGAGGGCGTGTCGGTCGACGGGCTCGAGGGCGAGGTCGAGGACGTCGAGCTGTGGACGGTCGACAGCCGCCGCGAGGACGAGGAGGCCGACCACGTGATCGGCGTCTGGGTCCCGCAGGAGGCCGGTGACGGTCCCGGCGGCGACGACCCGGCCGCGACGATCAACGCGCGCATGGTCATCATCGAGGAGCCGAGCGAGGAGAACCCGTTCGGGCTCTTCGCCATGGACTTCGAGGCGCTCCCGGACGACGACCCGGACGGCGAGCCGCTCTACTGGGGCACGCTCGAGACCGCGGATGCGCTCGCCGGCTACGTCGGCTTCACGTTCTACGAGTTCGGCGAGCAGGTCGACCTCGGCTTCAGCAACGAGCGCGCCGTGCACGTGAACATCAGCCCCTCGGGCGCCGGTGTCGCGCACGTCTTCGAGACGGTCACCGGCGACTTCGGTCAGGGCACGCAGACGGAGGAGGGCACCTGGCTGCTCGCCTTCAACGACGACTTCGTGCTCCGTCAGCAGGACGAGGCGGACGAGGCGTGCTTCAGCCGCTCCGACTTCGAGACGAGCGTCTGGCGTTACAACTTCTACGAGTCGGAGGGCGTCGACATCGGCGCGCTCGTGACGCGCAACAGCGGCTTCGGCATCGAGACCGAGGACGGCGACTACGGGTGGGTCGGCTACAACGGCCTCTGGCTCCCGGACGACGCCGCCGTCGCGACGGGCGACACCGTCACGAAGAACTCCTTCGACGCCGGTGACAACCCGGAGCAGTTCACGGTGCTGCAGGCGCCCGGCAAGCTGTACCGCTACTCGCGCGACACCCTGCCGCTCGCCGACATCGACGGCGAGGTGTTCAGCTTCTGGACGCAGGTCAAGGGCAGCACGTGGGCGCAGTACGAGGTCGTCTACGACCACGGCACCGGCGAGTTCCTGTACACGGGCTTCTACCAGCCGGACGGTTCGATCACCGTGATCGACCCGCCGAACCCGGTGCCCGTCGAGTTCCTCGGCTTCCTCGACATGTGGTCGAACAGCCTGGGCGGCTCGGTCGTCTACGTCGACGGCGACAGCGAGGTCACGTTCTTCGAGGAGACCGTGGTCAGCGGCAACGACCCGGCGCTCGACGGCGACGGCACGCTGGAGCTCTACGGCTACCTCGATCCGCTCGCGACGAGCATCTCGCAGCAGGACGCGGAGGACGGCAACGTCTTCCTGCCGTACGCGATGAACGTCAACGAGCCGTACGAGTACCTGTTCGAGCGCGACGACCTGACGCTCTACCTCGACCTGCAGGGCGGCGGCTTCGTCGTCGAGCCGGTCGGGCTGGCGGACGGCGTCACGTACTCGACGGGGCCGTTCGACTGGGGCATGCGCTCCGGTCCGCTGGTCACCGACACGGGCGCGCTCTCCGACGTGTACGACGTCTGGGAGCAGGACGTGTTCTACGTCTACGAGACGGGCCCGAACCCCTGGAACAAGCAGACGGCGCTGCTCGACGGGGAGGGCGACTACGTCGACTTCGACCCGCCGCTGCAGTTCACGTACCAGCACTCGACGGCCGCCGACAAGAACGGCAGCAGCGAGTACGACGGCAAGACGTTCCAGCTCGAGTTCCACGGTCCGGGTGAGCTGTCCGGCATCCCGTACGAGCCGGTGGACCTCGACGGCGACGGCAACGACGACCGCTGGTACCCCGTCTTCGACATCGCGGACGGCACGCTCGTCGGTCCCCCCGGCGACCAGTTCCTCATCCGCGCGGTCGAGATGGAGCAGCGCCTCGCGTCGGCGCCGGGTCAGTGCACCGAGCTGAACCTCGGCGGCGCGGCGATCCTGGCGCTGCCCAACGGCGACACCTTCGAGCAGCCGAACCTGGGTGACCAGCCCGTGCTCGACGGCCCTCCGGCCGTCATCGCGGGCGTCGTCCAGGACGACGACTGACACGCTGTCCCACCGGGCCGCGTCCTTGCCGGAGGGGCGGGGGCGCGGCCCATCAGGGACCCGTGTGACGGAAGACCCCCTGCTCCCGAACGTGTCGGGAGCGGGGGTCTTCGCGTTCCTGCTGATGTGGCGATGAGTATCACGATGGAGGCGCGACGCCCATCGACGGCCAGAGTACCCCACCGCACGCGAACCGTGTGGCGTGGGCCGGGGAACGGCATTCCACCCTGGACATTCAGGGTGACGGCACGGAAAGCCGAAGAGGTGGGTGGAGGCGTGACGCCCTGGACCATCTGCGTTCCAGGACGACACCATGAGCGACAGGAAGATCCGCAGGAGACTGCGCGCTCTCGAGGAGCGGTGTCACGCTCTCGAGCATGCGCTCCGCGAGAACCGACGGCCCGACGCAGCCTCGATCCGTCTCGAGCGACTCATCACGTCGATCCTCGTCGGCTTCCTGTTCTTCCTGCTGCCGTTCGCGCTCCGGAGTCTGGGAGGACCTGAGCCGCAGCTTCGGTTCTTCTCAGGGTCGCCGGCACTCCACGCTCGCGATCGCCGCGGAGACGAGGCAGCCCGCCGTCATCAGCAGCGTCGCGGGCACGCCCTCGCCCGTCGGAGCTGCGCGACTCAGGCACACGAGGGCGCCGAACGCCCAACCGCCCGTGGACACGCCGAGCCAGGCGACGCGCGCGGGGCTGGCCTTCGCGACGAGAACGGCCGAGACGACGGCGGCCACGACGAGCAGGACGTCCGCGGGCCACCAGGTGTCGAGCGAGACGCCCGGTGTCTGGAACGTCTCGGCCCAGCCCTCGTGGTGCAGGACGAGCGCCCACCACGCGGGCACGAGCGCGGCCAGCACGACGAGCGCGACGACGCTGACCCGGGGGCTCACGGCGTCGGGGGGCTCCCGCTCGGCGCGCCCGGCCCTGACGAGCTGGCGTCGCCCGCGGAGTCGCCCTGACCCCCCGTCGTCGCGCCGAGGCTCGCGGCGAGGCGTCGCAGGAGCGCCGCGCCGTCGCCGCGCCAGCTCGGGCCGTGCATGATCGCGAGCAGCTCGGGCTCCGTGCGCGCGAGCTTGTCGAGCAGCGCGCCCGTGTCGCGACCGTGCGCGAAGTAGTCGAACTTCGCGCGCATCGCCTCGCTCGGCGCGAGCACGTCGTCCTCCGTCACGGGCGGGTGGTCGCAGCCCGACTGCGTGAAGAGGTCGCCGCAGAAGAGCGTGCGCGTCGTCGTCTCGAACAGGTGCCCGCACTCCCAGCCGTGGGGGACGTGGGGCGTCGCGAGCCAGCGCACGACGTGCTTCCCCAGGGTCAGCTCCTCGCCGTCGAGCAGGCCGCGCGCGGGGCGGTCGGCCACGTCGTCGGCGGAGAGGTCGCGCATCAGGACGCCGCAGACCGGCTCGGCGTTGGGCGCGACCTCCAGGAACTCGTTGAGCGCGCCGCACTCGTCCGCCTCCCAGTGGCTGAAGGCGATCCAGCGCAGCGACTCGAGCGGGATGACCGCGGCCACCGCCTCGCGCACGATCGGGAACATGCGCCGCAGGCCCGTGTGGTAGAGCAGCGGCTGCTCGTCGAGGACGAGGAACTGGTTGTACGTGAAGCCGTCCGGGATGACGTCCGGCGGGACGGGCGTGCTGATGCGCACGATGCCGTCGGCGATCTCGTCGACGCGGGTGCCGGGCGAGGGCGTCGCGTCGGAGGCGGGCGGGGAGTCGGCCACGCGGCGGTCCCGGCGGGGGCGGTGCGGGCGCCGGGCGCGTCCCGACGCGGGACGCAGGGTAGCAAGCGGGCCGCGCGGCCGCCGCGCGCCTACTCGCGCGCCATGCGGTCGGCGTGCTCGCGCGCGGCGGTCTTCGCGAGGGCCAGGGCCTCGTCCATCGCCTTGCCCGAGGCGCAGGCGACGTCGGGCGTGACGCCCGTGCCCTCCCAGTTCGTGCCCGTCACCGGGTTGATCGCGCGACCGACCGGGATGAACGCGCCGATGTGGTCGTCGATGGGCACCGTGCCGCCGGGGTGCGCGCCGCCGCCCGTCGTCTCGCCGACGATCGTCGCGCGTCCGCGCGTCTGGAGGTTGTAGGTGAACTCCTCGGCGCCGGAGAAGGTGTAGCTGCTCGTGAGCACGAAGACCGGCACGTCCGGCATGCGCGGTCCGGGCAGCGCCTCCTCGTCGAGCGTCCAGAACTCCTGCGTCTCGTCCGTCTCGCGCCAGTAGAGGCTGCTGAGGTGCGTCGGCTCGTCGAAGAGGTAGCTGCAGAGGAGCTGCACCATCTCCGGGTCGCCGCCGCCGTTGCGGCGCAGGTCGACGACGAGCGCGTCACAGTTCGCGAGGAACGTCATGGCGGCGCGCGCGGTCTCGCCCGCGTGCTCCGGCGACTGGAAGCTGCGCAGGTCGAGCACGCCGATGTTGCCGGGCACGCGCAGCACGTTCTCGAAGCCGAAGTTCTCGGTGCGCCCGCGCAACCACTGGCCGCGCTGCCAGCGTTCGAGCTCCGCCTCCGTGGGCTCCTCGGGCGGCGGGCCGCCGGACAGCGGCCGCACGCGGAGGTGCTTGTCGGCGGTCACGTCCTGGAGGAGGTCCGTGAGCAGCGGCGCGAGCGCGTCGGGCGTCGTGACGTCGAGCTCGCCGGCCTGCAGCGCCTCGTCGAGCCGCGCGGAGCACTCGGCGGCCTTGTCCGGGAAGACGTAGCTCTTCTCGAGCTTCTCGGAGAGCGCGCGCACGAGCGCGGCGCGTGACTCGGCGTCGTAGGTCTGGGCGTCGGCGGGCCCGACGGCGAGGACGAGCGCGGCCAGGGTGGCGGCGCAACGGAGGGCGGGACGAGGCGAGGTCATGGGGCGCTCCCGGGGAGGACGGGCTGCGACCCTACGCGCGACCGGCGCGTGCGGGCGTGGCGTGATCGTGAGGCCACGGGATCGCCGCGACTGCAGCGGCCGCGTCTCCGAGCGCCCCGCGCGGGGCGTCGCGCCCGCGCGTCGAAGGTGGGCCGCGCCGCGTGCGCCGACCTACCGCCCGGCGACGCCGCCGTACGCCACGCCGCTCAGGTCGGCCATCTCGCGCTTCCAGGTCACGAGGTCGTCGCGCGTGAAGTCGCCGAGGCGCTCGTGGCCGCACGCGCGGGCCATGACCTTCATGAGCTCCGTCGCCGACCGGAAGAAGCGCTCGAGCCGCAGCGCGCTCTTCTCGATCTCGAGGCGCTTGCGCAGGTGCTCCTTCTGCGTCGCGATGCCGACGGGGCAGTTGTTCGTGTTGCAGGCGCGCATGCCGAGGCAGCCGATCGCCTGGAGCGCCGCGTTGCTCACCGCGATCGCGTCCGCGCCGAGGGCCAGCGCCTTGCAGAAGTCGGCCGGCGTCCGGAGCCCGCCGGTGATGACGAGCGACACGTCGTCCGCGCCGCGCGCGTCGAGGTGCCGTCGCGCCCGCGCGAGCGCGGGGATCGTCGGCACGGAGATGTTGTCGCGGAAGAGCGTCGGCGCCGCGCCCGTCCCGCCGCCGCGTCCGTCGAGGATCACGTAGTCGACGCCGATCTCGAGCGCGGCGTCGAGGTCCGCCTCGACGTGCTGCGCCGAGAGCTTGAAGCCGATCGGGATGCCGCCCGTGAGCTCGCGCACGTGCGTCGCGAAGTGCCGGAAGTCGTGCAGCGACGACCAGTCGGGGAAGCGCGCGGGGGAGATGGCCGCCTCGCCCTCGGGCAGGCCGCGCACCTTTGCGATCTTGCCGCGGACCTTTGCGCCGGGCAGGTGCCCGCCCGTGCCGGTCTTGGCGCCCTGTCCGCCCTTGAAGTGGAACGCCTGCACTCGCGCGAGGAGCTCGTCCCGGAAGCCGAAGCGCGCGGACGCGAGCTCGTAGAGGTAGCGGCCGTTCTCCGCCTGCTCGTCGGGCAGCATGCCGCCCTCGCCGGAGCAGATGCCGGTGCCCGCCTTCTCGGCGCCGCGCGCGAGCGCGATCTTGGCTTCCTCGGAGAGCGCGCCGAAGCTCATGTCGGACACGAAGAGCGGGATGTCGAGTCGCAGCGGCTTCTCCGCGCGCGGGCCGATGACGACGTCCGTCGCGACGGGCTCGTCGTCCAGGCGCGGGAATCGGTGGAGCTGCGCGGTGACGAACTGCAGGTCGTCCCAGCTCGGCAGCTCCGTGCGCGACACGCCCATCGCGGCGGCCGGCCCGTGGTGACCCGTCTTCTCGAGTCCGTCACGCGCGAGGCCCTGGATGAAGGAGACGTGCGGCTCCTCCGCGACCGGGTGCGTGTCGGCGTAGTCGCCCAGGTAGGCGTCGCGGTCGAACGGCTGCGGGTGGCTGTCGTGCCACGCGCCGACCTCGTCTTCGTCGACCCACACGCGGTCGTCCTCGATCCACGCGTTGAACTTGTGGAGCGCCTCTTCGTTGGAGTACTCGCTCACGCCGCTGTCGACGCGGAAGTCCCAGTTGTGCAGGCCGCAGACGAGGTTGTGCCCGCTCACGTGTCCGTCGGCGAGGAGCGCGCCGCGGTGCAGGCAGCGACCGTAGAGCACGGAGACCTCGTCGTCCCAGCGCACGACGACGAGGTCGACGTTCGCGACGCGCGCGTGCGCCGGCTCGCGGTCGGCCAGCTCGCTCCAGCGCGCGACGGCGACGGCGGTGTCGGGATCGGTGCTCGGCATGGGGGTCCCCTTCTCGGTGGTCGGTCGGGCGTGGGCGGTCGGGCGTCCCGGCGCCCCGTCGGTCAGAGCAGGCCGCGGGCCGCCGGGACCGCGGCGTCCAGGAACGCGCGCAGCGCGGCGGGCGGCTCGGCCGACTCGGCGAGCAGCTCCTCGCCCGTCAGCACCGCCGCCGTGAAGCCCTCGGTGTGCCAGTGCCCGGCCGGGAGCGCGGGCAACGCGACGTCCGATGCCGGCTTCGGCCACGGCGTCACGTAGAGATACGGTTGCTCGAGGGTCTCGTCGCCGGGCGAGAGGCCGACGCCGACCGAGCGCGCGTCCTCGGGGTCCTCGCCTTCGTCGAGCGTGATGAGCGTCGCGAGGTCGAAGTGGTGCGGCCAGCAGCGCACGGGGCTCGCGCCCGGCTCGCGCGCCGCGACCTCCTCGAGGGCCGGGGCGGCGAGCGCGAACCAGCGGCCCAGCTCCTCGGGCGTGCCGGCGGCGACGTCGTTGGGCTCGAGCCAGCGCGCGCCGTCCATGACCGGGTGGTGCGGCATCTCGTACGGGCGCTCGTGGCGGTACGCCGCCGGGTCGAGGTCGCGCACGGCGAGCTGCGTGCGGACCCAGCCGGCGAGCTCCGTGCGGACGCGCCCCGCGAGGGTGAGCTCCGCGCACGTGCCGTCCGCGTCGACGACGGCCAGCGCGCGGCGGTCGAAGCGCAGGGCGACGCGCGGCGCGTCGTCCTCACCGAGGGGCCGCGTCACGAGGGCGTCGCAGGCCGCGTGCCAGCCGAGGTTGCTGTGCGCGTCGTCGGGGCGCTCGGGCGCGTAGCTGCGCGCCGCCGCCGCGACGACCTGGAGCGCGTGGTGCAGCTCCTTGCGCGCGTCGATGAGGCCGGTCGGCGGGAACCGGCCGGGCAGGTCGTCGGAGCGCGTCGCGTCGGGGGGCATCGGGAAGCGGGGCTCCGCGAGAAACGGGCCAGCATACCGATCGGTCCGCTGGGGGCCGAGCGCCCGCGGCGGCCGGCGCGTCGCGCGATCCGGGGATCCGCCGTAGGCTGGAGCGAGGAGCGCGACGGGCCCGACCGGCCGCGTCGCGCGGGGAACGACCGGACGGAGGACACCCGTGAGCCGATCCACGCCCTGTGCCGCGACGCGTGCCGTGACGCGCGTCGCGCTGCTCGTCGCGCTCGCCGCGAGCCCGGCGCGCGCCGCCGACCTGCACGTCGACGCCGCCGCCGCCTGCCCCGGCGACGGGACGCCGGCGACGCCCTACTGCACGGTGCAGTCCGCGATCGACGCCGCGACGGACGGCGACCGCGTGCTCGTCGCGCCGGGCCTCTACATCGAGGCGATCGACTACCTCGGCAAGGCGATCGAGGTCGAGAGCACGGCCGGCCCCGCGACGACGATCCTCGAGTCGCCGGACGGCTCGAGCGTCGTGACGTTCGACGACGGCGAGGGCCCGGACAGCGTGCTGCGCGGCTTCACCGTGCGCGGCGGCGTCGGGACGGCGGTCGGCTCGCCGTTCGGAGCCGTCGTGGGCGGCGGCGTGTACTGCGGCGGCAGCTCGCCGACGATCGACGGCAACATCATCTCGGGCAACGGCCTCTCGAGCTTCGGCGGGGGGATCTTCGTCT
>JAUIEF010000085.1 GCA_030428785.1 bacterium
GTCTCGGGTGGTGCGTCGCGGCGGTGCTCGTCGTCATCGGGCTGCTCGCGTGGTCGTGGCGCGCGGCGGTCGTCGTGCTGCTCGTGAACGTGCCGGCGCTCGCGGTCGTCGTCGGGCTCATGGGGGCGCTCGGCCTGCCGCTCAACTCGATCACGGTCATGGTGTCGGCGGTCGTGCTGGGCATCGCGGTGGACGACTCGATCCACTGGGTCGTGTTCCACCGGCAGGAGGTCGCGCGCGGCGCGGGCGCGGCGGCGGTGCGGCGCACGCTCGAGCACAAGCTCGTGCCCATGGCGTGCACGACGGGCATCCTCGTCGCGGCGCTCTCGGTGCTCGCGCTCTCGAGCTTCCCGCCGGTGGCGGACTTCGGGCTGCTCTCGTCGGCGGCGCTGCTCGCGTCTCTGCTGTCGGCGGTGTTCGTGCTGCCGGCGCTCGTGGGGCGGCGGGGGGCGAACGAGGGCTGAGCGCGTCGCGTCCCGCGGCGGGGCGTACGGCAAGGCTTCAGGCGGCGGTCCCTCAGTCCGGCGTCGCGGGTGCGTCCTCGAACATGAGCAGCGTGACCTCGGGCGGCACGAGGAAGCGGACGCGCGGGGCCTGGAAGCGCTCCATGCCGACGCCGCGGCTGATGTAGAGGCGGCGGCCGTCGAGCGCGTGGAGGCCGCCGGCCGCGACGCGGTTCGGCAGCGGCGAGAGCACGATGGGCGGGCCGATCCACGGGAACGCAACCTGGCCGCCGTGCGTGTGCCCCGCGACGACGAGGTCGACGCGCGTGTCGGGCGCGAGCGAGCTCACGACGCGCGGGCGGTGCGCGAGGACGAGGCGGATGTCCTCGTCGCCGGGCGCCGTCTCGAAGGCGGCGAGCTTCGCGGTGTCGAAGCGCGCGTCGGCGAGCACGCCGGGGCGGAGGTTCGTCTCGTCGACGCCGTGGATCGTCACGACGCGGTCCTTCACGCGCACGGTCGTCGACGCGTCGACGAGCAGCCGCGCGCCCGTGCCCTCGAGCAGCGTGCGGAGCCCGTCGCGGTAGTCCGTGTTGCCGGGGACGACCCACACGCCGCCCGGCGCGTGCAGCCGACCGAGCAGCCGATGGAAGTCGGGGAGCACCTCGAAGAAGACGTCGGACGGGCCCTGGAAGAGGTCGCCGGGCACGAGGATGAGGTCGGGCGCGCCCTCCATGAGGCGGTCGACGGCGGCCTCCTCGTGCGGGCCGATGCGCGTCGTCTGGAGGTCGGCGAGCACGCCGACGACGAGCGGCGCGCTGCCGGCGCGCGCGGGGTTGACGGGGACGGTCACGCGCTCGACGCGCAGGTCGCGCGGGTCGAGCCACATCGCCTTGGCGGCGATCGGGACCATGAGGAGCGAGAGCCAGGCGACGGCGAGCGCGACGCGCGGGGCGAGGGGGGGCGGGGTGACTCCCGGAGCGCGACTCGACGCCGTTGCGTCCGCGAGCAGCGCCTCGTCGTCGACGCCCCCGAGCGAGGCGACCGCCATCGGCTTGCCGTCGGCGCGCGTCGCCGTGTCGCGCGCCCCCTGACGGCGCGCCCGCCGCCCGCCGACGAGCACCGCGATCCCGCACGCCGGCACGACGACCGCGAGGTCGAGCCACGCGAGGTGCATGATCCCGAAGACGGTGAGGTCGATCGTGGGGACGAGCACGGCGACTTCGACGAGCGTGAGCAGCGCCGTGGCGAGCGCGGCCGCGCGGACGCTCCGCAGGTCCGGCCCGCGCCCGGGGCGCAGCACGCGGAGCGCGACGACGACGTCGACGAGCGCGGTGATCACGAGCGCGAGGAGGGTGGCGGTCTTCATGCCTCGGACGTCAGAAGTTTCAAGAATCCTTGAAAGTTTCGCGGATCGCGGGTAGGGTGCCGCGCATGGTCGAGAACCGGGAACGGATCCGCGAGGACTTCGTGGGGCTGTGGGGGCGGATGGGGTCGTTCTGGGGCGTGTCCCCGGCGACCGGCCGCGTCTACGGCTGGCTGCTCACGCAGGCCGACCCGCAGGACGCCGAGGCCATCCGCGCCGGGCTCGACATGAGCCGGGGCGCCGTGAGCATGGCCTGCCGCGAGCTGCAGGACTGGAACCTCGTGCAGGCGCACCGGGTTCCGGGCGGGCGGCGCGTCGAGTACGTCCCCGAGACGAACCTCGAGCGCGCGGTGCGCAGCATCGTGTCGACGCGCAAGCGGCGCGAGTGGGACCCGATCCTCGAGCGGCTGCGGGAGTGGATCCCGGAGCTCAAGGACGACGACAGCCGCGAGGGCGCCGTCCTCAAGGAGCGGCTCGTGGCCATCGAGGGCATCGTCGCGCTCGTCGACGAGCTCGCGGACCAGTTCCTCAAGGGCGGGGTCGTGCAGCGGCTCGGCCTCAAGCTCCTCGTGGCGAACGCGCGGCGCAAGGGCCGCGGGAAGGGGGCCTCATGAAGATCCTGCTCACGGGCGCGACGGGCTTCGTCGGCTCGGCGTTGAAGGCGCGGCTGGAGGCCGCCGGTCACGAGGTCCTCACGGTGAGCCGCGGTCCGTCGGGCGACCACGACTGGTCGCCCGAGAGCCTGGCGGCCGGCGTCGAGGCGTGCGACGGCATCGTGCACCTCGCGGGAGCGGGGATCTTCGACAAGCGCTGGTCGGATTCCTACAAGCGCGAGATGGTCGACAGCCGCGTCGAGACGACGCGTCGCCTCGGCGCGCTCGCGGCGGAGAAGGGCTGCAAGGTCTTCGTGACGGCGTCGGCGGTCGGCTACTACGGCGCGAGCGACACGGAGGGGCTCGACGAGACGGCGCCGCCGGGCGACGACTTCCTCGCGCGGCTCTGCGTCGAGTGGGAGTCGGCGGCGGACGCGGCGCGCGCCGCGCACATCCGCACGGCCTGCGTGCGCATCGGCGTCGTGCTCGGTCCGGACGGCGGCGCCCTGAAGCAGATGCTCACGCCCTTCAAGCTGGGCGTCGGCGGGCCGATCGGCTCAGGCCGCCAGTGGATGAGCTGGATCCACCTCGACGACCTCTGCGCGCTCTTCCAGCGCGTCGTCGAGGACGAGGACTGGCAGGGCGCCTACAACGGCACCGCCCCGAACCCGCACCGGATGAAGGACTTCGCGAAGACGCTCGGCCGGGTGCTGCGCCGGCCGGCCTTCCTGCCGACCCCGGGCTTCGCGATGAAGCTGCTGCTGGGCGAGGTCGCGGACGTGCTGCTCACGGGGCAGCACGTCGTGCCGCGCCGGGCGCTCGAGGGTGGGTTCACCTTCCGGTTCCCGGATCTGGAGAGCGCGTTGCGGGAGCTGGTGGGGTAAGTCTCTGGCTCGATGACCTCTTGAACCCGCGTGCGCTATGCAGCGTCAAGAGCTGGTCGATTGCTTGTAGCTGCCCTATTGGGAATGTCTAGAGTTCACACCGCTCGACGCGAATCGCGTAGCGAGTATTGTGCCTAGTCGCACGATATACAGCGGGTGTTTGCATGCCACGATCTCTGCGCTCCCGCATAAGGTCGCGTAGCGCCGACTCAGCCGCTGGTTGAATGGTACAGCCCAATATCAGCAGCGTGAGTGCGCCGGGGTTGATTGGCAATTTAGTGCCAGCTGCACCGTGCCGGACGATACGGGACTCACTCTCGTAGCTCCAGCCGCAGTGTTTTGTTAGGGCCATCCGCCCGATGTCGTCTAGGTTGGATCGACCGTTCCAGCGGACCGTGGGGTGTTTGATGCGATATTTTACGGGCAAAGCTGTGATTAGAGTGGCTGGGTCGCGAGCTCTTTCGAATCCAACGCAATACCCGGAGTGGGAATCAGCGTAGTGGCTCCACATTAGAATGGACTTGCGGTCGCGTGCAAAGGAGCACACGCCTAGTCCTCGAACGACGCGCTCGTTCGTCTCTTGGCATCGAGCTAGGAGCTTGTCCGGGCCAAGGGACGCGATCTTTGCAATCCTCGATTCCCGGTCTCGCAGCGGGACCCTCTGCTCTCGCATCCATGCGTCCATTTCGATTCGACGGTCCTTGGCGCTGCCCTCAAGTTCGAATGAAGCTCGCATGTCGAACGGGTCATTGAAGTTGCTGGGCGAGCTGAGCCAGAGCTGATTAAACACGAGTAAGTCCCTGCTCTGCTGGACCGATTGCTTGTCCTCTGGGTTGAGGCTGCGGTACTTGTACAGAAAGCGCGACATGCCCTGTTTTAGTAGAAAGACCCTGCACTCACGGTAGGAGAGATGCTGGACGGCGGCAACGAGTTCGTCGGCTCTCGTTATTGAGGTCAACAGCGGATTTTCTCCCTCGGCGCGCTGATAGATGGGAGGTCCGGGGCTCTCACACCTCCTCGAGGTACTTCGGCAACATCGCCCGCCACGTCGGCCAGTCGTGGTCGTAGCCCTCGCCCCACGGATCCACCCGGTTCGGGACGCCTTTGGCGCCGAGGATCTTCGCCATCGTCCAGTCCTGCTCCGGGTCCTCCCAGCGGCCGCCGCCGTGGCAGAGGAGGACGTGGCGCGTGCGGAGCTGGTCGAGGAGCGGGCCCTCGGGGAGGTTGGGGACGAAGTGCATCGGCGACGAGAAGTAGAAGTCCTGGTCCGGCGTGCCGTGCTCGAAGCCCTTGATGAACCGGTGGATGTCGTAGCTGCCGCTCATGCAGATGGCGCGTGAGAAGACGTCCGGGTGCCGGCAGATCGAGGCCATCGCGTTGTCGGCGCCGATGCTCGCGCCCGCGACGACGATCTCGATGTCGTCCGTCTCGCAGTCGTGCCGGATCGTGGGGACGACCTCGCCGTAGACGAAGGCATCGAACCTGTTCTGCAGCCAGGTCGCGTGCCGCGCGGACGTGTTTGTGTCACCCCAGGCGCGCGCCGCCACGCTGTCCACCGAGTAGATCTTGATCCGCTCCGCCGAGAGCAACGGCTCGAGCACCCGGATCATGAGCATGCGCTCGATCTCCTCCGCGTCACCGCCCGCCGTGGGGAAAAGGAGCACCGGCTGGCCGACGGTGCCCCAGCGGACCATCTTGATCTCCTGCTCGACACGCTGGCTGTACCAGGTCGCGGTCTCCTTCACGTCGTCGATCCCTCCGGGGTCAGGTGCCCGGCGCGGTGGCGCCACGGGCGGGTGTCGGGTGTGGAAGATGAGAGCGGTGGGGAGGCTACTCCTTCCCCGCCGCCGCGCCCTCCCGGTCGCGCCAGAGCTGGACGCGGCTCCAGAAGTGCTCGGTGAACTCGTCGATCTCGTGCTCCGGGAAGAGCGCCGTGACCTTCTGCCGGATCGCGTCGCGCGCGTGGTCCGAGCGGAAGTACTCGTTCGCGACCTCGTCCAGGTCTGAGAGGTGCTCCTCGCAGAAGGCCTCGAACTCCGCCGCCTGGAGCCGCTCGCGCGCGATCGCGCCGAAGGCCTCGAGCCGCGCCTCCAGCGAGAGGTCCGGCTGCGCGTCGACGACGTCGTAGTAGGGCTGCCAGTCGAGGTTCATCGACCGCGTCCGCTTCGTCGCCGCGCAGAAGAGCGCCCACTTGATCTTGGCCTTCACGAGCCACGGCCAGTGGTAGTGCAGCGACGTGACCTGGCTGTCCGGGCACGCGTTCGCGAAGTCGATCGGGTGCCAGACGTCGCCCTGCCGCAGCGCCTCGCAGGAGTTGAAGTCCCAGTTGAAGAAGGTGTTGATCGTGAGCGTCATGTCCTCGAGGACCGTGCGGTCCTCGGGCTCGAGCCCCGCGTCGTCCACCTGGTAGCGCTCGTGCAGCGCCGCCGACGGGTCGTACGGCACGATGCGCACCTGCGGCCCGACGCCCACGCAGCGCGCGAAGAAGTCGAAGCCCTCGACCGACCGCTGCAGGTGCATGAGCAGCCGCCCGCTCTTCTCGTACGCGTCGCGGAGCTGCTCCTCCGTCTCGATGCGCGACACGCCCTTCCACGCGCCGCCGTCGTACGGCTTCATGAACATCGGGTAGCCGAGCGACCTGCCCACCTCGCCCAGGTCGAAGAGCTTCGCGTACCGCTCGAGCGTCGGCTGCAGGTCCTGCAGCTCCTCGTACTCCTTGGGCGGCACCATCCACGTGTCCGGCACCGGCAGCCCGAGCCGCATCATCGCGCAGTACGTCGTCTGCTTCTCCATGGACTGGATCGCCCACGGATTGTTGAGCACGTACGAGCCGTCCATGATGACGGCCTTCTTGATCCACTCGCGCGTCGTGGGATACCAATGCGTCACGCGGTCGAGGATCACGTCGTACGGCGTCGCCCGGCGCAGGTCGTAGGGCTCGATCGTCACCCGCTCGACGTGGAAGCGGATCGTGTCGCTCCCGCGCTTCACCACCGGATCGAGCCGCCGGAGGATCTCCTCGAAGGCCAGCGGCCAGCAGAGGTCGGCGCCCAGCGAGAGTCCGATGCGTCGGGTGAGGTCGGCCACGGAGATCTCCGGGGGGAGTGGGAGGCGAGCGCGCGGGGCGGTCAGGTTACGGGCGGGAGGCCGCGCCGTCACGCGGGGCGGGGGGCGTCGGGCGCCGCGCCCCGGCGGGCGACGACGGTCAGGCGGATGCCGGGGGCGGGAGGCCCCGCGGCCTGCGGACGCAGGGCTACCGTCGGGAGCGGCCGCTCGCCGTCACGCGGAGCACGGCCGACCCCCGGGCGGCGGGCCCGGCGCCGCGCTCATTCATAAACCATCCACAGCGGGCCCGGGAAGAGCCAGGACAGCCCCGCCCGGAGGCGATCGCGCCAGTTCTCCCAGTTGTGGCCGTCCCGGGCCTCCACGTAGCGGACCGTCATGCCCGCCTCCTGGAGCCGCGGCACGAGGGACCGGTTCTCGTAGATGAGCGACTCGTAGGTCCCGCAGCTGATGAAGAGCTTCTCGGCGGGCTTCCCGGGCGCCTCCCGGAACGCGTTCATGAAGCGCACGACCGGCTCGAAGAGCGGCCCGCGCGGGTTGCTCGACCCGATGTCCGTGAACGCGAAGGACCCCGACTGGAGCAGCAGCCGCCCGAACACGCCCGGGTGCCGCCACGCCGTCGAGAGCGACGCGACCGCCCCGAAGCTCGCGCCCATGAGGCAGCGCGCGTCCGGTCGCCCGACGAGCGGGTAGCGCTGCTCCATCGCCGGCACGAGCTCCTCGGCGATGAAGCGCCCGTGCCGCTCGTCGTCCGCGTACTCGTGCAGCCGGTCGTTCGACGCCGTGAGCGCCACGATCATCGGCGGGATCTCGAGCCGGTGGATGAGGTTGTCGAGCACCGTCTTGAGCGAGCTGAACACGAGGTAGTCCGGCCCGTCGTGAACGACGAGCAGCGGGTAGCGCCGCGACCGCCGGTAGCGCGCCGGCAGGTACACCGTGATCTCGCGCCGCTGCCCGAGCGCCTCGCTCTGGATGCGTCGCTGCTCGAGCGTGCCCGGCCGCGCGTCGTCGTCGGGCAGCGTCCAGTCCGGCCGCTCGTAGCCCTCGCCCGCCGCGACCGAGTTGCTGCCGAAGGGGTCGTGCGCGAGCTGGTCGTTGAGCGCGTCGCGCACGAGCTCGCGCCGCCCGTCCGCGTGGATGACGCCGAGCTTGTACTCGACGCGCGACTTCGGCGGGATCTCCGCGACGATCCACCAGAGGTCCGTGCCCTCGACGCGCGTGAACTCGCGGCTCGACTCGAGGCCGTAGATCCAGTGCTGGAGCGAGACCTCGGCCGCCTCGCCGCGGTAGAGGAAGGTGACCTCCGGCCCCTCGACGATGGGGATCGTGCGGTCCGCGAGGAACGCGTCGATCTGCTCGGGCGTCGGCGTACCGTTCGCGAGGAACTCGTGGATGGCGAGGCTCACGCCGGCACCGCCTCTTCGTGCAGCGTGCCGTCCGGGCCGAGCCAGCGCGTCCCCGCGCCGAGCGTCCAGCGCTTGCCGTCCCAGGTCGCGCGGGAGCGTTCGTCGAGGGCCAGGCAGCTCGCCGGCTGGAAGCGCCGCGCCATGACCGACACGCGCGACGGGTCGTCGAGCAGCAGGCGGTGCCGCGCGTGGGGGAGCGCGACGAGGTGCGGGCACAGCCCCATGCCGTCCGTGAGCACCTCCGCGAAGCCGCGCCCCTGCGGCGGGCTGTCGTGGAAGAGCACGATCTGGTCCGTGACGGCCATCGCGCCCGCCGACCACGCGACGACCGGCCGCTCCTCGATGAGCTGGTCGATCACGAAGAGCCGCAGCCGCGTCGCGAGCACCGCGACGTGCCCGCCCGCGACGAGCAGCGCCGCGCACGGCGAGAGGTCGCGCTTCACCTTGCCGCGCGCCCGCCCGATGGACTCGCGCTCCGTCGGCTT
This sequence comes from bacterium, assembly GCA_030428785.1. Lineage (GTDB taxonomy): Bacteria > Planctomycetota > B15-G4 > B15-G4 > B15-G4 > JAUIEF01. The sequence goes on from JAUIEF010000085.1 coordinate 8,238, forward strand.
GTACCGCTCGTCGAAGGTCCCGAGCGCGTCCGCCGTCCGCCGCGTGTGGTGCTGATCCAGTACGTGCACCGCGCCGAGCGCGTGCTCGATCTCCTCCTCGAGCAGCGCGCCCTCCTGCGCGCCGCGCCGCGCGACGAGCTCCCGCACCGCGCCCATCGTGTGCGCGAGCCGCAGCCGGTAGTGCTCCTGGAGCGTGCGCATGCGGTCGTTGAGCGCGCGCAGCGCGTCGAGCAGCTCGGGGTCCTTGTCGAGCGCCTTCTCGCTGCGCGAGAAGAGCTTGAGGTTGCGCGTCTCGCAGCCGAGGTGCTCGCTGAGCTCGCCGACCTCCCGCTCGCGCTCCTCCCAGCCGGCGGTCACCACGGCGACCGGCCCGTCGACGCCGAGGTCGTCGAGCGCGGAGCGCACGGTGGGCACGTGCCGCTGCGGTCCCAGGAGCACGACCTTGGTCATGTCAGGCCGCGTGCATCCGGAGGTCCGTGCCGACGCGGTCGGCGATCTCGACGCAGGTCGCGAGATCCGGGTGCCGCACGATGACGTGCCCGTCCGACATGAGCGTCTGCTTCCAGTTGCGGCGGTGCGCCCCCGGCGGCAGCAGGTCCACGGACGTGATGCACTCGCCGTGCCGCGCGAGCAGCCCCTCGAGCCCGTCGATGCGCGTGATGCGCCCCTCGCCGAGCGCGCGCTTGAACACGATGGCCGCGTTGTAGCGGCGCTCGATCGCCTGCCCGAGCCGCCCGTGGCACACGGCGCCGGCCCAGCCCCGGTAGAGGTCGAGGTCCGCGGCGACGTTCATGATCTCGACCGACCGCGCGCCCGGCGGCCGCGCGCCGATCTCGCCGAACACGGCCTCGCCGGCGTCCGTGAGGAACCACTCCATGTGCGTGAAGCCCGTGCGGAAGCCCAGCGCGGACAGCACGGCGGCGCCCATGGCGCGCCCCGGCGCGAGGAGGTCGACGCCCGGCTCGCGCAGCGAGATCGTCTGCGGCGAGCAGCGCTCGTCCGTGCGCTGGATGAGCGGCCGCGGCCGGTACCAGCTCACGTTGTGGAACAGGATCTCGCCGTCCGCGCAGACCGTGTCGAAGGTGTACTCGGCGCCGTCGACGAACTCCTCGACCTGCATCTCCGGCACGTGCGCGACGAGCGGCAGCACGCGCTCGATGTCCGCGGCGTCCGCGACCTTGTGCGTGTCCGCCGACCCGGCGCCCGCGATGGGCTTCACGATGATCGGGAAGCCGATGCGCTCCGCCGCCGCGCGGACCTCGTGCTCCCCGCGGCAGCGCGCGTGGCGCGGCGTCCGGATGCCGGCCGCGTCGAGCACCTGCTTCATGGCCTCCTTGTCGCGGAACGGCACCGTCTCCTCGACGGTCATGCCCTCCGCGCCGAGCGCCGCCCGCAGCTTCGCCGCCAGGATCATGAGCGGCTCCCACAGGCACTCGACCCGGTCGAACCGCAGGCCCGCCGCGCGCGCCTCCGTCGCGATGAGGTCGATCGCCGCGTCCTCGTCCCACAGCGACGGCACCTGCAGGTACGCGGTCATCGCGCGCCGGCAGTGCTCGGGGATGGTGCCCGGCGGCTGCTCGCCCACGCCGTACACCCGCGCGCCGACCTCCGCGAGACCGGCCGCGAAGCGCGGCATCTCGTCGGGGAAGCCCGGCGACAGGAAGAGCACGTCCATTCAGCCGAGCTCCACCTTGACGATCTGCACGAGCCGTTTCAGCGCCTCCGCGACGACCTCCGTGCGCGGGTGTCGCAGGATCGCGTAGCCCTCGCCCTCGTAGCTCGTCGATCGCTGCTGGCCCTGCTTGGGCAGCTTGACGTCGACGACCAGCTCGCCCATCTCGCGCTGCGCCTGCTCCAGCCCGTGCACGGCCTTCACGACGCCCTTGCCCTGCCCGCGCAGGTACGCCGCGCCCGCCGCGTACTCGCGCGCCGGCGGCGTGAACTCGTCCGTCGTCACGAGGCGCGACCACGCCTTGTACATGTCCGTGTCGTGCGCGACGCTCAACAGCGTCGTGAACTGCGCGCCCGGCGGCCGCGCGCCGACCTCGGAGATGGCCACCGAGCCGTCCGGCCGGCGGAACCACTCCATGTGCGCGAGCCCGGTGTCCATGCCGAGCACCTTCAACGCCTTGGGCGCCGCGTCGACGATGCCCTCGTACCCGCGGCCCTTCAGCTCGCGCGGCAGGAGCACGCACCACTGGATCCAGTCGTTGCCGAGCACCTCGAGCGGGTTCGGCGCGTAGTCGCTGATGCTGTACCAGACGCAGCGCCCGTCGACGCACACCGCGTCGAAGCTGTGCTCGTCACCGACGATGAACTCCTCGACCATCATCGGCCGGGCGGGGGAGGGCGGCCAGCGCTTCAACGCCTCGCGCACCTGGTCCGGCCCGTCGATGCGGAAGGTGTCGATCGCGCCCGCGCCCGCCGGCGGCTTGACGACGACCGGGTAGCCGACGTCCGCCAGGAACGCCTCGAGCTCGCCGACGCTCCGCGCGACGCAGTGCTTCGCGCACGGCAGCCCCGCCTCGCGCAGCCGCGTCTTCATCACGGACTTGTCGCGGAAGCCCTCCGCCGCCTCGACGGACAGCCCCGGCAGCCCGAGCTCGCGCCGCGCGAGCGCCAGCGGCTCCTGGAGCTGCTCGAGCACGCCGACGAGCCGGTCCACCGGACCGTGCCGCTTCGACAGCGCGCGCACGGCCTCCACGAGGTGCCCCGCGTCGAGCGCGTTGCCCACCTGCCAGTGCCCGACGAGTCGTTTGCAGATGTCCGCATCGAAGCGCTCGAGCGGGTCCTGGCTCACGAGGCTCACGCCGATGTCGGGCTGGGCCAGCGCGCCGCGCAGGAAGCGCACGGAGGTCTCGAAGAGGAACGGCACGACGAAGACGGCGTGTCGCAAGACGGGCTCCCGGGACGGTTCGCCGCGCCGTCGGAGCGCGGCGCGGGCCCCGGCAGGATACCGACCGCCCGCGCGTGAGGCACACACCCTGCGTGGGATACAGTGACCGCTCGTCCCGCCCGCCTCCGGATGCCTGCATGGACCCGCTCCGCATCGCCCTCGTCTCGTCCGAGGTCGCGCCCCTCGCCAAGACCGGCGGCCTCGCCGACGTCGTGGCCGCCCTGGGCGCCGAGCTCTCCACGCGCGGTCACGACGTGCGCGTCTTCATGCCGCTCTACCGCCGGCTACGCCAGAGTGCGAACACCTTCACGCCCGCGCCCGGCATGACCGACCTCCAGGTCTCGCTCGGGCCGCGCAGCGGGCGCATCTCCGTCCTCACGACGACCCTCGAGCGCACGGGGCTCGAGGTCCACTGCATCGACTGCCCCGAGCTCTACGACCGCGACGGCATCTACACCCAGGACGCCGACGAGCACCTGCGCTTCGCGCTCCTCGCCCGCGGCGCGCTCACCGCCTGCCAGGCCACGTCCTGGGCGCCCGACATCGTCCACTGCAACGACTGGCACGCCGGCCTGCTGCCGCTCTACCTCCGCATGCTCTCGAGCTGGGAGGACCTCTTCGCGAAGACGCGCACCGTCCTCACGATCCACAACATCGGCTACCAGGGCACGGTGGGCTCCGACGCGCTCGACGACCTGGGCCTCGACGACGCCGCGCACCTGCTCCACCAGGAGCACCTCGCGCAGGGCCGGATCAACTTCCTCGAGACGGGCATCCTCTACGCCGACGCGGTGACGACCGTCAGCGAGACCTACGCCCGCGAGATCCAGACGCCCGACATGGGCATGGGCCTCGACGGCCTGCTCCGCGACCGCGCCGCGAGCCTCGTGGGCATCGTGAACGGCGTCGACTACGGCGAGTGGAGCCCCGAGGTCGACACGCTCATCCCCACGAACTACTCCGCGAAGGACCTCGGCGGCAAGCGGGAGTGCCGGCACGCCCTGCTCTCCGCCCTGGGCCTCGCGCAGGACGACTCCGTCCCCGTCTTCGGCATCGTCTCGCGCCTCGTCGCCCAGAAGGGCTTCGAGCTGCTCTTCGAGCCGCTGCCGGAGCTGCTCGCCGCGCGCGACGTGCGCGTCGCCGTCCTCGGCTCCGGCGAGCGTCGGCTGGAGGAGTGGTTCGCCGGCCTCCAGCGCCGCTTCCCCGGCCGCGTCTGCTTCTACCGCGGCTACGACAACCCGCTCGCGCACCTCATCGAGGCCGGCGCCGACGCCTTCCTCATGCCGTCCATGTACGAGCCCTGCGGCCTCAACCAGATGTACAGCCTGCGCTACGGCACGATCCCCGTCGTGCGCCGCACCGGCGGCCTCGCGGACACCGTGCAGCTCTACGACCGCGCCACCGGCGAGGGCACCGGCATCGTCTTCGACCAGTACGACGCGCCCGCCATGCGCTGGGCCCTGCGCTACGCCATGGAGCTCTGGAGCGACCGCCCCGCGTGGGCGCGCATGCAGCAGAACGCGATGGCGCGGGATTTCTCGTGGGAGCGGCAGACCGGGCTCTACGAGGCGCTGTACCATCGGCTCCTGGTCGGCGCGCCCGCCTGACGGGCCGCGCACCGCTCCCCCGGCACGCGAGCGAGCCCCGTCATGCACGTCATCTTCGTCGAGCCCGGCTTCCCCTACAACCAGCGCGAGTTCGTGCGCGCGCTCGCCTCCGTCGGCGCGTTCGTCACCGGCATCGGCGAGCGCCCCCTCGAGTTCCTCGACGAGGAGCTGCGCGGCTGGCTCGGCGCCTACGAGCAGGTCGGCTCCGTCGTCCACGAACCGTCGCTGCTCGACGCCGTGCGACGCGTGCAGGGCCGCGGCTGGGTCGACCGCCTCGAGGCCACCGTCGAGGCGCACATCCAGACCGCCGCGAACGTGCGCGAGGCCTGCGGCATCCCCGGCACGACGCCGCGCACCGCGTTCCTGTGCCGCGACAAGCCCGCCATGAAGGAGGTGCTGCGCGCCGCCGACATCCCGTGCGCGCAGTCCACCGGCACGAGCTCCATGCAGGAGGCCATGGCCTTCGCGAAGGAGGTCGGCTACCCGCTCATCGTCAAGCCGCGTGACGGCGCGGGCGCCGCCGGCACGAGCCGCGTGACCTCCGACGCCGAGCTCGAGCGCGCGCTCCAGGAGTCGAACGTCCCGCACGGCGCGTCCGTCGCCATCGAGGAGTTCATCGAGGGACACGAGGGCTTCTACGACACCGTCACCGTCGACGGGAAGATCGTCCACGAGTTCATCTGCCACTACTACCCGAACGTCCTCGAGGGCATGCGCAACCGCTGGATCTCGCCGCAGATCTGCGCGACGAACCGCGTCGACGCCGACAGCTACGACGAGGTCAAGGCGCTCGGCAAGGCCGTCATCCGCGCGCTCGACATCGGGACGTCCGCGACGCACATGGAGTGGTTCTACGGTCCCAAGGGACTCAAGTTCTCCGAGATCGGCTGCCGCCCGCCGGGCGTCGGCGCCTGGGACCTCTACTGCGCCGGCAACGACCTCGACCTCTACGTCGAGTGGGCCCACGCCATCGTGCACGGCCGCCCGTCACGCCCCGCCTCCCGCCGATTCGCGAGCGGCATGATCGCCCTGCGCCCCGACCGCGACGGACACATCACCGGCTACGAGGGCGTCGAGGAGCTCAACCACCACTGGGGCGACTGGATCATCGACAGCCACTTCCCCGGACCCGGCTCCCGCACGCAGGGCGTCGAGGGCGGGTACATGGCGAACGCGTGGGTACGCATGAAGCACCCGGACTACGACACGCTGCGGAAGATGCTCGACACCGTCGGCGAGACGGTGAAGGTGCACGCGCAATAAGTTGGTGGAGGGGGTTGTGGGTCCTAGCAACGGACCGCGGGCCGGAGGCCCGCGGCCGGTGAAGGACCTGATCTCGGTTTCTGGGCATCAGGCTCGGCGGGGGAGGGGGACGGGGCTCCGCGGGCGGTAGCGGCTTCGGCTCCGGCTCCGGCTCCGGCTCCGGCTCCGGCTCCGGCTCCGGCTCCGGCTCCGGCTCCGGCTCCGGCTCCGGCTCCGGCTCCGGCTCCGGGCGAAAACGCCTTTGCGTTTCGGTCGTGGGCGCAACGCGCCTCGCTGTCTTGCCGCGATCGCCTTCGGCTCCGCTCGACGGTGGGGGATGACCGGTAGCCGGTACCGGGGCCGGGGCCGGTACACGGAGCCGGTGCCGGAGCCGGAGCCGGCACCGGTGCCGGCCACCGGGGTCTTCCCGCCTCCCTTCTCGGGGCGGATGAGGTTGTCCGACTCGGGCAAACAACCTCATCCGCCCCGAGAAGGAAGGCTCCCTCCATGACTCGCTTCGATTGTCTCGACGCCTCGTATCAGCTGCTCGAAGACCTGAGTGCTCCGCTCGAGAAGATCCGCGCTCGCGACTCGCGCTTGTACTCGCAGCTGCGCACCGCCGCCGCGTCCATTTCGCTGAACATCGCGGAAGGTCGCGCCCGTGCCGGCAAGGACAAGCGTCACCTCTGGCGCGTTGCGCTCGGCTCCACCGAGGAGGTGCAGTCCATCCTCCACGTCGCCGTCCGGCTCCGGGACATCACCGACGCGGACACCGTCGCCGCCCACGCCACGCTCGACCGCCTCCGCGGCATGCTCTGGCGCATGACGCACTGATGCAGAGTCACCCGCCCCGGCGGATCGACCGCCGGGGCGGGTTTCTGCTCTCGTCAATGCGTGAGCTTCCACGTCATCGCGAGCACGCGATCGAGCAGCTCGAAGCACTCCGCGAGGTCCTCCTCGCGCAGATCGCCGAGCGCCACGGCGGTCCGCAACGCGCTGTGCACCTCGTCCGCCGACCCGGCGGCGACACGCCACAGGTGCACCCGGTCACCGCCGGTCCTCCGACGACCCTCGGCGAGGTTCAGCGTCACCGACGCAACAGCCCGCCGCACCTGGCGGTGCAGGTCGGCATCCTTCCTCTGCAACTCGCGCAGCGGCTCACGAAGCGAGGCGACCATCCTGAGAGCGATCTCGAGCGCGTCGAACATGGAGTGACTCCTTTCCTGGAATCGGGTGGGATACGCCCGCGAGGGACCCGCTCGATTCCAGGGAAGGAGGCACGGCAGGACGGGGGAGGACCGTGGGGGCAGCCGCATGGGCAGCCGCATGGGCAGCCGCATGGGCAGCCGCATGGGCATCCGCGGGCGCTGCCGCAAGCGCTGCCGCAGCCGGAGCCGGAGCCGGTTCCGCATCCGTGTTGGCGTCGGCGTGCTGCCGACGGGCGATGCCGCGCGAAGCGCGGCGAGGTCCGTTTCCGGATCCGGCTTCGGTTGCGGTTGCGCCTGCGGTTGCCGTTGCGCTTGCGGCAGCGGTTGCGCCTGCGCCTGCGGCCGCCTTTCCCTCCCGCCTACCTCCCCGGCGTCCCCGCCCAGCCGTCGCGTCGCGGGTCGCCGACGCCGGTCACGACGCCCGTCGCCGGGTCGCGCGCCACGCTGTGCGCGGCACCCTGCGTGCCGCGGAGCGGCTCCTCGTCCGCGCGCTCGACGACGTGGTGACCGAGCGCCTCGAGCGCGGCGCGCACGGCCGGGTCGAGCCGGCCCGCCTCGAAGACGAGCTCGTCGGGGAACCACGCGTGGTGCGTGCGCGCCGCGAGCACCGCGGTCTCCACGTCCGCGCCGCGACCGACCACCGCGAGGAGCACCTGCGCCACCGTGTTGATGATCGTCCGGCCGCCGGGGCTGCCCGTCACGAGCACGACCTCGCCGTCGCGCAGCACGACGACCGGCGTCATCGACGTGAGCGGACGCTTGCCGGGCGCCGCCTCGTTCGCGGGCGTGCCGATGTGCCCCGCCGCGTTCGTCGTGCCGGGGATGCGGTTGAAGTCGCGGAGCTGGTTGTTGAGCAGCACGCCCGTCGACGCGCTCACGGCCTTGCTCCCGTAGCTGGCCTCGAGCGTCGTCGTGAAGGCGACGGCGTTGCCGTCCGCGTCGACGACCGAGAGGTGCGTCGTGTCCCGCGGCTCGTCCGCGGTGAGCGGCGGACCGAGCGACGCGCTCGACGTCGCGGCGGCCCCGTCGACGCTCGCGGCGAGCGCGTCGAGCGTCGACGGCGCGAGGAGTCGCGCGACCGGGACGTCCGTGAACGCCGGGTCGCCCAGCCAGCGCGCGCGCTCGGCGAACGCGCGCCGCGCGGCCTCGGCGTACAGGTGGAGGGCGGGGACCGTCGCCGGGTCGTCGTCCAGCGCGCCGAGCCGCTCGAGCTGGCCCAGGATCTGCGCGAGCGCGACGCCGCCCGAGGACGGCGGCGGCGCGGCGAGCAGCGTGTGTCCCGCGACCTCGAACACGAGCGGCTCGCGCACGACGGCGCGGTAGGCCGCGAGGTCCTCCGCGGTGAGCAGCCCGCCGCCCGCGCGGACGTCCGCCGCGAGCGCCTCGGCGAGCGGGCCCTCGTGGAGCGCGTCCGGACCCTCCCGCGCGATCGTCGCGAGCGTCTCCGCCAGCGCCGGCTGCACGAGCCGGGTGCCCGCCGGCGGCACGCTCCCGTCGGCCGTCAGGAACACCTCGCGGGACGCCGGCACCCGCGCGAGCCCCGGCGCCGCCGCCTCGCCGAAGCGCACGAAGAGGTCGTCGCGCTCGAAGCCGTCGCGCGCGAGCCGCACCGCCGGCTCCACGAGCTGCGCCCACGGCAGGACGCCGAAGCGCGCGTGCGCCTCGCCCAGCCCGCGCACGCTGCCGGGCACGCCGACGCACAGCCACGGGTCAGCGGCGCGTGACGCGTCGTAGGCGCCGCTCCCGTCGAGGAAGGCGTCCCGGGTGAAGGCCGCCGGCGCCGTCTCGCGCGCGTCGACGACGACCCGCGTCCCGTCGGCCATCGCGACGACCATCATCCCGCCGCCGCCCACGTTGCCCGCCGGCGGCCAGGTCACCGCGAGCGCGAAGGCCGTCGCGACCGCCGCGTCCACCGCGTTGCCGCCGCGCGCGAGCACCGCCGCGCCCACCGCCGCCGCGTGCCGGTCGACGCAGGCCACCGCGCCCTCGCCGCGCACGACGTGATCGACGCGGACCGATGCGACGTCGACCGCCGCCGGACCGACGCCCGCGCAGCCGACGAGCAGGGCCACGAGCGCCACCGCGATCCACGCGCCGTTCCCGGTGCCGCACCGGGCACCGCGCCGGGCACCGGCGCGTCGGGGGGCGCGCGCCCTTCGACCGCGGGCGACGCCGTCCCGCGACGCGGACTCCCGGCCGTCCTGGGGCGCCCGCATGCCGACCCATCCCGTCCCGTCGTCGTGTCGCGACATGCCGGACATCCTACGTCGCCGGTCGCCCCGGACGAGGCCCCGGGCCCGCCCCCGGAGTCGGGGCGGAGGTGGTATCGTCTGGGGGTCGCCACCCCTCTCCGGGCCCCCCGGGTCGCGCATGACCTCGACCAGTCCGACCGACGAGATCCTGCAGCGGCGCTACATGCAGGCGCTGCTGCGCGACGTCCACGCCTTCGAGCGCATGCTCGAGGAGGAGCGCTTCGAGACGGGCATCCGGCGCATCGGCGCCGAGCAGGAGATGTTCCTCGTCGACGAGTGCATGCGCCCGTCGGTGGTCGCCGACGCCGTCCTCGCGCGCATCGACCGCAAGGAGCTCGTGAACGAGCTCGCGCGCTTCAACCTCGAGGCGAACGCCAGCCCGCGCGTCTTCGGCGGCCACTGCCTCGCGGACATGGAGGCGGAGCTCATCGAGCTCGTCGCCGCCGCCGACCGCGGCGCGCGCGACGAGGGCGCGCGCATCCTCCTCACGGGCATCCTCCCGACGCTGCGCGTGGGCGACCTCTCGCTCGAGAACATGACGCCCAAGCAGCGCTACCGCCAGATCAATGACGCGACCTGCGCGGCGCGCGGCGGCAGCTTCCAGATCATCATCAAGGGCATCGACGAGCTCGAGCTGACGCACGACAACGTGATGCTCGAGTCGTGCAACACGAGCTTCCAGCTGCACTTCCAGGTCGCGCCGCGCGAGTTCGCGAAGCTCTACAACATGGCGCAGGCCATCACGGCGCCCGTGCTCGCCGCCGCCGTGAACTCGCCCGTGCTGCTCGGTCGCCAGCTCTGGAACGAGACGCGCGTCGCGCTCTTCCAGCACTCCGTCGACGCGCGCACGACGCACGAGAAGGCGCGCAACGCCCGCCCGCGCGTGAGCTTCGGCGACTCGTGGGTGCGCGAGTCCGCCGCCGAGGTCTGGCGCGACAACATCGCGCGCTTCCGCGTGCTCTTCGTGACCGACCTCGAGGAGGACCCGGACGGCGTGCTCGACGCGGGCGGCATCCCCGAGCTCACCGCGCTGCGCCTCCACAACGGTACCGTCTACCGCTGGAACCGCGTCTGCTACGGCCACGACGGGAAGGTCCCGCACCTGCGCATCGAGAACCGCGTGCTCCCCGCCGGCCCGACCATCCTCGACGAGATGGCCAACGCCGCCTTCTACTACGGCCTCATGGCCGCGTGCGTGGAGGAGTACGGCGAGATCCACCGGCACATGATGTTCGACGACGCGAAGGCCAACTTCTTCGCGGCCGCGCGGCACGGACTGAAGGCGCAGTTCACGTGGGTCGGCGGCGAGACCGTCCCCGCGAAGGACCTCATCCTCGAGCGCCTGCTCCCCATGGCGCGCGAGGGCCTGCACGCGTCGAAGATCGACGCCGACGACGTCGACCGCTACCTCTCCGTGCTCGAGGCGCGCGTGCGCGGCGGGCAGACCGGCGCCGCGTGGTTCCGGCACTCGCTGCGCGCGATGACCACCGAGGCCAGCCGCGACGTGCGCGACCGCGCGCTCACGCAGGCCATGCTCGACCGGCAGTCCATGGGCGAGCCCGTGAGCTCCTGGGAGCTCGCCTCCGACGCCGACCTCGCCGGCATCCTCGAGCGCCGCGACAGCTTCCGCACCGTCGGGCAGTTCATGTCGACGGACCTCTTCACCGTGCGCCCGGGCGACCTCGTCGACCTCGCGGCGAGCCTCATGGACTGGGAGCACGTGCGGCACGTCCCCGTCGAGGACGAGCAGGGCCGGCTCGTGGGCCTGCTCTCGCACCGCGCGCTCCTGCGGCTCGTGTCGCGCGGACGCCGCGGCGACGGCTCGGACCCGGTGGCGGTCAAGGACATCATGAAGCCCGCGCCGGTCACCGTGACGAGCGACACGGAGACGCTCGACGCCATCGCGAAGATGCGCAACGAGCGGGTGGGCTGCCTGCCCGTCGTCGACGGCGGCAAGCTCGTCGGCATCATCACCGAGCGCGACCTCATCGGCGTCGCGGCCCGCCTCCTCGACGAGCACCTGCGCGGGCAACGCTGAGCGGCGCCCGGCTGCGCGGGGGACGCGTCGTTCCGCGGCGAGGCGGCGCGGCGCGGTCCGGCTCCCCGCGGGTCGCACCGCGCTCAGCCGCCCCGCAGCTCCGGGAGCCCGGCGAGCGCCGCCTTCATCACCTTGCCCATGGCGTTGCGCGGGAGTGCGTCGAGGAACGCGACGCGGCGCGGCGCCTTGTAGGCCGCGAGGCGCTCCTTCGCGAAGCGGCGCAGCGCCTCGGCGTCGACGGTCGCGCCCGGCCGCAGCACGACGCCCGCCGCGACGACCTCGCCCAGGTCGTCGTCCGGCACGCCGCACACCGCCGACTCGACGACGTCCGGGTGGCTGTCGAGCGCCGCCTCGACCTCGCGCGGGTAGACGTTGAAGCCGCCCGAGATGACGAGCTCCTTCGCGCGCCCGACGAGGTGCAGGTAGCCGTCCGCGTCGAGCCGCCCGAGGTCGCCGCTGCGCAGGAGGCCGTCCGGCGTGAACGCCTCCGCCGTCTGCTCGGGCCGCCGCCGGTAGCCGTCGAAGACGGACGGCCCGCCGATGAGCACCTCGCCGACCTCGTCGGGGGCGCAGGGCGCACCGGTCGCGCGGTCGACGACGCGCAGCTCGACCCCCGGCAGCGCCGGTCCGACGGAGCCGGGCACGCGGCGCCCGTGGAGCGGGTTGCTCGCGGCCATGCCGACCTCGGTCATGCCGTAGCGCTCGAGGATGACATGCCCCGTGAGCGCCTCGAACGCGGCGAGCGTCTCCGGCCGCAGCGGCGCGGAGCCCGACGTGCAGAGGCGCACGGGCAACGGGCGCGGCGGGTCCGCGGGCGCCGACGCGAGCAGCCGGTGGTACATCGTCGGCACGCCCATGAAGAGCGTGACCTCGCCGGACGCGAGCGCGCGCCAGGTCGACTCCGGCTCGAAGCGCGGCGCGAGTCGCACGCACGCGCCCGCGGCCAGCGCGACGGACGCCGCGACGAAGAGCCCGTGCACGTGGAAGAGCGGCAGCGCGTGGTGCAGGACGTCGTCCGGCGACCAGCCCCAGGCGTCGTGGAGCACGGCGACGTTGCTCGCGAGGTTCCGCTGGAGGAGCCGCGCGCCCTTGGGCCGGCCCGTCGTGCCCGACGTGTAGAGCAGGCACGCGAGGTCGTCGGGCGCCGGCGGGGGGGCGGCGCCCGGCGAAGGATGCGCGGATGACGACGCGTCGGCGCGCGTCGAGCGCTCGCCGCGGTCGCGTCCTTCGGTGCGCGCCGTCGCGTCCGGGTCGAGGCGCACGACGCGCGGGCCGTCCGCGCCCCCGGTCGGCGGCTCGCCGTCGCGCACGCCGTGCACGAGCAGCGCCGGCTCGCAGTCGGCGGCGGTGTACGCGGTCTCGTCGGGCGCCGCCGCCGGGTTCACGGGGACGGTCACCGCGCCGAGCCGCATGTCCGCGAGGTGCAGCACGAGGAAGGCCGGGCCCTTGTCGAGCTGCAGCAGGACGCGGTCGCCGGGGACGACGCCCTGCGCGCGCAGCCAGGCGACCGCCTCGTCGACGGCGCCGTCGAGCTCGGTGTACGTGAGCGTCGCGCCGTCCTCGAGCACGAGCGCGGGGCGGTCGCCGTGCCGCGCGACGGAGGCGCGGAGCTGCGCGTCGAGGGTCGTCGCGGGCGGCGTCCCGCCGGCCTCCCGCGGGGCGGGGCCGTCGTCCGGCCGTCGCGGCGTCGACCCCGGGCTCACGCGCCGGCCTCCCGGGCGACGTCGCC
>JAUIEF010000086.1 GCA_030428785.1 bacterium
GGTCGCGGCGTCGACGGCGGACCACGGCGCGTCGCCGAGCGCGCCGAGCACCGCCGCGGGCGCGCGGGGCGTCGCGCCGTCGGGGCTCCACGACCAGCGGCCGTCCGTGACGAGCGTGTGCGTCGCGCCGCGCGCGTCCGTCATCGCGAGCGAGGCGACGAGGCCCGCCGGTCCGCCGCCGTTGCGCACGTCGACGCGCAGCAGGTGCACGTCGCCGCCCGGCGCGAGCGCGTCGCCGACCTCCGCGCCCGTGGGCGTGCGCCAGTCGTCGTGGGCGAGGACCTCGACGCCGTCGAGCGTCGCGGTGAGCTCGTCGTCGCAGGTCGCGACGAGCGTCGCCGACACGAGGTCGGCGGGCGCGCGGAAGCGCGCGACGAAGACGGCGTGTTCGCCCTCGCGAGCGGGGTCGCGCGTCCAGACCCAGGCGGGCGTCGCGCCGTCCGCCGACGGCTCGAGCACGGGGAGGTCGCGCGCCGCGCCGGCCGACCGCGGCGGCGTGCACGCGAGGCAGGCGACGAGCGCGAGGAGCACGAGCCGAGGACGCGGTCGGTGGGTCGGCAAGGGCACGCCTCTCTGCGACGGGGGCGCCATGCTACCGTGCGGCCCGCTCGCACCACGACCCGCCGGAGGCTCCCCGTGCAACGACGTCAGTTCCTCGAGGCGGCCGCCGCCGGGCTCGTCGCGCCCGCGGCCCTCGCCGGTGCGAAGGCCCCGTCACCCGCTCCGGCCCCCGCGGACCCGGAGCTCCTCGCCGAGGCCGCCGCGCTCGGTCGCGCGCGGCGCGGCGACACCTTCAAGATGGCGTACGCGCCGCACTTCGGCATGTTCCGGCACAGCGCGGGCGACGACCTCGTCGCGCAGGTCGACTTCATCGCCGACGAGGGCTTCACCGCCCTCGAGGACAACACGATGGCCCGCCGCCCGGTCGAGGAGCAGGAGGCGATCGCCGCCGCCATGCGGCGCCGCGGCCTGCGCATGGGCGTGTTCGTCGCGAACTTCGGCACGGCCTTCGGGAAGCGCAGCTTCGTGTCCGGCGACCCGTCGCACCTCGAGTCGTTCCTCGCGGACCTCGAGGCGTCCGTCGAGGTCGCGAAGCGCGTCGACGCGACGTGGATGACCGTCGTCATGGGCGACCTCGAGCCGCGCCTCGAGATGGAGTACCAGACCGCGAACGCCGTCGAGATGCTGAAGCGCGGCGCCGAGGTCTTCGAGCCGCACGGCCTCGTCATGGTGCTCGAGCCGCTCAACCCGTGGCGCGACCACCCGGGCATGTTCCTCACGCGCATGCCGCAGGCCTACGCGATCTGCCGGGCGGTCGGCAGCCCGGCGGTGAAGATCCTCGACGACCTCTATCACCAGCAGATCGCCGAGGGGAACCTCATCCCCAACATCGACGCGTGCTGGGACGAGATCGCCTACGTGCAGATCGGCGACAACCCCGGGCGCAACGAGCCGACGACGGGCGAGATCCACTACCGCAACGTCTTCGGGCACCTGCACCGCAAGGGCTACACGGGGATCCTCGGGATGGAGCACGGCAACTCGCAGCCGGGCGTCGAGGGCGAGCGCGCGGTCATCGACGCCTACCGCTGGTGCGACGGCTTCGCCTGAGCCGCGCGGCGTGAGGGAGCCGACGCGCGTCCCGGAGATTCCCTTGCGGGTCGCGACGCGGTCTCCCGCGTGAGGAGGCAGGACGGTCCATCCCGGACCGTCGCCCCCTCGCGCGGAGACCTCCCATGGCGCCCCACGACCTGCACGATCCCGGCCTCGCCCGCTACCTGGCCGAGCTGGAGGCCGTCGCGCTGCTCACGCCGGAGGAGGAGCGTGAGCTCGGCCGCGGCGTGCAGGCCGGCTGCGCCGCGTCCCGGGCGCGCTTCGTCCGCGCGAACCTGCGGCTCGTCGTGCACCTCGCGCGTCGCTGGACGGGCAGCGGGCTGCCGCTCGCCGACCTCGTCGCCGAGGGCAACCTCGGGCTCATCCGCGCCGTCGAGAAGTTCGACCCGGAGGCGGGCTTCCGCTTCTCGACCTACGCGACGTGGTGGATCCGCCAGGCGCTCACGCGCGCCGTGCAGGGACAGGCGCGGGTCGTGCGCGTGCCGAGCACGATGTACGAGCGGGTCGCGCGGTGGGAGAAGACGCGGGTCGCGCTCGAGGAGCGGCTCGGTCGGCGACCCACGCCCGGCGAGGTGCGCGAGGCGCTGCGGATGACGCGACGCAGCATGGGCAACGTGCTCGAGGGCGTCGCGGCGCTCGGGCGCGGCGCGTCCTCGCTCGGGGACGACGGCGCGGGCGACCCGTGGGCGGACCGGCTCCGCGACCCGAGCTGCCCGACGCCCGTCGACGAGCTCTCGCGCTTCGAGCAGGAGCGGCGCGTCCGGCGCGCGCTCGGCACGCTCGACGAGCGGACGCGTCGCGTCGTCGTGCTGCGCTTCGGCCTCGACGGCGACGGCCCGCGCACGTACCAGGTCATCGGCGACACGCTGGGCGTCACGCGCGAGCGTGCGCGGCAGATCGTGACCGCCGCGCTCGCGGCGCTGCGCGAGGCGCTCGAGGTGAAGCCCGCCGCCTGAGGACCGACGGGTCGGCGCCGCGTGTCGGCGTCGGGGTCGTGGGCGTCCGGCGGGTGAGCGCGCAGGGCCGGCGGACGGTCGTCGTGCGCGGTCGGTCGCCGGGATCCCGCACGGCGCACGCGCGCGTCGTCAGGGGCCGGGCGCAGCCTCGCCCGCGACGACGCCGCGGTAGAAGCGGAAGACGACGTTGCGCGGGCTCTCCGGCGTCGAGTGGGGGAGCGGGACCTTGAGCCGCTCGCCGTCCTCGGCGAGCCCGTCGAAGAAGGACGCGACGTGCGCGACCCAGGTCTCGATCTCGTCGCGCCCCGTCTCGCTCGCCTGCACGACGACGAGCGCCTCCTCCCCCGCGCGCTCCCGCAGCGCCGCCTCGTCGAGGCCCCAGAGCCCGTACTGCGGGCCGCGACCGTGCGTCCGGTTGCGGTGGTGGTCGAGGACGTAGGTCTCGGCCGCGTCGCCGAGCGCGAACTCGAGGTGCGCGCCGAGCTTGTAGTTGTCGGCGACGACGAGCGCCGGGCCGTCCGCCGTCGCACCCACGGTCCCGCCCGTGCCCGCGGCGGCGTCGCCCGCCGCGAGCCGCGCGCGCGTGGCCGCCGCGCCCTCCGTCCATCCGGTGAACTGCGCGCGAGCCTTGCTGAGCGTCACGACGCCGCCGAGGTCGAGCAGCGCCGCCGCGACGAGCAGCGCGGGCAGCCCCGCGACGCAGACGACGGCCGCGCGCCGCAGGAGCCCGCCGCCCGCCGTCCCGATCGTGCGCACGACGCCCGGCACGAACGGCAGGAGCGGCACCCAGCCCACGGTCGGCCAGTGGCCGGTCGTGAGGCCGCTGTCCTCGAACGGGCTGCCCGCGAGGAACACCGCGACGGGCGTGAGCGCGAGGAACGCCGTGCGCGCGGCGCCACCGTCGCCGAGCCGGCCGCGGCGCACCGCGTGCACCGCCGCGACGACGAGCGCCGCGAAGAGGAACGGCGTCGCCGCGACGAGCTGCTGCCCGACGAAGACCGCGACGCCGAACGCGTCGAAGGTCGCGCCGTGTCGCCCTGCGAAGTAGTACGCGACGGGCCCGAGCTCCTGCCGGAGGTTGAAGAGCGCCATGGGCAGGAGGCCGACGAGCAGCAGGAGCAGCGTGAGCCACGGACCGGGCGAGCGCAGCCGGCGCCGACCGCCCGCCGTGAGGAGCAGCCAGAGCGCGCCGCCGAGCGGCACGAGCGTGAAGCGCAGGTGCGTCACGAGGCCGAGCGCGCCGAACAGTCCGGCCGCCGCCCAGTCGACGACGCGCCCGTCGCGCGCGCCGCGGTCGAACGCGCCGACGAAGAGCACCGCCCAGAGCAGGAGCGGCACGTCGGGGATCGCCACGAGGCCGAGGTGCGCCGTCCCCGGATAGAGGAGGGAGAGGCCGGCGGCGAGCAGCGCGTCGCGTCGTCCGACGAGCGGCCGCGCCGTCGCGAAGAGCGCGAGCGGGAAGAGCAGCCCGATGAGCAGGAACGGCAGCCGCACGCCGAGCGTCGTGTCGCCGAGCAGCGCCGTGCCGAGGCCGATGAGGCGCGCCGTCATCGGCGGGTGGTCGACGTAGCAGAGCGCGGGACGCTGCGCGCACTGCCAGTAGAAGGCCTCGTCGCCGAAGAGATCGAGGCCCGACGCGACCCACGCCTTGGCGGCGAGGAGCGCCAGCGCGAGCACGCAGACGCCCGCCGCGAGCCGGGATCCCGACCCGCGGCCGTCCGTCGACGCCGCTCCGCCCTCGCGCTCGCTCGTCACGTCAGCCATGATCCCGGTCGTGGTCCGCGGGTGTCCAGCGGCCGTCGGACATACAATCGACAGCGGCTCGACCCACACGCTCCGCGGGCCGTCGGGCGATGATGCCCGACGCCGCTCGCGCGGCAGATCCGCTCTCAGAGGTCTCCCCATGCACGTCACGCCCCGGCGCTCACGCGCCCTGCTCGCCCTCTGCGCCGCCCTCGTGCTGGCGCCCGCCCTCTCCGCGCTCGCTCCGCAGGACGCTGCCGACGACGCGGACGCGCCCGACCGCCCGCGCGTCGTGAAGCTCGTGCTCGGCGCGGTCCCCGAGGACCCGCCGGTCGAGAACCCGCTCGGTCCGTCGCGCCTCAACTTCCGGCGCACGCTCGAGAAGATCCGCAGGATCGCGGGCGACCCGGAGGTCGACGGCATCTCGCTCGAGATCAAGTCGAGCCCCGGCTGGGCCAAGACGCTCGACCTCATCGAGGAGCTGCGCGCGGCGAAGGCCGCCGGCAAGAAGATCATCGCCTACACGGAGATGCTCACGCAGTCCGACGCCATGCTCGCGACGATCGCCGACCCGCTCGTCGTGCCGCCGTCCGGCATGATCATCATGGAGGGGCTCACCGCCGAGTCCATGTACCTCAAGGAGATGTTCGACAAGCTCGACCTCCGCTTCGAGGTGCTGCACATCGGCGACTTCAAGACGGCCTACGAGGACTTCGCGAAGGACGCGATGAGCGACGGGCAGCGCACGACCATCGAGGCGCTGCTCGACGAGTTCTACGGACAGCTGCTCTCCATCATCGCCGACAACCGCGGCCTCTCCGTGGACGCCGTCGAGGGCTTCTTCGAAAGTATGTTCGTCGACCCGCGCGTCGCGGCCGAGCAGGGCCTCATCAGCGCGTCCATGTACCACGACGAGTACGACGCGCACGTCGACGAGCTCTTCGGCGGCGACGTCGAGGTCGTCAAGGGCTACGGCGAGCGCACGAAGGAGGACATCGAGAAGATGCTCGAGAGCCCCTTCGCGATGTTCGCGATCCTCCCGCAGATCCTGAACCCGCCCAAGAAGAAGGCGCCGAAGGAGCCGTACATCGCGATCGTCTACGCGACGGGCACGATCGTCTCCGGCAAGAGCGCCGCGGACTTCCAGGGCAACGTCGCGTCCATGGGCAGCGACACGATCGTCGCCGCGCTCGAGAAGACGCGCGACGACGAGAACTGCAAGGCCGTCGTGCTGCGCGTGAACAGCCCCGGCGGCAGCGCGCTCGCGAGCGACATGATCTGGCGCGCCATCCAGGACGTGCGCGAGGCGGGCAAGCCCGTCGTCTCGTCCATGGGCTCGCTCGCCGCGTCGGGCGGGTACTGGATCAGCATGGGCTGTGACGCGATCGTCGCGCAGAACAGCACGCTCACCGGCTCCATCGGCGTCGTGTCGATGCTCCCCGACCCGAGCGAGACGCTCAAGACGCTCGGCATCAACGTCGAGGTCGTCGCGCGCGGCCCGCACGGCGGCGAGCTCTCCATCCTCGAGAACGGCCCGTCGGAGGTCCTCAAGACGACGCTCACGCGCTGGATGGAGATGACCTACGACGAGTTCATCACCAAGGTCGCCGACGGCCGCGACCTCGAGCCCGACCGCGTGCGCGAGCTCGCGCAGGGCCGCGTGTGGACCGGGCGCCAGGCGGCGGAGAACGGCCTCGTCGACGAGATCGGCGGCTTCCAGGAGGCGCTCGACCTCGCCGCCGCGCTCGGCGGCCTCGGCGCGGATGCGCCGCTCGTCGAGTACCCCGACGTGCCCAACTTCCTCGAGCAGATCGAGGACGCCATGCAGGCGCGCGTCGACGTCGGGCTCGACGACGGGGTGGGCCGACTGCTCACCGAGCTCGGCTTCGGCGACATCGTCGCGACCGCGCGCGCCGCGCTCGCGGGCGGCACGGCGATCACGCCGGACCGCGTGCAGGCGGTGCTGCCGTTCCAGGTGCTCGTGAGGTAAGGGCACGACGCCGCGGTCGGCTCCTCCTCGCGAGGAGTCGGCCGCGTTGCGGCCGCGGGACGAAGCCGGGTCCGGGCGGTGGCGGAGACGGGCACCGCAGCGGTTCGGGATCCGGTTCCGGATGCCGGATCGGGAATCGGGAAGCCGGACCGGGAATCGGGAACCCGGATCGGGAATCCGGACGCCGGATCGGAATCGGGATCCGGAATCGGACCTGGGCCCGGATCCGAGAGCTGGACCCGGCATCGGCGGGGGGAACCGACTCGGAAAGCGGCCGGCGAGAGCGCCCAGGAGGTCGCCGCGGGGGGGAGGCAGGGCGGCGTGCCGTGACGGCTCGCCAGCCGCACGCTCTCAGCGGTGTCGGAAAGCGTCCGCGTCCTCCGTGATCTGCGCGCCACGGTGCGTGACGACGAGCAGCCGGTCCGGCACGTTCCGGCCCGACCCGACACCGCGGGCCTCGCCCGCGAGCAGGTCGGCGTGTCCGTCGCCGTCGAAGTCACCGGCCCCGTCCAGGCAGATGCCGAAGCTGAAGCCGCGGCCGGGGAAGACGGGGTCGTCCTCGTCCGTCCCTCCGCTCCACGATCGGAGGAGCGCGCCCGTCGCGCCCGAGTGGACGAACACCCGTCCGAGCGCTCGGCGATCCTGGAAGGGTGGTGCGCCGACCGCGAAGTCCGGCGTCCCGTCCCCGTCGATGTCACCCGGTGCGGCCGTCGCCCAACCGTAGTGCGGCGTGTCCTCGGAGACCTCGTGGATCGTCCGTCCGTCGTATGGGGACACGACGCGCACGACCGGCGCTCCGTCGACGGACCCGCCCACGACGAGGAACTCGCCACCTGTCGAAGCCGAGAGCGCCTCGGGCGATTCGCCCGCTGAGAACTCGGGCCCTCCGAGCGGTCGGATCTCCCGACCGGTCGCGCCCGACAGGATGGTGAGACAGCCCGACCATGCATCGCCCGAGCCGTCGGTGCGGGGGCCGATCAGCGCGAGGTCGCGAACTCCGTCTCCGTCGACGTCCGCCGTCGAGACGACCGCCGCGTGCGTCGCGTGATAGCCGTCCCGTGCGCGAGTGACCGCCCACAGCACCGCCCCGTCGTGTCCGGAGCGGACCTCGACTCGGACGCCGCTCCGCGAGCCCGCGGTGAGCGCGTAGTCCGCCCGACCGTCGCCGTCGACATCGTCGACGCCGGCGAGGTCGGCTGCGAGGTCCGCGATCGGCACCTCGTGGATGCGCGTGCCGTCGGCCCCCGAGAACAGCTCGACGCGTCCCTCCGGACGATCGGTGCCGAGATCACCCGTCGCGACGAGGAGGTCCTGGACACCGTCGCCGTCGGCGTCGCCCGAGCGGGCCAGGCGATAGCCGAAGCCCGGTCCCCCGGTGAGCGTGAAGTGTTCGGAGCCGTCGGGACCCTTGATGACTCGAACGATGTTCGGTCGGTCCGGGTGGTCGGCGTGCAACTTGCGTCTGCTCACGGCGACGTCCCCGAAGCCGTCGCCATCCACGTCACCGAGCCCGACGGCGAACGGTCCTTCCTGGAGTTCGAGCAACACGCCGTCGTCCGAGGCGCGAGGTGGCGGGCCGGACGAGACGGATGACGCGTCCTGCGCGGTCACCGACACGGCGAGCGCGAGGACGGCGAGGAGAGGACGCCGTGATGCGTGCTTCATGAGGAGGAGGGCCTGCTTCCCGTTCGAGGCGCAGCGGGAACACGGTGCACCGAACGCGGTTGCGTCCGGAGGTGGAGCGTCTTGCCGAACCCGCCGCCGATTCCATCACGGCAGCCGCGCCCGATCCCGCATCCGGGTCCGGCTTCCGGATCCAGATTCCCGATCCGGCTTCCGGTTTCCCGATCCGGCTTCCCGATTCCTGATCCGGCTTCAGGATTCCCGCTTCCCGATCCGGCATCCGGAACCGGATCCCGACCCGTCGCGGTCACCGCCGCCGCCCGGACCCGGCCTCGTCCCCGGCCGCGTCCCTACCCGCGCCGCGCGAGCCGCTCGCGGAGATCCGTCTCGAACCGACGCTGCGGCACGCCGTCGAGTCCGCCGCGGTAGCCCTCGCCGTCCTTGAGGACCTCGAGGATCGCGCCGTCGCCGAGCGTCTCGGGGTGGTGCACGACGTCCTCGGTGCACACGAGCAGGTCCGCGCGCTTGCCGGGCTCGATGGTCCCCGTCTCGGGCACGTGGATGTGCTCGGCGGCGAGCCCCGTCGTGCCGTGCCACGCGGCGAGCGGCGACAGGCCCTCCTTCACGAGCGCGGCGATCTCCAGGCCGTTGCGGCCGTGCATGCCGGGGAGCACGGGGTCGGTGCCCATGAGGACCGGCAGCCCGCCCTTCGCGGCGTAGCTCGTCGCCTGCGCGTGGACCTCGGCGACCTGCTTGACCTTGTCCATGACGAAGTCGCTGAGGCCGTCGGCGCGCTGGAGCTCGGCCATGATCCAGCTCGTGGGCGTGACGACGCAGCCGTGCTCGGCGGCGAGGTCGACGAGCGCCTCGTCCATGAAGGAGATGTGCTGGATGTCGTGGACGCCGCAGCGGATCGCGAGCTCGATGCCGCGCCGGCTGTGCGCGTGCGCGGCGACCTCCATGCCGCGGGCGTGCGCCTCGTCGCAGATGGCCTCGACCTCCTCGGGCGAGAAGTCCCGGTGCTCGAGCTTGTCGGACGGCGACGCGACGCCGGGGCTCGCGCAGATCTTGATGAGGTCGGCGCCGCAGGCGGCCAGCTCGCGCACGCGCTTGCGGCACTCCCACGGCCCGTCGACGATGCTGCTCGGGCGGCCGGGGCCCTCGGGCCAGAGGCGTGACAGCTCGCCGTGGCAGCGGTCGACGCCGCGGAAGTCCGCGTGCCCGCCGGTGGTCGAGAGCATGGCGATGCTGATCCTGAGACGCGGTCCCAGGATGACGCCCTCCTCGACGAGGCGCTTCATGAGGTGCGTCGCGCCGCCCACGTCGCGCATCGTCGTGACGCCGCCGTCGACGAGCGTCGTGTGCAGGATCTTCTCGACCCAGAGCAGCGACTCGCCCGTGAGCATCGTGTCCATCGCGCCCGAGTCGAGGCCCAGCACGGTCACGTGGCCGTGGCAGTCGATGAGCCCGGGCGTGACCGTGTAGGACGAGCAGTCGACGAGCGTGTGGCCGTCCCCGACCGTCAGCGCCGGGTCGTGGGGGCGCAGCTCGCGGATGACGCCGCCGTCGACGTGCAGGTCGACGCCGCGGTGGAGGTTCCCATCGCTCGCGCCGCGGCCGTCGTACAGCAGCCCGACGTTGGACAGTATCATCATGGGGCCCTATCCTCGCAGTGGTGGGGCGTCGCGTGAGCGCTGTCGAGCGCGACACTCTACCCCGAACCTCCGCCGGCCCGCGACGAGCCCTCGCAGGCCCATCCCGAGCCCGGCGCGCACTCCATGAGCACGACGTCCAGCTTCCGGCCTCTCCTCGCGAAGGTCACCTTCGTGGGGCTCCTCGCCCTCTCGTGGGGGCTCGACCAGCGCGACGAGTCCGAGCTCCTGCCCGAGGGCAACGAGAGCTTCCGCATGCGCGAGGTCCACGCGGAGGTGGGCATCGACTTCCGGCACGTGCGGCCGTCCTTCGACCCCAAGCTCGCGAACATCGATGCGCAGATCGCCGCGCTCGGCGCCGCGGTCTCCGTGGCGGACGCCGACGGCGACGGACGGCCCGACCTCTACGCGACGAACAGTGCGTTCGGCGAGCCCAACGCGCTCTACGTGAACCGCGGCGAGGACGGCGCGCGGCGGCTCGTGGATATGGCCGCCGAGGCGGGTGTCGCCGACCTCAACGTCGAGGGCCGCGGCGTCTCCATGGGCTCCGTCTGGGCGGACATGGACAACGACGGGGACGAGGACCTCTTCGTCTACCGCTACGGCTACCCGGCGCTCTTCCGCAACGAGGGCGGGCTGCGCTTCACCGAGGTCACGGCCGGCTCCGGCCTCGAGCGCTGGATGAACGCGAACGCCGCCGTGTGGTTCGACGCGGACCAGGACGGCCTCGTCGACCTCTTCGTCGCCGGGTACTTCCACGAGCGCTACGACCTGTGGGACCTCGAGACGACGGAGATCATGCAGGAGAGCTTCGAGTTCGCGACGAACGGCGGCAGCAACGTCCTGTTCCGCAACCTCGGTGACGGCCGCTTCGAGGACGTCACGGAGCGCGCCGGCCTGAGCAGCTCGCGCTGGACCATGGGCGCCGCGGCGGCCGACTTCGACGGTGACGGCCTCGTCGACCTCTACACGGCGAACGACTACGGCGCCGAGGAGTTCTACCGGAACCGCGGCGGCGGCCGCTTCGAGCTGTACGACGCGGGCCTCGGCGACGACAGCAAGAGCGGCATGTGCGTCGCGCTCGGCGAGCTGCTCAACGAGGCGCGCCTCTCCGTCTTCGTGACGAACATCTCCGTGCGCGGGTACCTCTTCCAGGGCAACAACCTGCGGCACAGCTACCTCGCCGAGGGCGCCGGCTTCCAGAACGTCGCGAGCGGCAAGGTGGCCGACTGCGGCTGGGCGTGGGGCTCGCAGATCGGCGACCTCGACAACGACGGCTGGCAGGACCTCTTCGTCGCGAACGGCTTCGTGACGGGCGACGAGGGCGCCGGCGACTACTGGTACAACATGACGAAGGTCGGCGGCGCGGCGAGCGAGGTTGTCGTCGACGCGGCGAACTGGCCGACCATGGGCGGCATGGACCTCTCGGGCAACGAGCGCTCGCGCGTGCTGCTCAACCGCAACGGCCGCATCTTCACGGACGTCGCCGAGGCCGCGGGCGTCACGGACACCTACGACGGTCGCTCCGTCGTGCTCGTCGACCTCTTCGACCGCGGCGCGCTCGACGTCGTCGTCGCGAACCAGCGCGGTCCGCTGCTCGTCTACAGCTGCGAGCCGCCCGCCGGTCGCCACTGGGTGAAGGTCTCGCTCGAGGGCTCGGCCGGTCCGACGCCGTCCCCCGGCGCGGACCCGCAGCTCCGCCGGTCGAACCGCTCCGGGATCGGCGCGACGGTCGAGGTCAAGGCCGGCGACGTGCACACCGTGCGCGTCGTCGACGGCGGCTCGGGCTTCTGCAGCCAGAACGAGCGCCGCCTCCACTTCGGACTGGGGGACGAAGAGCGGCTCGAGGAGGTCGTCGTGCACTGGCCGTCCGGCCGCAAGACCGTGCTCCGCGACCTCCCCGTCGACACGACGCACCACGTGACCGAGGACGCACCGTGACCGAGCAGGCACCCCTCGCGCAGCCCGCCGCCGCCGCGGTCCCCGCCGCCGGGGCGCCGGCCGCCGAGAAGCGGGAGACCGGCGTCGCGGCCTTCTTCCGGAACCTCGCGCCCTCCTGGTACTTCTCCTCGCTGCTGACGCTCATCGTCGTCACGGGCGAGGCCTTCTTCGACATCCTCGGCGGCTTCGAGCGACTCATCGTCGCGCTCGGCACGGCGATCGTCGCGGAGCACGTCTCGGCGCGGCTCTTCGCGGGCCGCAAGGGCAGCACGCTCACGGCGTACATCACCGGCAACAGCGTCATCGTGCTCACGAAGCCGGGGCCCGGCCTCCTCTGGCCGTTCGTGCTCGGGCCGCTCATCGCGATCGTGTCCAAGTCGGCGCTGCGCTACCGCGGCCAGCACATCTGGAACCCGACGAACCTCTCGTTCTCGCTGCTGCTGCTCCTCGCGCCGGGCTCGGTGTCCATCCTGAGCCACCAGTGGGGCAACGACCTGCGCCTCGTCGGCGTCATCATGCTGCTCGGCTTCCTCGTCGTCGGGAAGTCGAAGCTCATGCACATCTCGGGGACCTACGCGGCGTCGTTCCTGGCGCTCGCGTGCGTACGCGCCTGGATGACGGGCGAGCCGATGATGTCCGAGATCGCGCCGATCACCGGGCCGATGTACATGCTCTTCATGTTCTTCATGATCACGGACCCCAAGACCGTCGTGAAGAGCAAGCGCGGCCGCGTGCTCGTCGTGGTGCTCATCGCGCTCGTCGAGTGCGTCATCCGGATGTCGTCCGCCTGGCAGATCGGCTTCCTCGAGCCGCTGCTCACCGCGCCGCCGATCTTCGCGCTCGCGATCGTCGGTCCGATCGCCAAGATCATCGACATCCGCATGCGCTCCTGATCGCCGCTGGAAGCGCGGGAGCGCTCTGGTATACCGGCCCGCGTGAGCAACAAGCCGGTCTCCCGCGAGGTCACGTCGTCCCAGGTGCGCGCGCTGCGCGACCTCTTCGGTTCGCGCGGCCACACGCTGCGCAAGAACGCGAAGAACAAGTACCTCGAGTTCGAGGTGCGCACCGACGGCAAGTCGATCTTCACGCTCTACACGTCCGGCAAGTTCGTGAGCACCGTCCGCGAGGGCGACGCCGAGGGGCTCGTCCTCGAGGACGAGATCGGGCGGCTCGCGGGCGGGCCGGGGCCGACGCGGAAGAAGCGCGAGGAGGTCGCGACGCAGGAGGCGGGCGCCGACGTCACGGTGCTCGCCGGCGTCGACGAGACGGGCACGGGCGAGCTGCTGGGCTCCGCGGTGCTGGGCGGCGTGCTCTTCGCGCGGCCGCTCGAGGCGCGCCTGCACGAGCTCGTCGGGCACGTCGAGACCAAGACGAGCCGCGCGGCCTCCGGCTGGGAGCGCCTCGGCGAGCAGCTCGCGGCGATGCGCGCCGACGGTCTCGTCGCGACGGCGCTCACGATCCCCAACCGGCTCTTCGACCGCTACTCGAAGAACGCGCTCCTGGACCTCGCGTACGTGCGGCTGGTGGGCGATCTACTCGCCGCGGCCGGCGATCTGCTCGCCGGGGCGGGGGAGCTGTCCACCGCCGCCGACGGCGACGAGGACCGCGCGGGCACGGAGCTCGCCGTCGACGACTACGGCACGGGCGCGCTGCTCACCGAGGCCGCGACGGCATGGCGCGCGCGCGGCCTCACGGTGCGCGTGCAGACCCGCGCCGACGACCGCTTCCTCGCCGCGCGCGCCGCCTCGGTGCTGGCCCGCGCGACGCGCGCGCGGGAGATGCAGGGCCTGCGCGCCGACGAGGACGAGCCGCTCGGCACGGGCAACGCCGGCCACCGCGAGACGCTCGCGTGGCTGCGGCGACGCGCGCGCTCCGGCCGCGGCTGGCCGTCGTTCGTGAAGACGTCGTTCAAGACGGTCACCGACCTCGAGCGGCGCGAGCCCGTGACGAAGCACGCCGTGCCGCGCGTCGGCGACCTGCTCGACCCGGACTCGGTGGGCGACTTCCTCGCCGGGCGCCTCGACGTGACACGTGCGCGGGTGCGCACCGGCGCCGACCGCTGGGCGTCCCGGCTCGAGGTGCCGGTCACCGGGCGGCACGGCCTGCCCGCGTCGCTCGAGTTCCTGCCGCTGCTGTGCGGCGGCGTCGTGCTCGACGACGACCTCCCGCTCGACGTGCTCGACGCGGCCCTCGACCGCGAGACGGGCTTCCTCTCCGGCTGGCGCGTGCTGCTCGGCGGCGGGGGCGACCCGGACGACCCGGCCTTCCTCGCGCTGGCCCGCGCGCACGCCCGCGGCGTCGTGCACCTCGAGCCCACGCCGCACGAGGACCCCGCGACGCGCGCCGCGGCCCGCGCCGGGCTGCGCGTCCTCGCCGACGGCGAGGTCGACGGCCTGCACGCGGTGCTGCGGGTCTAGCGCGTCACCACGCTTCGAGCAGCCGCTGCCCGAGCATGTCCGGGAGGTCGCGCTCGGCGAAGATGCGCTCGGCCGCCGCGCCCACGTCGTAGGGCACGCGGCGGAAGCGCACGACGCGGCCGTCCCACAGCGCGTAGGACGCGTCGCGCACGCCGTCGCGCGGCTGCCCGACCGAGCCGACGTTCACGAAGCACGGCTTGCCCATCGTGTCGTAGCCGTCCCGGCAGCCGGCGGGCGACACCCAGTGCAGCTCGCCGTCGATGATGCCCGGCACGTGCGTGTGCCCGACGAAGCACGGCCGGTCCACGAGCTCGAAGCTGCGCGTGAGCTTGCTGCGCTCCTCGTGCGCCTGCGGCAGGAACTCGAGCGTGTCCTCGCGGAAGAGGTACTCGTCGAGCGGGTGGCTCGGCGACCCGTGCACGAGCGTCGCGTCGTCCTCGTCGACGCGCTCGCCGAGCGAGCCCAGGTACTCCATGCCGTCGCGCATGTGGCCGTTGCCCTCCTCGACGCAGTGGCGCGTCCAGAGGATCGCGGCGCTCGCGAGGGGGTTGAAGCCGAACGGCCCGTCGAGCACCGCCTGCTCGTGGTTGCCCTTGATGGTGCGCGACGAGATCTCGCGCACGATCTCCAGGCACTCGATGGGCTGCGCGCCGTAGCCGATGATGTCGCCCAGGCACCAGAAGCGCTCGGCGCCCTCGCGACGCGCGTCCACCACGACGGCCTCGAGGGCCTGCATGTTGCTGTGGATGTCGCTGATGATCGCGGTGAGCGTCATGCCGATGGCTTCCCCCCGGGCGTACGGTCGTCCGGAGATCGCGCGCCGTCGACCCGGGTGCTCGCGACCGTTTCCCGTCCGGGGAACCGGCCGACCAGGATGCCCGGCGGGGCCCGACGGATCAACGGACGCCGCTGCCTCCGGCGGACCGCGGCGTCAGGCGGCCCGCCCGGCGCGGCCCGACGCCGGCACGCCGCAGCACGAGGTCGGCGAGCGCGCCCGCCACGTCCGCGCCCGTCGCGCGCTCGATCGCGGCGAAGCCCGGGCAGGTGTTCACCTCGAGCACGACGTCGCGGCCGGCGTCCTCCAGGAGGTCGACGCCGGCGACCTCGAGCCCCGCCGCGCGCGCCGCCGCGCGGGCGAGCTCCGCCTGGCCCGGGTCCGGCGACCAGGCTCGCGGCGAACCGCCGTAGTGCACGCTCCCCCGGCCCGTCGCGCCGGGCCGCCGCTCCATGGCCGCGACGACCTCGCCGCCGACGAGCAGCACGCGCCGGTCGACGGTCCCGTCGAGGCGGGTCTGCACGAGCGCCGCGCCCGTGAGCTCCGCGTACGCACGCGCGCCCCGCAGGGCGGCGTCGCGCGGCAGCCCGAGCGTCACGCCGCGCCCCGCGGACCCGGTCGGCGGCTTGACCACGAGGCGCTCGCCCGGCAGCTCGTCCGCGGCGTGCGGGTCGTCCCGCGTCACGAGCGCGGTGGGGGGCGTCGGCAGCCCGGCCTCGACGAGGCGCCGGGCGAGGGCCGCCTTGTCGTGGGCGCGCGCGACGGATGCGGGCGGGTCGATCCACGTCGCCGGGCGGCCGTCGCGCGCGGGCGCGAGGAGCGGGTCGAGCGCGTCGCGCGGCCCGCCGGAGGGCACCCGCAGGAGCACCGCGGCGGGCGGGGCCGCGTCGAGCCGCTCGACGAGCTCGGCCGGCCGCAGCGGGTGCGCCGGGACGCCCCGCGCGCCGAACGCCCCGACGAGCCGGACCATCCCCGGTCCCCGGGTGTCGCGCCCGACGAGCGCCACCCAGATCGGTATCGTGGGGCGCTCCGCACCGCACCCGGGAGAGGACCGTGATCGCTCGACGGATGGCATGGCTGTGCTGCTCGTGGCTGCTGCTCGCGGCGGGCTGCGCGCACACCGTCGAGCGAGGATACTACGCGCCGGTCGACGTCCCCGCGGTGGGCGGCCTCGGCGTGCTGCGGCAGGAGCGCGACGGCATCATCCTCGACGTCGCCTGCCAGGGCGTCTACCTCGACACGGTCGACGGCGTGAAGGTCCGCACGACCCACCTCCAGCTCGACGTGACGCGCACGCGCCCGACCCAGGTGCTCTTCCCCGTGGACGGCCTGCGCGTGGACTTCATCTACGGCCCCGGGAGCGACGGGGACGACGCGAGGCCGAACGTACGCCTCGACCCGGCCGAGGTGTGGACCCGCAAGAGCGTCGTGCACGACGCGGTGCTCGTGAACCCGTGGAGCAACAAGAGCCTCGACGTGTTCTTCGACCACCCGGACCCGGGGCTGCCCATCCCGCCCGTGGTGCGCTTCCGCTGGCGCGCCGACGCGCCGGACGGCAGCACCTACGGCGACGTGCGGTTCCTGCGCATCCTCGAGGACGACCCGCGCCACCCGGCGCCGCTGCCGTCCTCGGACAAGGCGTTCGGCGTGCGCGACGGGTACTACTTCCCGGGTCACGGCGACCTGGGCGTGCGGCGGCTGCGCGACTCCGTCGAGGCGCGCCGCCACTACCTCTTCCACGATCCCTGACGGACCGACGCCGCGTGCGCTTCGCCCTCTTCCTCGGTGTGCTCGCGCTGGGCCTCGCGACGGTCGTGCTGCTCGTCGACGACCAGCTCGAGGACGTGCTCCGCACGCAGCTCGCGCGCTTCTCGCTGGACGAGGTGCTGGCCTTCGAGCAGCTCGTCGTGCACTCGCCGGAGGCGGCGAGCGTGCGCGGCGCGACGTTGCGCGACCCCGCGACGGGCCGCGTCGTCGCGCACGTGGAGCGGCTCGACGCGACCCTCGACGTGGACGTCTCGCTCACCGACCCCGCGAACCCGGGCGTCGCGCTCACCTCGCTGCGCGGGCGCGGCGGACGCGTGCTGCTCCGCTACGAGGAGGGCGACCTCGGGCTCGTGCGCGCCGCGGTCGCGCTCGTCGACCACATCGCGAGCATCCCCGTGCCCGCCGGCGCGGGGCCCGCGCCGCTCCCGGAGATCGCGTTCGACGACCTGGAGGTCGTCGTGCACAGCGAGGACTTCCCGCTCGAGCGCTACGTGGGGGCGAGCGTGCGCGTCGTGACCGTCGGCGACCCGGCGGACCACCGCATCGACGTCGTCGTCGACGCGGGCCCGCGCAGCGGCTCGCTGCGCCTGCTCTTCGGCCGCGACGGCCTGCGGCGCATGGAGGCCGACGCGCTGCGGCTGAGCCCGGCGCTCACGACGCTCGACCCGGCGGGCCAGGACATCCTGCGGCAGGGCTTCTCGCCGCGGGGCTACCTCGACGCCGTGGCGGACCTCGAGACCGACCGCGCGTGGGGCGCGCTCGAGGAGGCGTACGTGGACACGGAGTACGTGCCCTTCCTGCTCGGGCCGGCGCGCATCCCGTTCGAGGTCGACGAGGAGGGCCTGCTCCTCATCGAGCGGGCGGTCTTCGGCTTCGAGGCGGGGGAGGTCGTCTTCTCGCTGCGCGCCGACGCGGACACCGCGACCATGCGCATCGACGTCGACGACGCCGTGTTCGAGGAGCGCTTCCTGCTGCTCGTCCCCGGCTACGAGGACTGGGAGGACGTGACCTGCGAGGACGGCGGCACCTTCGAGTGCCACCTCGACCTCGTCGTGGCGGGCGACCCGGCCGAGGTCGCGGTCACGGGCGACGGCGGCTTCCACATCGAGCGCGTGGACTCGGCGCGGTGGGGGCTCGTCGCGGAGGACGTCGTCGGGCGCTTCGAGGTCACGGACCAGGACGTCCTGAGCTTCCCGGAGGTGAGCGCGCGCTTCTCCGGCGGGCGGCTGCGCGGCTCCGGCACGCTCGACCTGGCGGACGACGAGTACCGGCTCTCGCTCGCCGCCGAGGACCTCGACTTCGGCCGGCTCCACGCGTCGCTCGTCACGAAGTACGAGCCGGGCACGGTCGCCGGCTGGATGCAGGGCGACCTCCGCGCGCGCGGGCGTCTGCACGATCCCGACTCGTTCCTCGGCGAGGGACAGTTCTCCGTGCGCGGCGGCAACTTCTGGGAGACGAACACCTTCGAGCAGATCCTCAAGGTGCTCACGTTGTCGCGCGGACAGGACGCGCACCAGCGCGTCGAGACGTCGTTCACCGTCAAGGACAAGGTCGTGCGCTTCGACCCGCTCGCGATCCAGTCGGACGTGTTGTCGCTCGCCGGTTCGGGCACGGTGCGCTTCAACGAGCGCATCCGTTTCGAGCTGCGTCCCGTGCCCGTCGGGCTCGGCATGTTCGGGCAGGTGCTCGACACGTTGAAGGAGGAGCTGCTCGTCAAGCTCGAGGTGCGCGGCACGCTCGACGACCCGCGCGTCACCGCGATCCCGCTCAACATCGTCGCGCGGCCGTTCCGTCGTTTCTGGTCGTTCCTGTTCGGCGAACCGGTCGACGGCTGACGCCTCCGGAAGCGCCTGATCGCGCCGTTCCCGAGGCCCCCGGAGGGCCCCGCTCTTGGCCCGATTCCGGGGTTCTGGTAATATGTCCAGCCGGATCGGGCTCATCGTATGGAGCCTGACGGACGTGGCCGTGGAGGCGTCCCCGATGGCGAAGCCCAAGAACTTCCTGTTCATCTGTCGCGGAAACCAGGCTCGGAGCCAGATGGCCGAGGGTTTCGCGCGCGCGATGGCCGGGATGAACATCAACATCTACAGCGCCGGTGTCGATCCGAGCGCCATCGACGACCACGCGGTGGACGTCATGGAAGAGGTCGGGATCGACATCTCCAAGCAGTCGGTGCAGCCCTTCGACAAGGTCCCCATGTCGAAGATCGACACCGTCATCACGCTGAGCTCGGACTCGGACCCGCTGCCGAAGAACCTGCGCAAGAAGGCGACGCAGATCCACTGGCCGCTCAACGACCCCGCCGCGACGAGCGGGAGCGACGCCGAGGTCAAGAAGGCGTTCCGCTCCGTGCGCGACGAGATCCGCAACCGCGTCGAGGTCCTCCTCGTCGGTTGACGCGTGCCGGCCGGCCCGCGCGCCGGCCGCCGCCCCCCCGAGGTCCCCCGCCTTGGGAGGGGTCCGTCCCGGGGTGCTCGGCGTGAGCGCCCCGCCTCCGGAGGGGACCGGGTGCGCGCTCCCGCGAACGGTCGCGCGGACGGCTCGCCGCACGCCCGGGCGCGGGGTTCAGGCGGCCGGTCCGGCGTCCCGCCGCGCCGCCTCGGCGCGGGCGTCCGCGACGTCCTCCGGGGTGTCGACGTCCCGCACGAGCCAGGGGTCCTCGAGGACGACGTGCGCGACGCGGCCCGGGTCCGCCCGCACGACCCGGTGCGCCGGCTCGTCGTCGGCGAGCGCGCGGAACTCCGCGGCGAGCGGCGCGGCGTGCACGCAGGGATGGCCGCGCCGACCGCCGACGCTGGGCGCCGTGAGGAGCGTGCCCGGCGCGCGCCCCGCGAAGGCCGCGAGGAGCGTCGCGACGTCCTCGGCCCGGACGAGCGGGTGGTCCACCGTGTGGACGAGGAAGTCCTCGTCCACGCCCGCGAGCGCGCAGCGCAGCGAGGACGTCTGGCCCCGCTCGGGCGCCGGGTTCACGACGAGCTCCGCGCCCGCCGGCGCCCCGCCGAGGGCCTCCGCGACCGCCGGCGAGACGACGATCCGCACGCGCGTCGCGCCCGCGCGCCGCAGCGTCCCGACGCACCGATCGAGCGCCGTCCGGCCGCCGAGATCGAGCAGCGCCTTGGGGCCGCCGGCGCGTCGACCCTTCCCGGCGGCGAGCAGAATGGCGAGCATGCGAACCTCCGCGGACCACGGCGTCGCCCCGAGGCGCCCCGCGGCGACCCCCGGACGGACGACGGCATGACTGGCGGTGCGGACACGGCGAACCTGTCGCGGCGCGTGGAGCGCAACGCGGCCGGCCAGATCCTGGGCCGCCTCTACACCTCGACGCTGGCGTTCGTCATCACGGCCGTGGTGCTCCCGCGCCAGCTCGGGGCCCACGACTTCGGGATCTTCGCGTTCTACCTGAGCCTGCACCAGTTGCTGCAGAACGTCTTCGACTTCGGGTCGGCGACGATCGTCATCCGCGAGGCCGCGCGCGAGCGCTCCGAGGCGGGGCGGCTCATCGGGATGCTCGTGTGCATCAAGGGCGCGACGGCGGCCCTCGCGATGGTCGCGCTCGTCGCCGTCGCCTGGGTCTTCGAGGGGCCGGGGAGCCGCTTCGCGATCCTCGCGCTCGCGGCGGTGCCGCTCCTGTTCCACGCGCCCGCCGGGGCCGGCGCGATCTTCAACGTCGACATGACGTTCAAGTGGTCGGTCTTCGCGTCCGTCGCGGGGCAGTCGGCGTGGCTGCTCGGGACGCTCGGCCTCGCGCTCGCGGGTGTCGAGCGCCCGGCGCCGTACCTCGTCGCGTTCGGGCTGGGCACCGTGATGAACGGCAGCCTGTCGTACCTGTGGGCGGCGCGCCGCGTGCGCATCACCTACGACGCCGGGCGCGCGGCCTTCGCGCGGCTGTGGCGCGAGGCCTGGCCGGCCGGCGTCTCGATGACGATGGCGTCGGTCTACTTCTTCATCGACACGGCCATGCTGCGCCCGCTCCAGGGCGAGGTGGCCGTCGCGCGGTACAGCGTCGCGTACCGGCTCATGACCTTCGTGCTCATGGTGCCGGTGCTCTTCAGCAACGTGCTCTTCCCCGTGTACTCGCGGCTCTGGGCCAAGGGGCCCGACGCGCTGCGGCCGTTCTTCCAGCGGTCGCTTGCCGTGCTGCTCGCGCTGGGCGTCACCGTGCTCGCGACGGTGCCGCTCATCAGCGCGGACATCATGAGCGTGGTCTACGAGCCCGGCTACCGGTCGAGCGCGCCGGCGCTCACGATCCTGTGCGTCGCGATCGCCGCCGTGTTCGCGGCGTACCCGCACGTCACGCTGCTGCTCGCGGCCGGGAAGCAGCGCGTCATGATGATCGTGTCGACCGTCGGCGCCGCGCTCAACATCGGCATGAACCTCTGGGCGATCCCCCGCTACGGCATCGAGGGCGCGGCGTGGACCACCGTGGCGACCGAGGCCTTCGTGCTCACGACCGCGGCGGTCTGCGGCTGGCGCCTCACGGGGCTGCGCGTCGACCTCCGCTCCGTGCTGCGGCCCGTGGCCTGCGCGGCGGCGCTGAAGAACATCGAGATCATCGAGCGCGAGGACCTGCTGGCCCATGTCCGCGCCGTCTCGCCCCATTTCCAGGCTCGGCTGGCGGCGTTGAAGGCCTCGCCCATCGTCGGCGACGCGCGCGGCATGGGA
>JAUIEF010000310.1 GCA_030428785.1 bacterium
CTGGGAGGACGCGCCGGCGGCGGGCGCGGGCGTCGCGGTCGGCGGCTCCGCGCTCGGCTCCGGCGCGCCGTCGACGAGCGTCGGCCAGGACGACTCGTCCTCCGCCGGCTCCGCCTCGACCTTCCGCTCCACGAGCGGGCGCACGACGAGCGGCCCGTAGGTCGCGCGCGGCTCGTCGGCGCGGTGCACCTCCTGGGCGAGCGTCACGCCGACGACGCGACTCGCGCCGGCCTCGCGCAGCGCGCGCGCCGCCTCGGCGAGCGTCGCGCCCGTCGCGCGGTAGTCGTCGAACACGACGATCGTGCGCCCGGCGAGGTTCACCTTGCCGCGCGCCTCCATGGTGTTCGTCATGGCGCTCGTGCGCGCGGGCCGGTCGCGCGCGGCCTGCTCGCCGGGGTCGTTCGAGAAGCGCAGCAGCGGCGAGACGGTGAGGTCCGTCTCCTCCTTGAGCGCGAGCATGAGCGCCTTGAGCACGTCGGGTCGGCCCTGGTGCGCGGGCACCCACGTGAGGACGACGCCGTCCTTGTCGGCCCCCACCGCGTGGTCCGTGAGCGTCACCGCGAGCTGCACGAGCTCCTTGGGCCACATGCCGTCGCGCGCGCCGGCGAGCATGTTCGACAACCGGTTGCGCGGGTTCGTGAGCGTGCCGCCGACGCGCACGATGTGCCCCGGCTGCTCGATGAGCAGCGAGACGTCCGGCGCGGGGCGGTCGAGGTCGCCGACGAGCGAGAAGCAGCGCTCGTCGTCGAAGAAGCTCTCGACGTACGGGAGGAAGAGGTCGGGCGGGTTGCTCGCGGGGACGTGCTCGCGCACGGTCGCGGAGGTCACGCCGGCGCGGTGCGCGGCGGTGATGTCGTCGGCGCTGTCGCCCACGGACAGGACGCGCTTCGTCGGCGGCAGCCCGAGCTGGGTGAGCGCCTCGAGCAGCGGGTGCGGCGACGGCCGGTGGAGCACCGTGTCGTGGAAGCCGATGATGGCGACGGGCAGCGCGTGCTGGTGCTCCTGGAACCAGCGCCGCATGGCGGCCTCGGGGCTCGACGTGATGACGGCCACCGGGATGCCCGCCTCGCCGAGGAGGTTGAGCACCTCGACGACCGGGCGTCCGGCGCGGTCCGTGACGGGCGGCACGCCCTTGGCGCCGCTGTAGTAGACCGGCCCCCCCCGCGGCGGCTTCCCCCGCGAGATGTCCACGAGGGTGTCCTCGAAGTCGAAGATGACGGCGTCCCAGCTCATGATGACGACTCAGGAAGGTGATCGAGATCCACGCGTCGGGAGCCGCTCCCGTCCCGCACCGACCGCCGGCGGTGCCGCTCCGAGGAGCCGAGTCTAGGTCACCGGGAGGGCCCGGGCCAAGGCCGGAACTCCTGCTCGCGCAGGCCCGGCGCGCCCCCGGCTTCAGCCCTCCCCCGGCGCCGTCCGATATCCCGGGGACCATGCCGCCCTCCCCCGAGACCCGACCCTCCCGCTCGGCCGACGGGCTGCGCCACGCGCCCACCGAAGCCGAGCTCGACCAGTACCTCGCCGACCTCGAGCGGCTCTCCGACCTGGAGCGCACCGCCGAGACGGAGCTCGAGCGGGTCGAGGCCTTCGACCGCTGGCAGCCCACGGCCTACGAGCAGCACTTCCTGCCGGGCCTGCGGCTCGCGGGGATCGCGGACAAGAGCCGCGTCACGCTCCAGAACACCGCCGACCTGCACATCCACACGCACTACTCGGACGGCGACAAGCTCGAGAACGTCCTCGAGCGCGCGGCCGAGGAGCGGCTGGACGCGATCGCGATCACGGACCACGACGAGATCGAGGGCGCGCTCGAGGCGCGGCGGATCGTGCACGAGCGGCGACTGCGGTTCGCGGTCATCCCGGGCGTCGAGGTCTCGAGCAGGGACGGCCACATCGGCGCGCTCTTCGTGACCAAGCTCATCCCGGACGACCTGCCCGCGGACGAGACGGTGCGCCTCATCCACGAGGCGGGCGGCCTGGCCGTCGCGCACCACCCCTTCGCGCCGCCCTTCATCGAGAAGCTGCTCGGCGTGAAGCTCGGCTGCGGGGAGCTCGTTCACAGCGTGCCCTTCGACGCGATCGAGTGCACGAACGCCGTGCCGGGCTACGGGCGCAAGTACAACATCGAGGCGCACGAGCAGCTGCAGCGGCGGCGCGTGCGCGTCGGCATGACGGGCAGCAGCGACGCGCACTCCGCGGCGTTCATCGGCAAGGGCAAGACGTACTTCGGGGGCAACCTCGGCGTCGCGTCCTGCCGGTCGGCGCTCGAGCACGGCTTCGTGCACGGCGCCGAGGGCTACTGGCGCACGCGCGAGAAGATCGACTACCGCATCCAGCTCGCGAAGGCGGTGTGGCGCAACTTCCGCAAGCGCCGCGGCTCGATCAACTGACGGCGGGCTCGACGGCGTCGACGCCCGGCTCGGCCTCGGCGCCTCCCCACGCCGCGTCCGCGTCGCGGCCCGGCGGACCCGCGGCGGCGTCGCGCCACACGGGCGCGCCCTCGGCGAGGCGCTCCACGAGCGAGGCGGCGACACCCGCGTCGAGGTAGGGCACGGCGCTCGCGTCGTGCGTCCCGGCGATGTCGACGCGCATGGCGACGGTGCCCCACCGACGGTCGAACGGGCTCTCGCGTCGCGACACGACCTGGATCTTCGCGCGGCGCACGAGGCGGATCGTGCGGCGCCACAGGCCGCGACGTGCGACGAAGGCGACGTCCCCGACCGCGTAGCCCATGAGCGCGACGCGGCGGCGCGCGTCCCACAGCGCCGCGAGCACGGCGACCGGCAGCCCGACGAGCACCCACGGCGACCACCACCAGGCGGCGACCGCCGCGAGCGCCGTCACGACGACCGCGCGCCGGCGCGAGATGCGGCGACGCGCGCACGGGTGCACGGGCTGCCAGGCGACGTCGTCCAGGCGCAGGCCCTCGCAGAGCTCGCCCAGCAGCGCGTCGAGGCGGTCCCGTGCGACGATGGGCGCCGCCCAGCTCCGCGTCGCCGCCTTCTCCTCGAGCAGGCTGCCGCCGGCCGTGTCGACCTTGACGGCGACGACGCCCGCGACCCGGTGGAGCAGCGTCTCCGTCACGGTGACCGCCTGGATGCGCGCCCGCGGGATCGTCGCGGTGAGCCGCGTGAAGAGGCCGCAGGACGTGCGCAGGTCGTCGCCGCGACGCTCGAGCGTGAAGCCGTGGAGCGTCCAGAACGCCCAGGTCACCGAGAGCACGCGCAGCAGCAGGACGAGCGTGAGCACCCCGCCGACGACGAGCACCGCCCACGGGAGCTGCTCCGGGTCGACGTCCGTGAACGGGAGCAGCTCCCGTGGGCGGTGCTCGTCG
>JAUIEF010000087.1 GCA_030428785.1 bacterium
GGGCCGCTCGGGCGTCGGCACGGAGCCCGGCGCGCGCTCCGGCGCCTCGGCGCCCGCGACCTGCGGCGCCTCGAGCGCCGCGGCGGCCTCGGCGGCGGCGCGGTCGGCCGCGTCGCTCAGGGACGGGTCGGTGAGCTCGGCCTCCATGGACTGACGGCCCGGCGCGCTCACCTGCGCGATCGTCTCGCGTCCCACCTCGAGCTCGCCGCCGCGCTCGCGGCTGCGCGACATCGTCTCGCGGCTCGGCGCGATGCGCACCTTGAACGACGGCGCGCTGTCCTGGATGGGCACGCTCTCCGGCTCGACCTCGACCTCGCGGAACCACAGCATCATCGCGAGGTGCACGAGCAGCGAGACGAGCAGGCACTTGTAGAGGATGTCGAGCGTCTCCCAGCGCCGGCCGAGCCAGGCGAGGAGCGCGAGGAGGAGCAGCAGCCCGAGGATCGTGAGATCGAGCCAGCCGACGGGGCGGCCGGGCAGGCGGAAGAGCTCGACGGAGCGGGCGCGGTAGAGGTCGGAGGTGCGTACGTCGTCGGGCGCGCCGACGAAGAGCAGCGTGAAGCCGTCGGCGGACGGCAGCGGCGCGCGCTCGACGCCCGACGTGTTCAGGCCGGGGACGTTCTCGGGCGGCTGCCACGTGCCGAGGTTCTGCACGCTGCGCCAGAGGTCGAAGGACCCCATGCCGTCGATGCGGTCGCTCGCGTAGAGCAGGCCGCGGCCGTCGGCGGTGTACACCGGCTCGCGCTCCTCGAAGGGCGTGTTGAGCACGGCGAAGGGCTCGATGCGCCACGCGCCGTCGGCGGCCGCCGGGTCCTCGTCGACGGGGCTCGCGGTGTACAGGTCGAAGTCCGTGCGGCGCCCGCGGCTCCGGTTGCTCGCGAAGCTGATGCGGTCCGTGCCGGGGACGGGCGCGGGGTCCGTCTCGTCGGCGGCGGTGTTGAGGCCGGGCGCGAGGCGCACGGCGGGGCCGAAGCCGCCGTCCTCGTAGCGCGCCTCGTAGAGGTCGAGGCCGCCGCGCCCGCCGGATCGGTTGCTCGCGAAGTAGAGCGTGTCGGCGCCGAACGCGGGGCTCAGCTCGTCGGACGCGCTGTTGAGCCGCGTGATCGGCCGCGGAGACACGGGCACGCCGTCGACGAGCTCGGCCTGCCAGAGGTTGGCGTTGAGCCCCGGCTCGCCGACGGAGAACACGAGCAGCCGGCCGTCGGGCGAGAGCGCGGCGCGCCCCTCGACGCCCTCGGTGTTCACCGCGCCCTGCAGCAGCTCGGGCACGTCCCACACGGCGAAGCGCAGCCCGCCCACGTCGTCGAGCGACTGCTCCGCGCGCCCGTCGGTGTACCGCGCGCCCGCCGCCAGGTACGGCGCGAAGCGCAGGTACGCGGCGAAGAAGCCCGCCGCCAGCAGCGCCGTGACGATGACGGCGGTGCGACCGATGTGGGGCGGGAGCTTCATGCGCTCAGATGCCCTCGAGGGTGCCGACGGCGAGGTTGAGCAGGCCCGCCTGCCCGCACGCGTCCATGACCTGCACGACGCGCTCGTGGTGCACGAGGCGGTCGCCGCGGATGGTCACGGGCGTCGTCGGGTCGGCCTGCGCGGCGGCCTTGAGCTCGCCGAGCAGCGACTCGGCGGCCACCTCGCGGCCGGACAGGATGATCCGCCCGTCCGCGAAGATGTTGATGATGAGCTCGTCCGACTGCTCGTCGGGCGCCTCGCCGGACGCGGCCTCCGGCAGCTCGATGCCGATCTCCTTCTCGGGGTCGAGAAAGGTCGTCGCCACCATGAAGAAGATGAGCAGCTGGAACACCACGTCGATCATCGGCGTGAGGTTCAGGACGGGCTCGTCCTCGTCGCGCTTCTTGATCTTCATGCGGGCTGCACCGACGGCTGCCCGTGCTGCGCGGCAGGTGCGGTCGGGTGGCCGAGGATGTCGCCGATCTCGACGTAGAGGTCCTCGGTGCGGCGCACGAAGCGGTCGATGCGGCCGCGGAACCAGTAGTAGGCGGCGTTCGTCGGGATGGCGACGGCGAGGCCGGCGGCGGTCGTCACGAGCGCGGTGCTGATGCCGGCCGCGAGCGACTCGGGGCTGCCGAGGCCGTCGCCCGTCGAGATGTTCGCGAACGCGTCGATCATGCCCCACACGGTGCCGAGCAGGCCGAGCAGCGGCGCGATCATGCCGACGACGACGAGCGGCTTGAGGTTCGCGGAGAGGCGGTCGAACTCGCGGGCGCCCGCGTCCTCGACGGCCTTCTCGCGCTCGACCCACGGCGCGTCGGCGCGCTTGAGGCCGGCGGCGAGCACGCGCGCGGTCGACGTGTGCGTCTGCTCGCAGAGCGCGAGGCCGGCCGCGGGGCCCTGGTCGCGCACGGTGTCGCGCAGCAGGTCGCCGAAGGCCTCGGTGCCGAGCTTGCCGGCCTTCAGGCGGATCATGCGCTCCACGATGTACGCGAGCGCGATGACCGAGCAGAGGCCGATGGGCACCATGAGCCCGCCACCGGCGAGCACCATGTCGAAGAGGTTGTCGAGCTGCGGGGCGGTCTCGGGCATGGGTCGGTTCCTTCGGGGACGTCCGAGTGCGGGGCGTGTGTGCGGTGTCGACGGGCGCGCGGCGCGCGCCGGGTCGTGTCTCGTGCGGCGTCGTCGTCGCCGCCGCGGGTCAGGATGTGTGTCGTCTCGTGTCGGTGCGTCGAGGTGCGGTCGTGCGGGTGTGGAGCGTGATCACATCGCGCTGAGTCGCTGACGCGCGCGGGGCGTCCAGCTGCTCTGCGGGTGCTCGTCGAGGACCTCGCGGTAGCGCTCGCGCGCGGGGTCGGCCTGGCCCATCTGCTCGAGGCACTGGCCGGCCATGAAGAGCGCCTCGGCGACCTCCTCGTCGTGCGCGAAGAGCAGCGCGACCTTGAGGAACTCGGCGAGCGCGTCCTCCGTCTCGCCGGCGCCGAGCCGCATGTGCCCGAGGCCGAGGCGCGCGCGCGCGGCGAGCACGCCCTGGTCGAGCTGGAGCACGCGCTCGTACGCGGACTGCGCGGCGCGCGTGCGCTGCTGGTCGGCGAGGCAGCGGCCGCGCCAGAGCTCGGCCTCCGCGAGGTTCGGGAAGTCCGGCGACTGCTGCGCGAGGCGCGCGAGCACGCCCTCGGCCTCGTCGCAGCGCCCGGCCTGCGCGAGCGAGAGCCCGAGCCGGAAGCGCGTCTTCGGCACGACGTCGTGGCGCGGGTGCTCCTGGAGCAGCGAGTTGAGCGGCGCGATGGCCTCGTCGTAGCGGCCAAGGCGGTAGAGCGCCTCGCCCTGCAGGAAGAGCGACTCGCCGACGAGCTCGCTCGTCGGGTAGCGCGCGACGAGCGACGCGAAGCACGCGGCGGCGGGCTCGGCGTCGTCGCGGCGCAGGTACGCGAAGCCCTGCTTGTAGAGCGCCTCGTCGCCGAGCGTTCCGTTGCCCGCGGCGGCGGACGCGCCGTAGTACTTCACGGCGCGCGCGTCGTCGCCGCCGGCGAAGTACGCCTCGCCCAGGAAGAAGGCGATCTCGGCGACGGCCGCGCCGTCCGCGTCCTGCCGCAGCGCGAGGTCCACGCGCTCGGCGGCGACGTCGAGCGCGCCCTCGTCGAGCGCGATCCACGCGCCCTCCACGAGCGCGTCGGCGCCGGCGCCGTGCGTCGTCCCGATCTCGTCGAGCAGCTCGAGCGCGCGGTCGGGGCGGTCGGCGGCGCGCCACGCCGCGGCGACCGTGCGGCCGGACGCGGCGACGCGGGTCCCGTCGACGCCGGCGGCGGCCAGGTCGCGCCACGCGGCCTCGGCGCCCTGCGGGTCGCCCTGCTCGTGACGGCACCAGACGAGGAGCTCGAGCGCGGCGGCGCGGAGCGCGGGGTCGACGGGCGCCTCGTGCACGGCGGCGCGCGCGACGGGCGTGCCGCCGCCGCGACGGTCGCGCGACGGCTCCTGCGCGACGAGCGGCTCGAGCAGCGCGGCCGCCTCGTCGACGGCGCCGCGCTCCACGAGGCAGAAGGCGTAGCCGTAGCGCGCGGCGGGCGCGACCGGGTCGGACCCGTGGCGCTCGACGACGCGCGCGTAGAGCGGCTCGGCGTCCTTGCAGCGGCCGGCCTGCGCGGCGCTCTCGGCGAGCGAGAAGATCGCGCCCGGCACGAACGGGCTGTCCTCGTGGTCGGTGACGAGCAGCTCGAGCCAACGCTCGCGCTTCGGCGAGGGCGTGAGCTCGGAGAGGCCGAGCAGCGCCTCGGCGCGACGCTCGGCGAACGGGCGGAGGCCGGCGTAGGTCGTCCACGAGACGACGGCGGCCTGGTCCTCGCCGAGCTGCCGGTGTGCGCGCCCCGCCATGAAGAAGGCCTCGCGGCCCTCGGGCGAGTCGGGCGCGGACTTCGCGAGCGCGTCGAAGGCCGTGGCGGCGGCGCCCGTGTCGCCCGACAGCCACGCGCACCACGCGAGGCGCGAGTCGACGCGGCGGCGCAGCGCGGGGTCCTTCGTCGCGCGGGCCTTGGTGAACGCGACGTGCGCCTCGTCCCAGCGCTCGAGCGCGAAGAGCGTCTCCGCGTGCGTGAGGTGCAGGTCCGCGTCCGCGTCGGGCCGGCCGAGCAGCGGCGTGACGAGCCGCAGCGCCTCCTCGTGCTCGCCCTCGTTGAGGCGCGTCACGGCGGCGGCGTGCATCGCGTCGAGGCTGCCGGCCTGCTCGTAGGCCGCGGCGGCGGTGCGCGTGCGGCCGAGCGCCGTGAGCGCGTCGCCGCGGGCGGTGTGGATGTGCGGCGCGAGCTCCTCGTCGGGGCGCGCGGCGAGCGCGCGGTCGAGCTGCTCGAGCGCCTGCTCGTGGCGGCCGCGGTCCGCGTCGGCGCGCGCGCGCCAGTAGAGGACCTCGGCGGTGCCCGCGAGGCGGCGGTCGGCGAGCGCCTGCGCGGCGCCGTCCGCGTCGCCGGCCTGGAGGCGCTGGATGCCGAGCTGGAGGCGCGCCTCGTCGGCGAAGCGGCTGTCGGGCCAGGTGTCGAGCAGCCGCTCGAAGGCCGTCGCGGCGGCGGCGTGGTCGCCGAGCTCGGAGTGCGCGAAGGCGGCGCCGCGCAGCGCGGCGTCGGCGAAGGGCCCGGACGTGACGCGACCGTAGGCGCGCAGCGCGTCGACGGGGCGGCCTGTCTCGAGGTGCGCCTCGCCCTGCACGAAGCGCATCTCGGCGGCGAGCTCGGCGGGCGGGTTGCGGTCGAGGAGCTGCTGCGCGCGGGTGACGGCCTGGTCGGCCCGGCCCAGGCGGAACGCGCACCACGCGAGGGACGAGCGCGCGTCCTGCGCGTACACGCCGTCGCCGTCGGCGGAGAGCACGGCGGCGAAGCGCGGCTCGGCGGCGGCGTAACGCGCGGCGCGGAAGTCCGTCTCGGCCAGCAGGTAGTTCGCCGGCACGTGGAGGTAGTCCGCGTCGAGGGAGAGTACGAGCTCGAGGGCGCCGCGCGCCTCGTCGAGGTCGTCCGTCTCGAGCGCGCACTGACCGAGGCGCAGCGCGGACTCGGCCTGGTAGTCGAAGTCGTTCTGCTGCGCGAGGCGCCGGTAGTGGGGCAGCGCGTCGCGCGGGCGGCCCAGCTCGAAGAGCGACGACGCGAGGCGGTAGCGCACGCGGTCGCGCTCGCCGTGCTTCGGGTGGTCGTCGAGGAAGTCCTCCGCCTCGCGCGCGACCATGTCGTGGAGACCGCGGTCGTAGAGTCCGTCGATG
Organism: bacterium; assembly: GCA_030428785.1. Taxonomy (GTDB): domain Bacteria; phylum Planctomycetota; class B15-G4; order B15-G4; family B15-G4; genus JAUIEF01. The sequence goes on from JAUIEF010000087.1 coordinate 5,690, forward strand.
TACTGGACGAGGTCGTCGGCGTCGTCGGGGACGAGGCCGGCGAGGGGCAGCAGCAGGGCCGCCGCCAGGTTCAGGAACCGGTGCACGCCTCTCTCCTCGGGGTCGGTGTCCGTGGAACCTCCTGTTGATCGGCCGTTGCGGGCCGATGCGTGCAGCCCGAACCGGGTGACGGGAGACGGGGTCCGCACCCCCCGGCGCCGGGTCGCGCGAGGCGACGCGTCGACGGGTTCCGATCTCCTGCCGTGGAACCGCGCGTCGGGCCGCCCGTCGCGGGATCCCCCGGCCTCCCGACGCCGGGAGCGTCGGGCTGCACGGGGACCGACGGTACTCTCGACTACGGGTGTAGTCGATACCCCATCCGGGTCGACTCCGAAGCGCCACGGATGGCGCGCGCCGTCCCGCGCTCGAGTCGCCGCGACGGAAGTCGATGGGAAGATGATGGTCGCGCGGCTTGACGAGATCCGGACCCGGTGTGATGCTCGCCCCGCCGGTCGGGGTTTTTGAACCGGGCTTTCACTTGGCCAGATCGAACTCGACGAGGGGGCAAGGGGATGCAGCGACGGGGGCTCTCCATCCTGCTGATCGTCCTGGCCGTGGCGGCGCGCGACGCGCACGCGGGTTGGACACCGATGGGCGACAATCCGCAGGTCATCAAGGCGGTCGACCAACTGAACCAGTCGCCGGGCGTCTCGGCGATCGCGATCCCGATCGGGAACACGCTCTGGATCAAGGGCACCGTGAACGGGCAGTCCTGCGACTGGGTGCGCCTGTACACCTTCAGCGACGCCGAGCGCGACGAGAAGAACGCGGACGGCCTCTACCAGTTCGACGGTCCCGCGGGGCCCGAGGGCATCGCGATCTGGGAGGGGTTGCTCTTGAACGACCCCAACATCGGCGCGCGCCTCGCGAAGACGCTGCTGCACGAGCTGCTGCACGCGATCCTCGAGTTCAACCACCCGATCTTCGCGTCGACGCCCTCGTGCAAGAAGTGCGTCCACCAGTTCATCTTCGCGACCACCGCGTCCGAGCTGTGCAATGCGGGGTCGAAGTGTCCGACGAACTCGTCGTGGACACAGTTCGACCGGAAGAAGTTCGAGGACCAGGCGAACCGCGAGAACCGCCGGTGCGAACGCGCCGAGAACGCGGACCACTGCGCGGACTGCGACGCCCCGGACAAGCCCGTCATCCCGCCGTGCCCGGGGCCCTGCTCCGTCGGCACCTGTCCTGCCTGAGGGAGGTGCCGCGATGAGATCCTCACACGTCCTCACGACCCTGATCGTCGCGCTCGGCGGGACGACGGCGTCCGTCGTCGCGCAGACACCCGACCCGCTCCCGGAGGAGATGCTCGCGCGGTACGGCATCACGTCGACCTTCGAGTTCTCGCTCTATCCGAGCACGGACATCGAGGACGTCCAGCGCGTGCGCGCGGACGTGACCTTCGACACGCTCGAGCAGGAGGTCGAGCTCGACTGGTGGTTCAAGGCCGACGGAGCGTTCTCGGACAGCGAGCTCGACGTGCACACGGTGAGCTTCCAGCCGACGGCGGTCTGCCGGAAGGCCGGTCGCGACCCGTCGTTCTTCGTCGCGGGCTACTTCCCCGCGACGGGCGACGTCGTCATCGAGGAGTGGACCGTGCAGGGGCTCGCGCTGGGCTCCGTCGGAGCGCCGGACGGGAACTTCTACTCGTCGCTCGCGAAGACGGTCCGCAAGCGCGTCGTGCTCTCGGACGACGGGCTCGACCCGATCCGCGCGATGGTCTACTCCACGTCGAAGGACCGGCTGCTCGTGCTCGAGGAGGCGGCGCCGAACCAGCTCTGGGCGGTGGACCCCGTGAACGGCGAGCAGGTGTTGCTGTTCGACGCGGTGACGCAGCCGGAGCTCGCCGACATGCAGTCCGCGAAGGCGGTCAAGGTGCTGCCGACCGGCCCGGACGGCGGCGGATGCGTCGTCGTCTTCTATCCGTGGCGCGCGTGGGAGCGCGGGTGGACCGCGCCGGACGGAGTGCCCGACACGGAGACCTTCTTCCTCATGCGCGACGAGGAGTGCGGAGGCGCGGAGGAGGAGGTGGGGCCCGTCACCTACGCCGACTACAAATCGCGGCAGTACCCCGACACCTGGGACGTGTACTTCGCCGACGCCTGAACCGCCGGGCGCGGGCCCCGAGCGGGCGGCCGCGCCGAGACCGGGCGTCCGACGGCCGAGCGGCTCCGTTACCCTGGCGCCATGACGCCTCCCGGTGCCGGTCCGCTTTCCTCCCGTCACGCCCCCGCCCGTCACTCCTCCGGGCGGCCGGGGTCGCCCCGCCGACGCGCACGGTCGGCGGTCGCGCTCGTCCTCGCGACGCTCGCGGCGTGCCGCGCCGCCGAGTCGACGAGCGCCGCGCCCGCGTCGTCCGAGGTCGCGCCGCCCGCCGCCGTCGCCGCCGAGCCGGACGTCGACCCGCGCCTCGCCGCGGGGCGCACCGCGACGCGCCGTTTCTTCGAGGGTGACGACGCGCCGCTCTGGGCGTCCTTCACGCCCGACATGCAGGCGTTCCTCGGCGGGCAGCCCGCCGCGCTGGCGGCCTTCCGGCTGCAGGTGGAGACGGAGCTGGGGAGCGAGCTCGAGGTGCTCTCCGAGGAGCTCGTCGACCAGGGCGAGCAGACCGTCTACGTGCGGACGTCGCGCTTCGACAAGCTGGAGCAGCGCTTCCAGGTCGTGTTCGCCATGGATGCCGACGGTGCGTTCACGGGCTTCAGCATCCAGCCCGTGCGCGCCGAGGCGCCGACCGGGTACCTGGACTACCGCACGAAGACGGAGCTGCACCTGCCGTTCGAAGGCGAGTGGACCGTGTTCTGGGGCGGGCGAACGCTCGAGCAGAACTACCACACCGCCTACCCGGACCAGCGCTTCGCGTACGACCTGCTCGTCATGCGGGACGGCTCGTCCCACACGGGCGACGGCACGTCCCTCGAGGACTACCACTGCTGGGGGCTGCGCGTGCTCGCGCCCGGACGGGGTCGCGTGCACGCCGCCGGCGACGGTCACGAGGACAACGCGCCCGGCGTGATGGACAGCGAGAACGCGCTCGGCAACCACGTGATCCTCGACCACGGGAACGGGGAGTACTCGTTCCTCGCGCACCTGCAGAAGGGCAGCGTCGCGGTGGAGGTGGGCGACGAGGTCGAGGTGGGCACGCTCCTCGGCCTGTGCGGGAACAGCGGCAACACCTCGGAGCCGCACATCCACTACCATCTGCAGGACACCCCCGACTTCGGCGCGGGGCGCGGCATGCCGCCGCAGTTCGTGGACTACGTCGCGGACGGCGAACCCGTCGAGCGCGGCGAGCCGGTGCGGCCGCAGGTCGTCCGGAACCGCTGAGCGGCGGATCGCCCGCTCACCGCTTGCGCGCGACCACCGAGTAGCCGAGGCACAGCGCGTCGTCCTTCGCGAACTTCTCCGCGACGAAGAACAGCGACTGCGTGAGGAACACGATTGGCATCGTGAGCACGCCGCGCCAGCGGCTCATGACGACGCTGCCGTCGTGCTTGCGGACCTTCGCCGCCCAGTGCCGCAGGAAGTAGTGCGAGAGCACGGAGCCCGCCGCCGACGCGACGTTGCCGCGCGGGCGGACCTCCTCGACCTCCAGGCCGTGCCGCTCCATGAGCTCGCGCAGGCCGTTCGGCGTGAAGCGCCGGAAGTCGAACGGCAGCTGGTGCAGCGGCGACACCATGGGCACGGTCATGAGGAAGCGACCGCCCGGCCGGAGCACGCGCGCGGTCTCCGCGACGCAGCGATCCGGGTCGGGCACGTGCTCGAGGACCTCGAGGCTCAGCACCGTGTCGACGGACGCGTCGCGCAGCGGGAGCTCGTGCCCGTCGCCGAACACGTCGATGATCCCGTGCACGACGTGGATGTAGTTCCAGAGGTCCGGGTTGAGGTTGCCGAAGACCACCGGCGGGTACTCGAGCCCGAGGTAGCGCCGCACGTGCGGCGCGAACACGGCGCCGTACGGCCGCTCGCCGACGCCGACGTCGAACATGAGCCCGGACGCGTGCGGCGCGAGCTGCCGCACCGCCTCGTCGAGGTGCCGCATGTCGAGCCAGTACGGGTTGAGCGGCGTCTTGCGCAGCCACGCGTGCAGGCGACGCATCCACGGCGGGCGCTTGCTGATGACGCTCTGCGCGGCCGGGGCCGGCGCGTCGGGCGTCGACGGAGGCGCGGCGTCGGACGACGGGCCGGGTGACGGCGGGGCGGCGGGGTCTCTGGTCACGAGCCCGGGGGTCTCGGGGGGACGACGTGCCGCCGCATTGTGGGGGGCGCGCGCGGTGAGGCAAGGGCGCGGGCGCCGCGCCGTGTCGACGGGACGCGCCGCGGCCGCAGGTCGCCTCGCACGGGCGCGGCTCCTATGCTCCGGGGGCCTCTCCGTCCGCCGTCCCCCCGAGTCGCCGCCCCGTGAGCCCCCACCCCCTCGCCGGCAAGCCCGCCCCCGACGACCTCCTCGTGGACGTGCCCGCGCTCGTCGCGGCGTACTACACCGAGCGCCCGGACCCCGCCGAGCCGACGCAGAAGGTGGCGTTCGGGACGTCGGGCCACCGCGGCAGCTCGCTGAAGCTCAGCTTCAACGAGCGGCACATCGCGGCGATCACCGAGGCCATCGTGCGCTACCGCAAGGCGCAGGGGATCGCCGGTCCGCTCCACCTCGGCGCGGACACGCACGCGCTCAGCGAGCCGGCGCGGCGCACGGCGCTCGAGGTGCTCGCCGCGCACGGCGTGACGGTGCTCGTCGACCACGGCAACCGGCCCGTGCCGACGCCGGTCATCAGCCACGCGATCCTCGCGCACAACCGGCGCGGCGCGGGCGGCGGCACGAACGGCGGCGGGCAGGCGGACGGCATCGTCATCACGCCCAGCCACAACCCGCCCGAGGACGGCGGCTTCAAGTACAACCCGCCGCACGGCGGGCCCGCGGACTCGTCGGCCACGACGTGGATCCAGGACACGGCGAACGCGCTGCTCGCCGCGGACCTCGACGGCGTGCGGCGGTGGACCTACGCCCGCGCGGCCGCCGCCGACACGACCGTCGCGCACGACTACGTCTCGCCCTACGTCGCCGACCTCCCGAACGTCGTCGACGTCGAGGCGATCGCGCGGTCGGAGCTGCACATCGGCGTCGACCCCATGGGCGGCTCGGGGCTCGACTACTGGGCGCCGATCGTCGAGCGGCACGGGCTCGACATCGAGGTCGTCAACCCGCGGCTCGACCCGACCTTCCGCTTCATGCGCGTCGACAAGGACGGGCGCATCCGCATGGACTGCAGCTCGCCGGCGGCGATGGCCGGGCTCGTCGAGCTGAAGGACCGCTTCGACGTCGCGTGCGGCAACGACACGGACTACGACCGGCACGGCATCGTCACGAAGTCCGTCGGCCTCATGAACCCGAACCACTACCTCGCGGCGGCCATCCACTATCTGTTCACGCACCGCCCCGACTGGCCGGCGGGGACGGCGATCGGCAAGACGCTCGTGAGCAGCTCGATGATCGACCGCGTCGCGGCGGACCTCGGCCGCACGCTCTGCGAGGTGCCGGTGGGCTTCAAGTGGTTCGTCGACGGGCTGCTCGACGGGAGCTTCGGCTTCGGCGGCGAGGAGTCGGCGGGCGCGTCCTTCCTGCGCCGCGACGGCGGCTGCTGGACCACCGACAAGGACGGCATCATCCTCGACCTGCTCGCCGCGGAGATGACCGCGGTGACCGGCAAGGACCCGGGCGAGCTCTACGGCGAGCTCGTCGCGCGTTTCGGCGAGCCGGTGTACGAGCGCATGGACGCGCCGGCCACGCCCGCGCAGAAGGCGGCGTTGAAGGAGCTCTCGCCGGACCAGGTGCCGGGCGACACGCTCGCGGGCGAGCCCATCACCGCGAAGCTCACCGCGGCGCCGGGCAACGACGCGCCCATCGGGGGGCTCAAGGTCGTCACGGAGAACGGCTGGTTCGCCGCACGTCCGTCGGGCACGGAGGACGTCTACAAGATCTACGCCGAGAGCTTCCTCGGCCGCGACCACCTCGCGCGCGTCCAGGAGGAGGCGAAGTCGATCGTCGACGGGGTGTTCGCCGCGCTGTGACGGACGGCGTCCGGCCGCGGACGCTCCGGCGCCGCGTGTGCGTTCCGCGACCCGGTCCGTGAGCCGGACGCCGACGCCCCGTCAGGGCGTGTCGATGCGGACCGCGCTCGTGGCGGCGTAGCCGGTCCGCGACCGCGCGTCGGCGATCCACCACTGCAGCCAGAGCTGCTCGCCGGACGGCACGTCGTGCGGCCAGCGCGCCACGAGCCGCGCCCGGCCCGCACCGTTCAGGACCACCGGGCCGATCATGCGGTCCGGAGACGGCACCATGACGCCGCCGGCGAACCCGGCGTTCACGGCGGTCGAGCCCACGACGAGCCAGCTCGCGCTCCCCTGCGGACCGTTCGCCAGGCGCAGCTCCGTCGCGTCGCCGCCGAGCAGCGTGCCCTCGGCCAGCAGGACCGGGAACCCCCGGGAACCGGGGCACGCCTCGCCCAGGTCGGTGAACGGTTCGTCGTCCCGGTAGGTGTGGTTCGTCATGACCTCGAGCGCGTCGACGAACTGCGTGGCGCCCACGGCCACGAGGTCGACCCGCCCGTCGCCGTCGAGGTCGCCCGCCTCGAGGGCGCGCGCGGGGAAGGCGTTCGTGATCGTCACGTCCGGCGCGAACACGCCGCCGGTGAGGTTCCTGAGCACGATGGTCCGCGCGTCGGTGCCGGTCGCCGCGATGTCGACCCAGCCGTCGTCGTCCAGGTCGCGCAGGACGAGCCCCTGCAGGTCCGCGCCGACGGTGAGCACGCGCTGCTCATACGACCCGTCCGCGACGCCCAGGACGATCACGAGGGTCCCCGGGTCGTCGCCGAGGGCCACGACGTCGAGGCCGCCGCGGTGGTCGAGGTCGGCGAGGCGTGCGAGCTTCACGTCGTGCGGCAGTCGGACCTCCTCGAGCACGTCGTCGCCCGCGGGGAGGAAGAGCTGCAGGCCCTCGGCCGTCGTGACGAGGTCGTTCCGTCCGTCGTCGTCGAGGTCGCCCGCGCGCGGCACGCCGTGGCTGTCGAAGAAGCCGCTCGTGTGCAGGACGACGGGCGGCCCGAAGGTGCCGTCGCCGAGCCCCGCGAGGACCTCGAGGTGCGTGGGCTGGAACAGCCCCGTGTTCCGCGAGAGCACGAGGTCCGGGACGTCGTCGCCGGTCACGTCGGCCGCGGCGAAGAGCAGTCCGCCGGACGCCTGACCGAAGGACGTGACCTGCTGCGCGGGTGCGTACGCGCCGGCGCCGAGCCCGCGCTTCACCCAGACCTCCAGGCTCTTCGAGCCGAGCATGTCCTCGTGCCCGTCGCCGTCCAGGTCGGCGAACGACACCGTGCTCGACGACGCGAGGTCGGGGACGGCGACCGGGGGCTCGAGGTTCCCCGCGCCGTCGTTGGGCATGAACGACACGGGCCCTCCGAGCCCCGTCACGACGAGTACGTCGGGGGCGCCGTCGCCCGTGACGTCGTGGACCACGAGTCGGTGGGCCGACAGGACGCCGCCGCCGTCGCCCGCGGGGCCGAGCACCGGAGGCTCGAAGACGATCTGGGACGCCGCCGGACCGGCCAGCACGACGAGCACCGCGAGCGTCGCCCGCGCCGCCGTGCGTTCGAAGGTGCGCATCGCCGAGTCCCCGGTCGGTGTCCCGGGCGGGCGGCCCACGCCACGCCCGCGTCCAGTGTATCCCCTCCCGCGTGCGTGGGGCGGGACCCCGGTCCCCGGACCCGCTAGGCTGCGCGGGTCCAGCCCCCGGGAGTCCCGGCGATGCCTCCGTCCGAGCCCGCCTCCGTCTGGCGCGACTGCGCGCGCGCGCCGGACGTCGTGTACTCCGCCGAGGAGTCGTCCGCCATGGACGTCTGGCTCGCGGAGGAGCGCGGCTTCACCGTCGAGCGGCTCATGGGGAACGCCGGGGCGCGGCTGGCCGACGCGATCCGCGAGCTGTGCGACGCGCACGGCCTGACGCGCGTCGTGTTCCTCGTCGGGCCGGGCAACAACGGCGGCGACGCGGTCGTCGCGGCGGGGCTGCTCGGCCGCGCGTATCTGCAGGAGACGTGGCGCCCGCTCGAGGAGGTGAAGACGCCCGTGCTCGACTCCGAGACGCTCGTCGTCGACGGACTGTTCGGCGTGGGGCTCGCGCGGCCGATCGGCGGCGAGGCACGGTGCGCGGTCGAGCACGTGTCGAGCTCGCCGGCGCGCGTGCTCGCCGTGGACATCCCGAGCGGGCTGTCCGCCACGACCGGCGAGGTCGTCGGCACGACACCCGACGCGCCCGAGGGCGGAATCGCCGTGGTCGCGGACGAGACGCTCACCTTCGTCGGCCCGAAGGCGGGCTTCTTCATCGCCGCGGGTCCCGTGCACGTCGGCCGCTGGCGCGCCGCGGAGATCGGCTTCCCGCCCGAGGAGGCGGAGGCGTGGGTGCGCGCGCGGCGCGCCGGCTGACGCGCAGGACACAGGTGTGGGCGCACGCCGGACGACGCGCGGCCGACGCCGCGGCGCGGCACGCGTCCGGTCGCGCGGCGCGCCCGCGGACCCTCAGTCCGCGAAGCGCTTCCCGACGATCGGCAGCTCGCGCCGGTAGACCCACGTCGTCACGGCGCCGCACGCGAGCGTGACGAGCGCCATGAAGAAGAGCGCGCCGCTGTCGCCCTGCACCTCGATGCCGAGCGGGCCGAGGTGGCTGCCGACCGCGCCCACCATGAGGCCGACCGTCGTCGCGCCGGCGAAGGCGCGCGTCGCCTTGAGCAGAAGCCCGACCGCCGTGAGCAGCTCGACGACGCCCAGCGCGATGCGACCCCACGGCTCCACGCCGAGCGTCGTGAAGATGTGCACCGCCTCGGGCGCGCCCGTGAACTTGAAGAAGAGCGTCTGCGCGAGGATGACCGCCGCGACGAGTCGACAGATGCGGCCGGGCATGGACTGGGTGCCGATCGACTCGGCGGGGACGGCGTGGGCGGTCATCGGCGGGATCTCGTGCGAGGGGTGCCCGGCACCGGCGCGGGCGGAGGGCCGCCCGGCGGCGGGCGAGGTCCTGATGGATGCGGGCTCGCGCGCGAGGGTTTCGGCGGATCCGCGCCTCAGTCCCGCGGCAGCCGCACGAGCGCGAGGAAGAGCTCCTCGAGGCGCGGGCGCGTCCGCTCCGTCGTCGCGTTGCTGATCAGGAACACCTGCGCGCCCTCGGTCTCGGTGAAGAAGAGCTCGAAGCCGAACATGTCGCCGTTGCTCGAGATCGCGCCCGGCGGCGCCCAGTGGCCCGCGAGCTCCTCGGGCGGGAGGATGTCGCCGGCGCGCAGCGCGCGCTGGAACGCGAGCAGGTCGTCGAGCGTCGAGACCATGCCGCCGCTGCCCATGACGAGCCAGCTCGTCGGGCCCCACCAGGGCGGCGCGTTGACCTCGCCGTTCGAGAGCAGCCCGTAGCCGACGGCGAAGCGGTCGTCCGGGAGCGGCTCGCCGAAGAAGCCCGTGTCGTCCATGCCGGCGGGCTCGAGGATCTCCGCGCGGGTGAACTCCGGGTACCCGCGACCGCTCGCGAGCTCCACGATCGCGGCGAGCAGGCCGAACGCGCCGTGCGAGTGCTCGCGCCCCGTGCCCGGCTCGAAGAGCAGGTCGCTCGCGAACATGCGGCGCACGAGCTCGTCGCGCTCGATCCAGGCGTGGTCGGGATTGCCGTCCGCCGGCACGTCGAAGAAGTCGCGGAAGCCGGAGGCGCCCGTCATGAGCTGCTCGACGGTGATGCCGGCCTTGTCGGCGGGCACGTCGTCGAAGAGGTCGCCGAGCGTGTCGTCCCAGGCGAGCTGCTCGCGCGCGACGAGGATGCGGACCGCGATCTTCGTGAAGTCGATGGGCGTCGAGCCGATCGCGAAGATCGTGTCGGGCGTGTTCGCGCGACCGGACGCGCGGTCGGCGAGGCCGTAGCCCTCGCGCAGCACGACCTCGCCGTCGCGCAGCACGAGCGCGGCGCCGGAGAGACGGCCCGCGTCCGCCTCCTCGCGGAGGCGCGCGTCGAGCGTGTCCCACGTGATCGGCGCGAGCGGTCGCGGCGCCGCGTGGTCCTCGCGCGGGTCGAGGCCCGGGCCGTCTTCGAGCCACAGGTCGGCGATCGACGCCGGGTCGAGCAGGTCGACGCGCACGTGGAGCTTCCGTGTGTCGCCGTCGTCCGCCGGGTAGGTGAGCACGATCTCCCCGCCGGGCGCGGGGCGCGCGTCGGCGGGGAGCCGGCGGCCGATCGCCTCGAGCACCTCCCGCAGCGACGCGACGAGCGCCTCGTCGCCGACGCGCTCGCGGAGCTCGCGCGCGACGTGCCGCGCGACAACGCGCCGAGGTCGCGCTCCGACGTGCCCACGAGCGCGATGACGTCCTTCGTCGCGGCCATCGCGGGCGGCGGGCCGTCGTCCTGCGCGACGACCGGCGGCGCCGCGACGAGCAGGGCGAGCACGACGATCAGGGTCGCGACGCCGTGCGGGCGCCCCGCGGCGGGACGCGCACGCACGGCGCGGGTCGACGACGGACGCGGGGCGGACGAGGTGTCGGAGCGGGACATCGCGGGTCCTCCGGGCGGTCGGCCCGCGGAGTCTATGCGCGGTCCGGCGTCCGCGGGTGCCCGTCGCCGGAACGCCACGCGCCGGGCATCCGCCGGTAGCATGGCGGCGTGCTCGCCCTCCTCGTCCTCGTCGCCGTCGTCGCGTCCGTCGGGACGGTCGCCGCGCAGTCGCCGGGGCCGGCGCCGGGCGCGCCGTCGACGCCGCCGACCGTGCCGGCCGCTCCGCCCGCGGACGCGGGCGCGCCGGTCGTCGACCTCCCGGGGTCCGCTCCCTTCCTCGCGCCGCGGTGGTACCCCGCCGCGCCCGGTGAGGTCGTCGCGATCCCCGCGCGCGTCGGCGCCGCGACCGTCGAGGACGTCGTCCCGCAGCCCACGCCGTACGGCCTGCCGGTCAAGAACCTCATCGCGGCCTGGAACGGCGGCGCGCTCGTCGAGCGCGACGGCGAACCGTGGCTCGCGCTGCACGGCGGCGGTCACGGCGACTACGGCGGCAACGAGGTCGTCGTCTTCGGGCCGCTCACGGCCGAGCTGCCGTCGTGGGTGCTCCTCTCGCCGCCGACGCCCGGCCCGCTCATCGACACGAGCGCGCCCTACAACCTCGACGGCACGCCGAACGTCTCGCACACGCGCGACACGATGTGCGCGCTGGACGGCGTGCTCTACCGCGCGATGCAGGCCGGCATCTTCACGGCGACGACGTCGTGGGACACCTTCGACTCCTTCGACGTGGCGACCGCGCGCTGGCGGCCGGCGGGCACGCACCCGGACGTGCCGGCGGGCGGCGGGGTGCGCGGCTCGTGCGTCGCGGACACGCGCGACGGGGTCGTGTGGGTGCTGCGCGACGGCATCAACAGCCGGCTGCGGCGCTTCTCGCCCGCCACGAACGCCTGGACGCTCTTCGACGCGACGTACACCGTCGACATCGAGACGACGGCCGCGTACTCCGAGGAGCGGCACGAGCTCTTCCTGTTCGAGAGCCGCACCGCGCCGCGCCACGCGCTCTTCGACCTGTCCGACCCGGACGCCGACCCGGACACGCAGGGCTTCGCCGGCGACCCGCCGCCGGACAAGTGCGGCCTCGTGTGGGACGCGGGCCGCGGCGTGTACGCCGCGCTCGGCACGGACGACCGCAACCTCGTGCGCGAGCTCGACCCGGTCGCGAAGCGCTGGGTGCCCCGCGTGTTCACCGGGCCGACCGAGCCCGTGCCCGCCGACGCCGTCGGCATCTTCGGGCGCTTCCGCTACGTGCGCGCGCTGCGCGGCTACGTCTACGTCGGCGCGACCGACGGGGCCGTGTACTTCTACCGCAGCGAGTGAGGGAGCGCGTGTCGGACGACGTCCTGGACGTCGCGCGGCGCCTGGCCCGGGCGCTCGACGAGGAGGACGAGGTCGCGGCGCGCGCGGTGCTCGCCGACGACTGCGCGTACGAGACGGGCGCGGAGGCGCTGCGCGGTCCGGAGGCGATCCTCGCGTCGTACCGGGAGGCCGCGGCCTCCGCCGTCGAGCGCTTCGACGCGGTGCGCTACGAGAGCCGCGTCGAGCGCGCCGGTCCGTCCGCCGCGGTCATCACGTACACGGACCACCTGCGGCTCGGCGACCGTCGACACAGCTACCGTTGCCGGCAGCACGTCGTCGTCGGCGCGTCCGGGACGGTGACGTCCATCCGGCACGAGGACATCCCCGGCGAGACGGAGCGGCTGCACGCGTTCGAGCGCGGCTGACGGGGACGTCCCGCCGACGGCGCCTCGCTCGCGCCCCGATCCCGCCCTGGCGGGATCCGTCGTCGCCGTATACCGTGGGACGACCCGAACGTCGCACGCGCCGGCACGCGCGCGTCGCGACCCTCATCCCCGGCGACACCCGGAGCCCTCCCGTGAACCGAGTCCTCCACACGAGTCTCTTCCTCGCGGCGCTCGTCGCCTCGGCGTCGGCGCAGCGCGTCACGATGCACTTCGTCGGCGAGTCGGGCTCCGGCACGGGCACGGCCTTCGCGCTCTCCGCCGACGGCGGGTTCGCGTGCGGCACGGACCTCAACGACGGCTTCGTGTGGTCCGCCGCGACCGGGCTGACGCTCGTCGGTCCGCTCGCGCAGCCGTTCGGGGTCACCGACGACGGCGCCGTCGTCGCCGGCGTCTTCCAGAACGGCGCCGCGGGCGACGAGGCCGGCGTCTGGAGCCCGGGCGTCGGACTCACGTTCCTCGGACGCACGACCTTCCCGAGCGGCTGCGGCCCGGACGTGAGCTGGATCGAGGCGCTCTCGTGGGACGGCTCCGTCGCCGGCGGGCACGTGTGGGACGGCTGCCGCAACGTGCCCGCGCGCTGGGAGCCGGGGACCGGTTGGACGCTGCTCGCGACGACGCACCCGAGCGGCTCCGCGCGCGTGACCGCCGTGTCCGGCGACGGTCAGGTCCTGGGCGGCTGGGACCGCTCGCTCCCCGACGGTCCCGCTCCCGAGGAGCGCGCCAGCCTGTGGCTCGACGCGTCCACGCAGGTCTTCCCGGCCACGTCGCCGACGAACCCGGCCGGCTTCGGCACGGTGGACGATCTGAATGAAGACGGCACCGCCGCGTGCGGGCGCACCGGCAGCCGCGCGTTCCGCTGGACCGCGTCGGGCGGCCTCGAGCTGCTGCCGGACGTCGGCACGGGCGAGGGCTCGTACGCGAAGGGCATCTCGGCGGACGGCTCGGTCGTCGTCGGCATCCACGACTCGGGACCGCAGCTCGAGGCCGTGCTCTGGTTGCCCGACCTGGGCGCCGTGCGGCTCGTCGACCACCTCGCGTCGTTCGGCGTCGTCGTCGATCCGTCGTGGCTGCGTCGCATCGAGGACGTGTCGGCCGACGGCACCGTGTTCAGCGGCGGCGGCACGAACGGCCCGTGGGTCATCCGGATCGAGCCGACCTGGGTCGACCTCGGGGGCGGGGCCGCGGGCGTCGCCGGCGTGCCGCGGTTCACGGCCGACGGTGAGCTCACCGCGGGGTCCGTCGTGACGCTCGCGCTCGAGGACGCCGCGCCGTCGGCGCTCATGGCGGGCTGGCTCGCGCTGGGCGACACCGCGCCGATCGCGGTGCTCGGCGGGACGCTCCACGCGAACCCGAAGGTGCTCCAGATCCTCCGCTTCTCGGACGGCGCCGGCGCGTGGGACGAGAGCCTCGTGTGGCCGGCCGGCGTCCCGGCCGGCACGGAGTTCACGGTGCAGATGCTCGTGCAGGACGGCAGCGTCCCGGACGGCATCACGATGTCGAACGCCGTGGCGGCGGTCTCGCCCTAGCGGCGCGCCGGTCAGAGCGGCGGCGGCGCGGTCCCCCGCTTGCCGACGTTCGTGCGCACCTGCGGCGGCGGCGCGTCGCACTCGATCCGGAAGACGACGATGTCGTCGACGGCCGCCTCCACGATGGAGAGGTTGCCCACGTCGCTCGCGACGAAGCGCACGCGCACCGTCGCCGTGAGGTCGACGAGCGACCCGACGTCGAACGCGTGCAGGAACCAGTTGCCGCCCGTCTCCGGGCCGGCCGGGCCGACGGTCTCCACGGGCGTCCAGGTCTCGCCGTCGTCGTCGGTCACGAACACGCGGAACACGTCCTCGTTCGGGCCGTTGCCCTCGTCCGCGTCGGACTGCGAGAAGCCGTTGTGGTACCAGCGCCAGTACCCGACGGTCGCCTGCGAGGCGCCCGAGAGGTCGAGGCGCGGGCTCGTGAGGCTCGTCGTGCCGTTGTCGACGTCGGCGTCGCCGATGTTGCCGAAGGCCGCGCCCTGACCGGTGAAGAAGCAGGTGTCGGCGGCGTCCGGCGTGTGGTCGACCTCGGGCTGCGCGCCGGAGGCGATGGGGTCGCCGTGCACCCAGCGTCCTTCGGAGGCGGTGTCGCCGGGCGCCGCCGTGAGCCAGCCGTCGGGGCTCGCGAGGTCGTCGTCGAGCACGACGGTCGCCGACACGGCGGCCACCGCGACGAGGCTGTCCTGCGGCGCGCCCACGGGGTGGCGGATGCCGATGCCCGCCGTCGTCGCCGCGCGCAGGTGGTAGCGCACGAGCGCGCCGCACGGCAGGTCGCCGAACGCGGCGGTCCAGGTGTCGCCGCCCTTCGGCAGCATGGGCAGCTCGACGGGACCGCCCCCGACGTCGTAGACGAGCGTCGGCGAGGACGGGTCGATCGCGTGGCCGACGTCCGCCGTGATGACGACGTCGAAGGACTCGCCCGACGGGAAGAGCTGCTGCGGGGTCGCGCCGCCGACGGGCGCGAACGTGATCGGCGGCGGGCCCGGCCACACGACGAACAGCCCGCGCGTCTTGTCGCTGATGATGACCTTGCCGCTCGGGAAGAACGGCCACACGCCCCACACGCCGCCCACCACGAACCAGAGCGCGAAGAAACCCAGGGCGAACGTGTAGGTGGTCATGCGCACCGCGCCGTACTTGAGGATGTAGGGCTTCACCAGCACCAGGTAGAAGGCGCCGAGCGTGGCGCATCCGAGCGCCAGGGCGATGCCGGTCAGGGAATCACCGCCGGTGCGGATCTGGTCCAGGTAGCCGTCGGTGAGCAGCAGCAGGCAGCCGA
>JAUIEF010000088.1 GCA_030428785.1 bacterium
CGCGCGGTCGTCGCGGACCGCGGGGCGGTCTCCGCGGCCGCCGGCGTCGACGCGCCCGGCGGACCGGCGGCCGGCGAGCCGGCGGCGCGCAGCTCGCCGATCGATGCCCCGTCCGCCCCGTCCGTCCCGCCCCCGCGCCCCGCCGCGCACGCGACGGGCAACGCGCCCGCCGCGAGCGCCGCGCCCGTGCCGCGCAGGAAGCCGCGCCGGCTCGGCGCGCGCGTCACCGCGCCGCCTCCGCTCCGGCCCCCGCCGGCGCGAGCGCCAGCGACGGGATCCAGCGGTGCGCGGGCCGCGTGTTCCACTCCCGACGCCACGCGCGGTGCGCGTCGTCGTCGGGGAAGGCCTCGTCCGCGCCGTACGGGTAGCCGCTCATGCCGTGGAACGGCAGCGGCTCGACGGCGAGCGCGCGCTCCGTGTTCGGGTCGCGGTCCTTCGCCCAGCCGTCCAGGTAGAGGAGGTAGTCGCGGCGCCAGCCCTCGGGCAGCGGCGGCAGGCCGTCCGCCGGGAAGGTCACGTGGAGCGCGTCGCCCGAACCGAAGATCACGAAGCGGTCGTCGGCCTCGCCGAGCAGCGGGAGCACGTCGCCGTAGCGCGTGTAGCGACCGGGGTGCTGGTCCCAGCGCGCGTCCGTCTCGAGGCGGTCCCAGTCGTAGGTCTCGAGGAGCGGCTCGTCCGCGAGCCCGGACGGCGCCGAGAAGCCGCGCCGCCAGAGCTCCGCGCCGTCGGCCTCGAGCCGCGTCGTGCGGCTCGTCCCGTCGTCGCCGGCGCTCAGGCGGATCGCGTCCCACGCGAGGCACAGCGTCGTCGCGATGCGCAGCCGCGGGTCGTCGCGCACGAGCCAGTCGCCGACGTCGAGCACCATCGTCTTGTCCTTGCCGGCGGGGAAGCCGGGCGGCGGTCCCGCGACGCGCCAGCCGCCCTCCCCGTCGGGCACGGAGAACACCGGCGGCTCGAACGCGACACCCGGGTGCCGCGCGGACGCGACGTTCACGCTCGCGTCCGTCCACAGGAACCAGCCGGTGAGCGCGAGACGCAGCGGGCCGTCGGCGGGCACGTGCCCCGGATCGAACGCGAGCTCGAGGACGTGCGGCTCCGACAGCCCGAGGAACTGCCCGCCGAGCGAGCGGTACGGGGTCGCGAGCGTCCCGTCGTCGGCGGCGAGCGCGGCCGTCCAGTCGCGGCCCGCGTCGTCCGTCGCGCGCACCGGCGCGACGGGCGTCGGCAGGACGTGCAGCCGCTCCTCCGGGAAGGGCGGGAACGAGAAGCGCTCGTTGGGGTGCGCCTCCGTGTCCGCCGGGTGGTCGACGACGTCGAGCCGCAGCGCGTCGAGGTACGTGACCTCGCGGAGCTCCTCGGTGAGCTGCACCTCGTAGCGGCCGTCGCGCGGCGCGAGCTGGTCGCCGCGCAGGAGCACGAACTCGTCGTGGTCCGGCGGCACGAGCACACCAGGGCCCATGGGCAGGCCGAGCGGCGTGCCGCCGAGCACGTCCGTGATGAACCGGAAGCCCTCGCCGTCCCACGCGTAGAGGAACGGGCAGCTGCCGACGAGGCCCTCCTTCTGCTCCACGTGGACCGGCACGCCCGCCGGCACGTCGAGGATGTTCTGCACGACGCCGTTGGGCCAGGTGACGCGCACGACGTCCGCGACGGCGCGCCCGCCGAGCCCCAGCAGCAGCGGCTCGCCGCGCGCGTAGACGCGGCGGTAGACGTCGCCCGCGCGCACCTCGACGACGGCTCCGCGTCCGCGCGGCGCGTCCTTGAGCCCCTCGAGCGTGAGCGCGAGGCCGGGGCCCGCGTCGTCGGTGACGTCGAACGTCGCGAGACCCGTGGGACCGAGCACGACGAGCTCCGCGCGCGCGTCGCCGTCGACGTCGAGCGCGGCGAACGACCGGCCCGGCGTGCCGGGCAGCGGCTGCGCGAGCGCGCCGGGTCGCGAGGAGACGACCGCGCCGCCCGCCGGCCAGAGCACGGACGCGCGCCCCTCGAGGAACGGGTCCGCCGCGGCGAGGCCGGGGCGCGCGGCCGCGGGCACGGCGCCCGGGAGCGTCACGGGCCTCCACCCGCCCTCCGGTCGCGCGACCCAGCCGACGGGCGCGCCGTCGGCGGCCGTCACGAGGTCGGGTCGCCCGTCGCCGTCGAGGTCGCCGACCCACGGCGCCGGCGCGTCGTCGCCGAGCGCGGGCAGCGACGCGCTCGCGTCGGTGAAGCGCCCGCCGCGCGCGTTGCTCGCGAGGTACGGCCCGGTCGCGAGCCCGACGAGCAGGTCGACGTCCTGGTCCGTGTCGAAGTCCTCGGCGATCACCCAGCGCGCGGCGACGCCCGTCGGCAGCCCGGCGTCCTCCGCGACGTCGACGAGGCGCCCGCCGGGCGCGCCGAAGCCGTCGTTGCGCAGGAGCTTGAGCCCCGTGTCGGACGCGACGGCGAGGTCCGTGTCGCCGTCGTGGTCGAAGTCGACGGGCAGGAGCTGCGACACGGCGCCCGCGCGCTGCAGGACCGTGACGCTGTCCGGCCAGCGGTCCTCGCCCGAGGCCACGCAGCCGACGACGCGCCCGTTCACGAGCACGTCGAGGCGGTCCGAGCGCGCGACGACGAGGTCGAGGTCGCCGGCGATCTCCGGCGCGCTCCCGTCGCTCTCCGGGATGCCGCCGTCGAGGTCCACGTCGAAGGCGGCCGCGGCGGTCACCTCACCATCCAGCAGCGTCTCCACGTCCCAGCCATCGCCTGACGGGCGCGCGAGCTGCAGCGCGTCGCCCCAGAGGAGCAGCGCCGGCTCGGCGAAGGACGCGCGCCGCACCTCGATGGTGCCCTCGCGGAGCACGTCCGCGCTCGTCGTCGCGGGGAGCGCGAGCGTCACGGGCGCCATCCCGCCGGACGCGACGCCCGGCGTGCGCGAGCGCTCCGCGAGCGCGCCGCGCAACGGCTCGGACGCGGCGACGTCCCGCGGCTCGGGCGGCGGCGCGGGCAGCAACCCCAGGTCGCCGCGCTCCGCCTCCTCCGCCTGCGGCGGCTTGATGCCGCGCTCCTCGAGCTCGTCCTTGAGCGCGGCCCAGCGCTTGTACTCCTCGATCTCGCCGCGCGCGACGAGCAGCCGCGAGTACTTGTAGACCGCGCTCGGGTACCAGCTCCCGCCGAAGGACTCGCCGCGCGCCATGAGCTGCCGCAGGTGCACCTCGGCCTCGTCGTCGCGACGCATGTCGGAGAGCAGCGCCGCGAGCTCGTGCTGCGTCGGGTAGCTGTCCGGCACGAGTTCGTGCGCGCGCTGCACGTGCTCGAGCGCCTTCTCCGGCTCGCCGTCGTGGCGCGCGAGGCGGAAGCGCGCCCAGTGGTAGCGCGGGTCGTCGTCGAGCACGTCGCCGATGCGGTCGAGGAACGCGCGCGCCTCGTCGAGGCGGAACTCCTCGAGCTCCACGCAGGCGGCGTCGAGGAGGTCGCGGGCCACGGCGTCGTCGGCGGCGACGAGCGGGGCGAGCTCCTCGCGCGCCTGGCGCCAGCGGCCCTCGGCGAAGTGCGCGGCGGCGCGGGCGCGGGCCACGAGGCGCGTCGTCGCCTCGTCGGCGACGGGCGCGTCGGCGGCGGTCGGCTCGCCGGCGCCGGGCTCGCCGTCGCCGCAGGCCGCGAGGAGACCGAGGAGGACGGCGGCCGCGAGGCGCCGCGGGCCGTCGGGGCGGTCGGGGTCGGGCCGGCGCCCGGAGCGGGCGGCGGGACGGGCGCTCGACGCGCGGTCGGGCCGCGGGGAGCGCGCGGGGCGCGGGGTCGTCGGGGTCATGGGGCCATCGGAGCAATCCCCCCCGCCCGAGTCGAGCCCTGCGGGCGCACGGCGGTCGCGGGGTCCCCCGCCGGGACCCCGGCCGGCACGGGCGCCGCCGTGCACACCCCGCGAACCGATGTAAACTGACTCATAGATCATGTGTTCTCGATCCCGGGAGGTGCGTCATGACCACCCTCTCCGCCCCGCCCCGCCGGGCCTCCGTGGCCTGGGTCTCCTACCTCGCGATGGCGCTCGTCGTGCTGCTCTCGACCTGACGCGTACGCGGCGGGACCCGCCGTCGTGGGTCCCGCCTCACGCGCGGCGCACGGCGCGCTCGTCGTGACCTCATCTCCCGACGGGCATAATCGGGTCCATGCCCGTCGCCCGCGCCCCCCTCACCGGCCGGCCCGGCACCCGCGCGCTCCTCCGGCCGCGCGCCCCCGCCGCCGTCCTCCTCGCGCTCCTCGCGCTCGCGCTCCCGGCCGCCGCCCAGCTCGCGGTCGCGGGCGAGGCCTCGCGGGAGAAGCCGCCGAACATCGTGCTCATCCTCGCCGACGACATGGGCGTCGAGCACGTCGCGGCCTACGGCGAGCACCCGGACCCGCCGAACACGCCCGTGCTCGACCAGCTCGCCGCCGACGGCGTGCTCTTCCGGAACTGCTGGGTCAACCCGGGCTGCTCCCCCACGCGCGCGGCGATCCTCACCGGCCGCTACGCGTTCCGCACGGGCGTCGGCATCGCCATCGCCTACACCTCGAGCCCGTTCGAGCTCTCGACGGACGAGGTCATGATCCCGGCCGCGCTCGACGCGCGGTACCGCACGGGCTTCTTCGGCAAGTGGCACCTCGCGAGCCGGCTCGGGAAGGACCGGCGTCACCCGCTCGAGTTCGGGTTCGACCGCTTCCTCGGCACGATGAAGAACCTCGACGGCGTGGTGAGCGACGCCTACTACGACTGGGAGAAGGTCGTCGACGGCACGCTCCTGCAGTCGGAGCGGTACGCGACGTCGGAGACGGTCGACGACGCGCTGCGCTTCGTGCACGAGGCGGACAACGCGCCGTGGTTCGTGTTCCTCGCGTTCCACGCGCCGCACGCGCCCTACCACGCGCCGCCGCGGGAGCTGCACTCGTACGCGCTGCCGACCGACGTCTCCGACGACCTGCCGCTCGCGATGTACGCGATGATCGAGGCGATGGACACGGAGATCGGGCGCTTCCTGTCGAGCCTGCCGCCCGGCGTGCGGGACGACACCTACGTGATCTTCGTCGGCGACAACGGCGCGCCGGCGCTCGTGACGACCCCGCCGCAGGATCCCAAGCACGCCAAGAACACCGTCTACGAGGGCGGCGTCAACGTGCCGCTCATCGTGAGCGGCCCCGGCGTCGTGCGGGGCGCGGAGTGCGCGGGGCTCGTGAACGGCACGGACCTCTTCGCGACGGTGCTCGACCTGAGCGCGCGGCCGACGCCCGTGCCGTACGACCCGCCGCAGGACTCCGTGACGATCGTCCCGTACCTCACGGACCCGGGCCGCACGTCGCTGCGCCAGTGGGTCTACACGGAGCGCTTCCTGCCGAACGGCCCGCTCCCCGCGAGCTCGCGCCGCGCGATGCGCGACGCGCGCTTCAAGCTCATCCAGACCCTCGACCACGACGACGCGGTCATCGCCGAGGAGCTCTACGACCTCGTCGCCGACCCCTTCGAGACGGCGGACCTCCTCGCCGCGCCCGGCGGGGTCGTGGGCGACGCCGCCGTCGCGCACGAGGACCTGGCGTCGATCATGGAGACGCTCGACCCGCCGCAGCCGTTCCTCGACCTGGGCGGCGGGGCCGCCGCCTCGGAGGACGCGCCCGCGCTCTCCGGCGGCGGCGTCCCGGGCCCGGGCGGCGAGCTCGCGCTCACCGTGACGGGCGCGCCGCCCGGCGCCGCGGGCTTCCTCGTCGTGGACCGCGCGCCGCGCACGCCGCGCTTCGCGGACGGCCTCGTCGAGCTGCCGCGCCCGCGATCGCTGCCGGTGACCGCCGACGCCGACGGCCGCGTCGAGCTGCGCGCGCAGCTCCCCGCGCGCCCCAGGGGGCCGGTCGACCTCGCCGTGCAGGCCGTGTTCCCCGGCGTCGACGCCGCGCGTCGCGCGTCGAACGTGCTCGCCGTGCGGCTGCGCTGACGCGCGCTCAGTACGGGAGCGGGACGCCCCACGCGACGGGCAGCGCCGACGGGCCGGCCGTCGCGCCGTCGAGCGCCCAGCCGAAGCTGAACGCGGCGGGCGTCGCGCCGAACCCGAAGTGCAGGACGCCGTCGGCGGAGAACCCGACCCCCGGCGACACGAGGCCGGTCGAGGGGCCCACGGCCGTCACGACGCCGCTCGCGTGGTCGACGACGAGCAGCTGCTCGTCACCGGCGGCCGTACGCGCGACGAGGGCCGTGCGGTCGCCGGCCGGCGCGACGACGAACCGGTCGAACGCGATGCCGGCGGGCACCGTCGCGACGAGCCGCAGCGCCGGCGCGGCGCCGTCCTCGTCGAGCAGATGGAGGTCGCGCGCGACGCCGCCCGGCGCGGTCGCGTCGAGCCGACGCGACTCGACGAGCACGTGCGCTCCCGCCGCCACGAGCCGCGGCGGGTCGAGCAGCCCGTCGAGCAGCGGGGTCACGCCGCTCACGGCGTCCGTGTAGCGCACCGCGTCGAGCGCGTGCGTGCCGGCGGCGCGTCCGTCGAGCGCCTGCGCCGCCGTGAGCAGGTGCGCGCCCGACGGCGAGAGCGTCGCCTCGAGCAGGTGCACCGTGCCCGGCGCCTCGAAGGGCGGCGTGAGCAGGCCGCTCGTCGCGGAGACGTTGAGCATGTCGGGGTCGCCCGTCGGGTCGAGCCGCCCGGCGTAGAGCTCGCCCGCGCCGATCATGACGTCCGCCGCCTGCCCGCTCACGAGCGTGTCCCCCGCGGCGAAGAAGAGCGTCCGCTCGTCGAGGAAGCCCAGCACGCCGACGTTGTCGATGTAGTTGTAGAACGTCGGCGCCTCGGTGATGTGCGTCTCGTCGTCGAGGGGATCGAGGCGACGCAGGAAGAGCTCCTGCGTGTTCTCGGTGCGACGGAAGGCGGCGTGGCTGCCGTCGTCGCTCAGCGAGAGGAACGGCCCGCGCGGGTGGTCGTAGCAGGGCGTCGGGTAGTCGCCCTTGCCCTTGCCGACCTCGAGCGGCGGGCCGGCGACCGGCACGCGCCAGAGCGTGCGCTTGTCGACGTCGTCCTCGACGCCGTTGCCCGCCGACGACCGCGTCACGACGACCGCGACGAAGCGCCCGGAGGCGTCGAGCGCGAGCTCGGGCAGCGCCCACGGCGACTCGTCCTCCGGGATGCGCACGGCGGTCGCGGCGCCCGCCCCGTCGACACGGAAGAGCTCGCCGTCGGCGGTGAACCACGTGCCGTGCGCGGACGACCGCAGCGAGACGTCGTCGACGTCGAGCGGCGGGGTCGCGGAGGTGAGCACGTCGCGCGCGCCGCTCGCGAGGTCGACGCGCAGCACGTCGCCGCCCGCGGGCAGGGACGTCGCGACGAGGACCCACGCGCCGCCCGGCCCGACGAACAGCCGCTCCGCGAGCGCGGGCACGCCGCCGACGTCCGCGACGCGCAGGAGAAGGCGCGGGCGGCCGTTCACACCCACGAGCACGAGCCCCGTCATGCCCGACGCGAGGCGCACGCGGTAGAGCGCGCCGACGCCCGGGACCGCGACGCGCGGCGTCGACGTGCCCTCGCCCAGCGCGACGGGCAGCCCCTGCCGCAGGCGGTCGCGGACGGGCACGCCCGCGAGGCCGACCGGGAGGAGCTCGACGCCCTGCGCGACGGGCAGCGCGTCGCCGCCGGGACGCACGACCCAGAGGTCGAGCGGGCCGCCCGGCTCGCCGAGCAGGACGGGCGCGAGCTGCGCCCGGGCTCCCGCGGACGCGAGGAGCAGCGCGGCGAGCACGCCGACCGCGAGGGCCGGAGCGGTCGTGGGGCGGCGCGCGCGACGGGGGCTCATGCGGGGCTCGGGGGGATGGACGAACGCCTCTCCATCGACCCGCTCCGGCTCCCCGCTGAAGGCCGCCTCGCCCGGAGCCGACGTCGCCCGGCGGTCGGGGCCGGCGCGCGCCCGCGCCGACGCGCCGGTCAGTCCGCGCGCTCCTCGAGCTCCTCCCAGCGGGCGTAGAGCGCATCGACGGCGGCGGCGGCCTCCGCGCGCGCCGCCTCGACCCGGCGCCGCTCCTCGACCGGCCCCGTGTAGAGCGCCGCGGTCGCGAGCTGCGCGTCGAGGTCGGCGAGCAGCGCCTCGGCCGCCGCGAGCCGCTCGGGCAACGCGTCGTACTCCTTCTGCTCCCAGTTGCTGAGGCGACGCCGCGCGCCGTCGCCCGCGGGCGGCGCGCCGTCACCCGACGCGCGCGCGCCGGCCGGTCCGCGCCCCGCGCTCCCGTCCGTCGGCCGCCGCGTGCCGCCCGACGCGCCGCCCTCGCGCCGCGCGCGCTCGGCGCGCTCCGCCGCCATGCGCTCGAGCAGCGCGCTCACGTCGCAGGCGTCGAGCCGGCCGTGCCCCTCGCCGTCGAGGTGCAGCACGCGCGTCGCGACGCGGTCGAGGAAGTAGCGGTCGTGGCTCACGACGACCACCGTCCCCGGGAACGCGACGAGCGCCTCCTCGAGCGCGCGCAGCGTCATGAGGTCGAGGTCGTTCGTCGGCTCGTCGAGCAGCAGGACGTTGCCGCCCGCGCACAGGAGCTTCGCGAGGAGCACGCGGTTCCGCTCGCCGCCGCTCAGCGTCCCGACGAGCGCGTGCTTCTGCTCGCCGGGGAACAGGAACTGGTCGAGGAAGGACTCGACGCGGCGCAGCTCCTCGCCGACGCGCACGTGCCCGCCCGAGCCGGCGACCTCCTGCGCGACGGTCCTCGTCTCGTCGAGCTCCGTGCGGTGCTGGTCGATGCTCGCGAAGACGACCGTCTCGCCCGCGACGACCGATCCCGCGTCCGGCGCGAGCGTGCCCTCGAGCAGCCGCAGGAGCGTCGACTTGCCGGCGCCGTTCGGGCCGATGACGCCGAGCCGCTCGCCGGGACCGAGCTCGAGGTCCAGCCCGTCGAGCACGACGGTCTCGCCCCACGCCTTCCGCAGCCCGTGCGCGGCGAGCACCTTCGTGCCGAGGCGCGGGCCGGGCGGCAGGCGGAACGCGAGCTCGTCCGCGTCGCGCTCGGGCGCCGCGTCGACGAGCGCGTGGTACCGGTCGATGCGCGCGCTCGCCTTCGTGCTGCGCGCCGGCGGGCCGCGCCGCATCCACGCGGTCTCGCGCCGCAGGAGGTTGCGCCGCGCGACCTCCGTGCGCCGCTCGCCCTCGAGCCGCTCCGCGCGGGCGACGAGGTAGTCGCCGTAGCCGCCCTCGTACTCGTGCGCCTCGCCCTTGTCGAGCTCGACGATGCGCTGCACGACGCGGTCGAGCACGTAGCGGTCGTGCGTCACCATGAGCAGCGCCGTGCGCGACGCGAGCAGGTGGTCCTCGAGCCAGTCGACGGTCTCCGCGTCGAGGTGGTTCGTCGGCTCGTCGAGCAGCAGCAGCTCGGGCTCGGCGAGCAGCAGGCGCGCGAGCGCGGCGCGGCGCGCCTCGCCGCCGGAGAGCGCGTCGCAGCGACGCGTCGGGTCGGGCAGCCCGAGCCCCGCGAGCAGCGCGTCGACGCGGTGGTCGACGGCGTGACCACCCAGCTCCTCGAGGCGGTCCTCGAGCCGCGTCTGCTCCGCGAGCAGCCGGTCGACCTCCGCGGGCGCGGCGCACGGCGCCTCGAGCGCGGCGTGCACGCGACCGAGCTCGTCGAGCACCTCCTCGCGTCCCTCGAGCCCGGCGCGCACGGCCTCGCGCAGCGTCGCGCCCGGCGGCAGCTCGGGCCGCTGCTCGAGGTAGCCGAGGCGCAGCCCGCGGCGCGGCGTGCGCTCGCCGTCGTCCGGGAGCTCGAGGCCGGCCGCGATGCGCAGCAGCGTCGACTTGCCGCAGCCGTTCGGGCCGAGCAAGCCGATCCGCTCGCGATCGCGGATCACCAGGGACACGCCGCGGAAGAGGCGGCGCTCGCCGAGCGTGCGGTGGATGTCGCGGAGGGAGAGGAGCGCGGCCATGGGCCGGGGAGGATACCCGCGCGGACGTCCGGGCGAGACCGTCGCTCGACGGGCGCCCGGCTCGCGCAGACCGACGACGGGTGTCGTCGACGCGCGGCGGCCGGACGCCGTCGTCGCGCCGTGCCCCGCGCGCGGGCTCCGTGGTCCAATGCACCGCGTCTCCGGGAGGAACCGCATGGGCACGTCGTCGCGCTGGCTGCTGCTGCTCGTCCTCGTCGTCGTCGTGGCGGGCGTCGCGTTCCTCCTCGTCGAGGACGGCGGCGACGACGGCCGCGCCGCGCCGAGCGTCGTGACCCCGCGCGACGGTTCGCGGACCGGCACGGCGACGCCGCCCCCGCTCGCCGGCGCGTCGGACCCGTCGACACCCGAAGCGCTCGCGCCGTCCGCCGCGCCCGACGTCCCCGTGGACGCGACGCTCGTCCCGCTCGACGGCGCGGAAGAGGAGCCCGGCCCGCGCGTCGTCGTCACGGGCCGCCTGCTCTCGCGCGACGGCCGCCCCGTCGAGGGCGCGCTCGTCGCGTTGTCCGACGGCATGGCGCCCGCCATCGCGACCATGGCGTTCCGTCAGATCGACATGCCGGACGGCGCGGAGATCGAGTGGGGCATCGGGCGCGACCGCTCGGACGCCGAGGGCCGCTTCCGCATCGACGCGCCGCTCCCCGACGACGCCGACGACGAGCTGCCCGCCATCGTCGGCGACCTCATGGGCGACGCGCGCCTGCTCGTGCAGCACCCGGGCTTCGTCTCCGACGAGTACCCGCTGCCGCCGCTCCACGAGGGCGAGGTCGACGCGGGCGACCTCGTGCTCGACCCGGCCGGCCGCATCGTCGGGCGCGTGCTCGGGCGCGACGGCGTCGTGGGCGGCGCGGTGCTCGCCGTGCGCCCGCGCGACCAGCGCGCCGCCGGCCTGGGCGACATGCTCTCCATGGTGCTCGGCGGCGCGGACCAGGCGCTCACGAGCGGCGAGTCCGGCGACGACGGCCGCTTCGTGCTGGGCGGCGTGCGGCCGGGCGCGTACGACCTCGCCGTGCACGGGGCCGGGCACCCGCTCACCGTCGTGGGCGACGTCGATGTCGAGCCCGGGCTCGTCACGGACGTGGGCGACGTCGCGCTGCCGGACGGCGCGGTCGTCGCGGGCGTCGTCGTCGACGGCGAGGGCGACCCCGTGCCGGAGCTGCGCGTCGAGGCGACGGCGGAGCAGGGCTCCGGCATGGACGCGCTCGAGACCCTCTCGCTGCGGCTGCTCGTCGGCGACCTGCAGACGCGCACGGACACCGACGCGCGCGGGCGCTTCCTGTTCGACGGCCTCTCGACCGCGCGCCACGAGGTGAGCGCCGGCGGCGACGACACGGGCTGGAGCCGCGCGACGACGACCGTCGACGCCGGGCGCCGCGACGTGCGGCTCGTCGTGCACCGGCTCGGCGGCCTGCTCGTCACGGTGGTCGGCGCCGCGGACGGATCGCCGCTCGCAGGCGCGGAGCTCGACGCCGAGCGCGTCGACGACGAGGAGCACCTCGAGACGGTGCCCTGGGACGCGGCGGCCGACGCCCCTCTCGACGAGGACGCGCCGGGCACGGGCGTGTTCCTCGTGGCGGGCGCCGGGCGCGAGGGCACGGAGCTCGTCGTGCGCGCGGAGGGCCACGCGACGAGCCGCACCCGCGCACCCGCCGTCGTCGGCGACGCGCGGCAGGCGTTCACCGTCCTCCTCGAGCGCGAGTCGCTCGTGGAGGGCGTCGTCGTCGACGACCGCGGCGCGACGCTGCCCGGCGCGACGGTCACGGCGCGCGTCCCGGGCGCCGACGACGGCGGCCTCGACATCGGCTCGGGCGACGTCCGCATGTCGTCGAGCGCGCGCGTGACGACGCGCCCGGACGGGAGCCCCGCGCTCGAGGCGGTCGCGGGCGGCGAGACGCTCGAGGCCGTCGCCGACGACGACGGTCGCTTCCGCCTCGAGCGCCTCGGCGCCGGCGCGTGGGAGCTCGTCGCGACGGCCGACGGCCACGTCCCCGGCGAGCCGCTCGCGCTGACCCTCGCGGCCGGGGAGCACGTCGAGGACCTCGAGCTCGTCGCGCCCGCGGGCGGTGCCGTCGTCGGCGTCGTCACGGAGTCGGACGGCGCGCCCGTGCGCGGCGCGCGCGTGCAGGTCGCGCGCGTGCTGCCCGGGCTCGCGCTCGGGCCGGACGGCATCCAGGAGCGCCTCGCCCGCGACCTCGCCGCGTCCTTCGGCGCCGGCACCGACGAGGTGCGCAGCGTGAAGACCGGCGCGGACGGCCGCTACGAGGTCCTCGGCCTGCGCCCCGGCGACTACGACGTCACGCTGCGCAAGCAGTCGGCCTCCCCCATCTCGCTGAACATCGGGTCGATCCTCGGCGTGCCCTCGGACGACGACGGCCGCACGAAGCGCACGGCGGTCGCGGCGCGCGAGGAGTCGCGCGTCGACTTCGTGCGCGAGGGCCTCGGCCGGCTCCGCGCGCGCGTCACCGCCGGCGGCCGGCCCGTCGAGGGCGCGGACGTCTCCGTCGGCGACGCGGGCAACTCGCTCTTCGGGCTCGACCTCTCGCTCTCGGGGCGCATCGAGCGCACGGACGCGGACGGCCTCGTGGATTTCGGCGAGCTCGAGCCGGGCGCCTACAAGCTCACGGCGAGCGCGCCGGGCGCCGCGCACACGGTGGAGGTCGAGGTGGAGCTCGCCGCGCGCGCCGACGAGGAGGTCGAGCTCGCGTTCGGCGGCACGACGCTCGCGGGCCGCGTGCTCGACGACCGCGTCGGCGTCGGCGCGGCGGGCGTCCCCGTGACGGTCGTCCGGCTGCCCGACGAGCCCGAGCAGGAGGACGACGAGGGCGGCGGCGGCTTCCTCTCCGGGCTGCTCGGCGGCGGCAACGTCTCGATCACCGTCTCGGACGGGAACAGCACGCGCACGTCGTCGGGGCCGGCGGCCTCGTCGCTCTTCGGCGTGTCGGGGACGCCGGCCGTCACGGACGCCGAGGGACGCTTCGTGCTGCGCCACCTCTCGCCCGGGCGCTGGCAGGTCGACGCGGGCGGCGGGCCCTGGATCCCCGGCGAGCCGGAGACGGTGCGCCTCGGGGACACGGGCGTGCCCGACCGGGTCACGCTCCACGTCCGGCGCGGCGCGACGCTCCACGGCCAGGTCGTCGAGGGCAGCTCCGAGGAGCCGCTCGACGGCGTGACCGTCGAGCTGCGGACGCCCGCCGGGAAGCGCGAGCGCTCGACGAACGCGTCCGGCGGTCGCTACGCGTTCGAGGGCGTGCCCGCCGGCGACTGGGTCGTCGCGGTCGAGGGCGACGACGGCGACCGGGCCGAGCGCGCCGTGCACGTCGGCGCGGACGACCTCGACGTCACGACGCACCTCGTGACGCTGGATTGAGGGTCTCCACGCCTTATCATCCGGGCCGGCATCCGAACCTCGCACACCGGGCATCCACCGGGGAGATCCACCCATGTCCATCGCACGCATCCGCTCCGTCCTGACCCTCGGGCTCGCCGCCCTGCTCGTCGCCGCCTGCGCCTCGACCGGCGAGTCGGCGGGCCGCGGCTCCCTCGTCGCCGACGT
Source organism: bacterium (assembly GCA_030428785.1). Lineage (GTDB taxonomy): Bacteria > Planctomycetota > B15-G4 > B15-G4 > B15-G4 > JAUIEF01. Next base: position 13,429 of record JAUIEF010000088.1, read on the forward strand.
CGGGATCTACCCGCCGCCGCCGGGCGGCATCACGCGGCCGCGCGTCGGCGTCCCGCAGTTCACCGTCTCGGGCGCGAACGCCTCGGCGAACATGAACACGCTCGCCGCCGACCAGCTCAGCACGCTCATGGTGAACACGCAGCGCTTCCGCGTCGTGGAGCGCGCGCAGCTCGACAAGCTGCTCGACGAGCAGAAGCTCGCCGGCGTCGTGAAGGACGCGGAGCTCGCCGCGTCGGGCGAGATCCAGGGCATCGACTACCTGCTGCTGGGCAAGGTCACGAACTTCCGCATCAAGACCTCCAAGACGGGCTCGGGCTTCGGCCTCGCGAACGTCGCGGGCGTGTTCGGCCTCGGTGACGTCCAGAAGGAGGACGTCGAGATCTCCACCGACTGCGGCGTCGACCTGCGGCTCGTGGACCCCGTGTCGGGCGAGGTCGTCGCGGCGCGGTTCAGCGAGTTCAACCGCACGGACACGGCGAGCGCGCTCGGCGTGCAGATCCTCGGCGTGCGCGCGAACGCCGACGCCGACTTGAAGATCAACGAGGGCGACCACGGCAAGATCCTGCGCCTCGCGCTCGACGACGCGCTCAAGAAGATGCTGCCGGACGTGGACACGATGCTCATCCGCCAGGCCGACGAGGCCGCGGCCGCCGCCGAGGGCTGACGGCGGCGCGTCAGCGCACGAGCTTCGCGAGCCGGTCCGCCCAGCGCTCGACGGCGTCGGGGGCCTGCTCGAGGTAGAGCGACGGGTCGAGCAGCTCGACCTCCATGAGCTCGAAGTCGTCGGGCGCGTCGGCGGGCCGCACGCCGTCGACGCGCCCGTAGAGGTGCGGCCCGGGGAGGTGCGGCCCGGGGCAGTCGTCGAGGATCGCGGCCGCCGTCTCGACGAGCGCGAGCGGCGGGTCGACGCGCCGCTTGCCGCCGCCGAACTCCTCGTGCACGCGGAACTCGCCGGCGCCCGGCGTCTTGAGCACGGCGTGGCTGAACGCGCCGGCGAGGAACACGAGCGACCACTCGCCCTCCTCGACCACCTCGTGGGCGAAGCGCTGCACGAGGAGGTCGTGCGTCGCGGAGAGCGCCGACCACCAGGCCGACGTCTCCGCGTCGACGGGCGCGGCGACGCGCCGCGTCTCCCAGCCGCCGAGCGACACCGCGGGCTTCACGACCGCCTCCTCCCAGCCGGCGTCGGCGAGCAGGTCCGCGAGGGACGCGCCGCTCCCCGCGGGCACGCGGCGCCCGGAGAGCACGCGGTGCCCCGCCTCCTCGAGCTCGAGCAGGTGCCGCTTGTCGAGGTTCCAGCGGAGGACGTGCGGCGGGTTCCAGACGGGGACGTCGAGCGTGCGCAGCCCGTCGATCCAGGCGGCGAAGGCGTCCGGGCGTTCGTGGTAGTCCCAGCAGCTCCGCGGGACGACGGCGCCGACGCCGCCCAGCGCGTCGAGGCCGTCCGTCCAGCGCACGACGCGCACGTCGACGCCGCGCGCCGCGAGCGCGGGGAGGACGAGGCGCTCGTCGACGTCGAGGTCGGCGAAGTCGTCGCAGGTCACGAGGGCGAGGTCGGCCATGGGCGGAGACCCTAACGGACGGCGCCGCCCGCGGGGAGCGCGGCGCCGCCGGGCGGGTCCGACGCGGGCCGTCACGCGTCGTCGCCCCGCCGCGCCCGCGCACGGCGCGTCGGTGGTACGGTCGTCCCGTGCCCGCCGCCCTCGACCTCGCCGACCTCGTCGCCGCCCTGCGGAAGCAGTACGGGAGGCCCGGCAAGCCGGCGCGCACGGACCCCTTCGAGATGGCGCTCCGCGAGTGCGCGGCGTACCTCGTGGACGACGCGCGGCGCGACGCGGTGCTCGAGCGGCTCGAGGAGGCCACGGGCCTCGACCCCGAGGCGCTGCTCGCCGTGCCGGGAGCGGCGCTCGCCGACCTGATCCGCGACGGCGGCATGCACCCCGGGAACCGCGCGGCGAAGATCCACAAGGCGTGCGAGACGGCGCTCGAGGTCGGGCTCGACGAGCTGCGCCGCCTCGTGCGCGAGGACCCGCCGCGCGCGAAGCGCGTGCTCAAGCGGTTCCCCGGCTTCGGCGACCCGGGCGCCGAGCGCGTGCTGCTCTTCAACGGGCGGCTGCGCGGGCTCGCGCCGGACAGCAACATCCTGCGCGTCCTCCTGCGCACGGGCTTCGGCGAGGACAAGGGCGCCTACGCGAAGACCTGGCGCGCGGTGAACGCCGCCGTCGAGGAGCAGCTGCCGTCGACGCCGGCGAAGCTCGTCGAGGCGCACCTCCTGCTCCAGGAGCACGGCCGCACGCTGTGCAGGAACACGCGGCCGCGTTGCGAGGCGTGCCCGGTGCGCGCGCGGTGCCCGTCGGCGGAGTGACGGTCGGGGCGCGCGCGGCGGCGTGACGGATGCGTCGTGCGCGCCGCGCGCGTCAGGCGAGCCGCAGCACGACGCGGAACGTCCCGTCCTCGAGCGACGCGTCGAGCCCCGCGCCCAGCGCGTCGGCGACGCGGCGGCAGAGGGCGAGCCCGAGCCCCGCGTGGCGGCCCGTCGCCGAGCGCGCGGCGTCCGCGCGCCAGAAGGCCTCGAACGCACGCTCCGCCACGTCGGCCGGCGCGTCGCTCGCCGCGTTCGCGACGACGAGCGCGCCGTCGCCCCACGTCGCCTCGACCGTCGACCCCGCGTCGGCGTGCGCCACCGCGTTGTCGACGAGGTTCTCGACGAGGCGGCGCAGGAGCACGGGGTCCGAGCGCGCGGCCCACGCCCCCTCCGGCGTCGCGCGCAGCGAGAGCCCCCGCGCCGCGGCCTCCGCCTCGCGCGCGGCCCACGCCCCGCGCACGAGCGCCGCGACGTCGACGGGCTCCGTCGGCCGCCCGGCGTCCGCGCCGACCCGCGCGAGGTCGAGCAGCGTCTCGACGAGCGCCTGCATCTCGAGCGCGATCGCGAGCGACTGCTCGGCGGAGCGCTTCCACGCGTCCGCCTCGCGCGGCCGCGACAGCGCGAGCTCGAGCGTCGTGCGCAGTCCGGCGAGCGGCGTGCGCAGCTCGTGCGCCGCCGCGGACGCGAACTGCTGCTCGCGCCCGAACGCTTCGCCGATGCGCGCCATGAGCGCGTTGAGCTGCTCGACGACCGGCGCGAGCTCGCGCGGCGCCTCGTCGAGGTCGAAGCGTCGGTCCGGGTCGTCGCCCGGATGCCTCCCCATCTGCTCGCGCAGCCGGTCGAGCGGACGCAGCCCGCGGTGCACGATCCACGAGACGATGCCCGCGCAGCCGGCGCTCGACACGAGCCAGCCGAGCAGCAGCAGCCCGCGCAGCTCGGCGAGCGTCTCGACGAGCCCGGTCGTGTCGTGCGCGACGACGACGTCCACGCGCGCGGGCGGCCGCTCGGCGACGACGTCGTCGGCGGGCGCGAGGGGCGGTCGATCGGAGCCCGGCGCGAAGGGCGGGTCGTCGCGCAGGAGCTCGTCGTCCGCGGCGCGGGGCGACGCGTCGGCCGCGCCCGGGTCGTCGGCACCGTCGCCCGCGGGGTCGTCCTCGCCGGTCGCGCCGGTCGCCCGGTCGAGCGCGCGACGCAGGAGCCGACCGCCCGGCCCGCGGGGCGGACGCCGGCTCCCGCGCGGGCGCTCCGGGAGCAGCACGCTCAACGAGAGGACGCGCGCCGGCGTCCCGTCGTCGAGGACGACGTCCGCGCGACGCGGCGCGGCGCCGGAGACGTCGCCCAGCGGCACCGGCTCGAGCGACGACGGCGGCCGCGGCAGGTCCGCGTCGCCCAGCGCCTCCGAGCGCATGAGCACGTCGCCGCCGCGCCCCCACGCCTGGAAGAGCACGTCGTCGTCCTCGGGGAGCATCCAGCCGAGGAACGAGCGGCGACGCGGCCAGCGCCGCGACTCGCGACGCTCGGAGCGGCCCTCCTGGCGCGCGACGTCGTCCACCGCCGAGAGGAGCACGGCCTGGAGCGTCGTGTCGAGCGCGTCGTCGAGGCGCGTCTCGACGATGCGGTGCACGGCGACGCCCGTCGCGCCGAGGAAGGCCGTGATGCCGAGCAGCAGGCCGACGAGCAGGCGACCGCGCAGCGAGCTCACGCGTCGGGCCCCGCGAGCACGTAGCCCTCGCCGCGCCGCGTCCGGATGAGCGGCGGGCGGCCCTCGCGCTCGAGCTTCTTGCGCAGGTAGCCGACGTACACGTCGACGACGTTGCTCGTCGCGTCCGAGCGCTCGTCGTAGAGGTGCTCCCAGATCTCCGTGCGCGAGACGACCTCGCCGGCGCGCAGCACGAGGTACTCGAGGAGCGCGTACTCGCGCGCGGTGAGCTCGACCGGCGCGCCGTCGACCGAGACGGCGTGCGCGGCGGTGTCGACCTCGAGGTGCCCGACGCGCACGACGGGCGACGAGCGGCCGTAGGCGCGTCGCACGAGCGCGCGCGCGCGGGCGAGCAGCTCCTCCATCGCGAACGGCTTGACGAGGTAGTCGTCGGCGCCGAGGTCCAGCCCGGCGACGCGGTCCTCCACGGCATCGCGCGCCGTGAGCACGAGCACCTGGCACGGCTTCCCCGCCGCGCGCACGCGGCGCAGGATCTCGAGCCCGTCGACGTGCGGGAGCTGCAGGTCGAGCACGAGCACGTCGTAGTCGCCGGTGAGCGCGCGGGCGAGGCCGTCCTTGCCGTCGACGGCGCTGTCCACCGCGTGGCCGTCCTCGCGCAGCGCCTCCGTGACGGCGACGCGCAGCGGCGGGTAGTCCTCGACGACGAGCAGGCGCATGGGCGGGGTCGGGGGTGAGGCGAGCGGGCGCGAACGGCGCGGGCCGCCAGTCTAGACAGTGGAGCCCGCGCGGCATGAGAGGACGATGAGGTCGCCGCGGGTGCGGGGCGTGGCGCATCGACGACGCGACGCCCGGGCGCGCGGCGCTCACGACCCTCTCATGGACGCCGCGGCAGCATGGGGTCGTCGTCGCGGGACCCGGCGCCTCGGGCGTCCGCGGCGATCCGACCCTCCCCCCCGACGGGACACCGACCATGACGACCTCCGCACGACTCCTGCTCCTCGCCGCCCTGCTCGGCGGCTCCGCGCTCCCCCTCGCCGCCCAGACCGTCGCACCGGACGACGCCCCGCGGCGCGCGGCCCGACGCGCACCCGACGACGTGCGCCCGGAGCGTGCGCGACCCGTGGAGCGGCGGCGCGACGGGTCGGAGGCGCGACCCGGTGACGCCGCGCGGACGGACGCCGCGGAGCGCGCCGCACGACGCGACGAGCGGCGCGCGGATCGTGACGAGCGCCGCGCGATGCGCGACGAGCGCCGCGCGGGACGGGATGAGCGCCGCGCGGGCCGTGACACCGACCGCGCCGGTCGTGACGACGACCACGCGGACCGGGACGACGGTCGCGCGGGCCGCGACGACCGGCGCGCACGACGCGACGACCGGCGCGAACGGCGCGCCGACCGACGCGAACGGCGCGCGGAGCGACGGGAGCGGCGCGCCGATCGTCGGGAGCGGCGCAGCGAGCGCGGCGCGGGGCGGCGCGACGGCGGTCGCGACGGCGGGCGCGACCGCCGCGACGAGCGCGCGGGCCGCGGACGCGGAGACGGACTCGGTCCGGGCGACGGTGCCGGCGGCGGCTTCGGGATCGGCACCGGACCCGGTGCCGGCTCCGGTCTCGGCTCCGGTCTCGGCACCGGCCGCGGCTCCGATTCCGGCTTCGGTCGCGGTCCCGGCCGCGGCTCCGGTTCCGGCTTCGGTCGCAGTCCCGGTTACGGCCGCGACTCCGGATCCGAGCGCGGCCCCGGCGCCGGCCGCCCGGGTCGCGGCGCCGTCGACGACCGCCGCGGTCGCGGACCGCGCGCGGACCCGGGCGCCCCCCGCCCCGACACGGACGACGCGCCTCCCCCGCCCCGCCGTCGCCGCGTCGGCGTCTGATCCTCCGTCCCCATCCCCGTTCAAGCATCCGTCGCGAGGCGGTCGATCGAGGGAGTTCCGGCGGTCCCGGGGCCCCGGTCGGCCGCCGTGCCATGCGACGGGAGGGATGTGTCGCCTCGCGGCGCGGCGTCGACCGTCGCTCCGTGCTCGTCGGTTCCGTGGTTGAAGAGCCCCGGATCGTTCCGATCCGTGGTAGGTGCGCCCCGGATCGTGCCGATCCGTGGTAGGTTCCCGGTCCTCCCGTGAGCCGCACCGCGGACGCGCGTCCCGCGCGCACCGACGAGTCCCGCGACGCCGACGACCGACGACGAGTCGTCGCCTCACCCCCTCCCGCATCTCCGGCCGGAGTCCCGCCATGGCGCCACGCACGAGCTGGAAGGGCTTCCTCAAGCTGAGCCTCGTGTCCGTCCCGGTGAAGGCCTACACCGCGAACTACACCTCGCAGCAGCTGCGCCTCAACCAGCTCCACCGCGAGTGCCACGCGCGCGTGAAGTACCTCAAGACCTGCCCCGAGCACGGCGAGCTCAAGAGCGACGAGATCGTGAGCGGGTACGAGTACGCGCCCGACCAGTACGTGCTCGTCGAGCCGGACGAGCTCGCGAAGCTGCGCCCCGGCTCAGACCGCTCCGTGCGCATCGACGGCTTCGTGCCGCGCGACGAGGTCGACCCCGCCTACCTCACGGGCCGCGCGTACTACCTGCTCCCGGACGGCGCCGCGGGCGGCAAGCCCTACGCGCTCCTCGCGCTCGGCATGCACGACGCCGCCGTGTGCGCGATCGCGAAGGTCGTCATCTCCGGACGCGAGCAGCTCGTGAAGCTCGAGCCGGTCGACGGCCTGCTCGTCATGTCCGTGCTGCAGGTCGCGAGATCGGTCAAGGCGCGCGACGAGTTCCGCGACATGCTCCCCGAGGAGGAGCTCGGCGACGACGAGCGCGCGCTCGCGCAGACGCTCATCGACGCGACGTCGATCGACGACTTCGACTACGCGTCCTACCGCGACGGCCAGGTCGAGGCGCTCGAGACCCTTGATCGAGATGGTGTGTGGCATCGACGCAGTCCGGGCGAATACCGGGTCGGCTATCGCACAGTGAGCAGCCCGGGGCCGGAGGCATTTTTGGGCGCTACGCTGCGGTTCGAACCCGGCGGCGATCCGCAGGCTTTGCATGCACGTATACGGGCTCTGTTGGTGCGTCGCGGGGCGACGCAACCGTTAGGACGCCCGAGTTGTGGCTCGGTGTTCCGCAATCCGCCGGGCGATTTCGCAGCTCGTTTGATCGAGAAGGCAGGCTTGAAAGGTCGAGGTTTTGGGGGCGCGTGTGTATCTACGAAGCATGCCAATTTCATCCTTAACCAAGGTGCTGCCACGGCCACGGATATCG
>JAUIEF010000089.1 GCA_030428785.1 bacterium
CGGCTACGCGCGCGCCGGGCTGCGCGCGGACCCCACCGTCTCGCGCCGCGCCCGCCTCACGCCCGACGGCGTCGAGCTCGCGCACGTCGTGCACGTCGTCCGCGGGCTCGTGCCGCTGCGCCTCGAGGTCGACGCCCGCACGGGCCGCCTCCTGCGCACGGTCGAGGACACGGTGCACGCCGGCGGCGGCTTCCACTACGACGACACCGTCGTGCCCTTCAAGACCGGCAAGGGCAAGGCGGCCGCGTACAAGAGCGTGAAGAACGCGGTCAAGAAGCTCGCCACGCCCACGGGCCTCGGCAACCTCACGATCGAGGACGTGCAGCCGACCTACGCGCCCGACGGCTCGCTCACCGGCCGTTACGGCCAGGTCGTGGACGACGACGGCTTCATCATCATCTCGCCGCTCTACGACTACACCTTCGACGACGAGTCGTACGCGACCATCGGGAGCGCCTTCGTCGAGCACCAGCTCTTCGACCACGCGAACACCTACGCGTGGATCGACCGCATGGGCAGGTTCTTCACGAAGGTCGCCGGGCCGTTCTCCGCCGACTACCCGATCCTCGCGTTCGTGAACTACGACGACTTCGGCGACGGCTACCCCAACGCGTTCTACACCTCCTCGGACAGCGACGGCGCGGGCGGCTACGACCCCGGCTACTTCGTGTTCGGCGAGTTCAGCGGGAACACCGGCGACCCCATGGACGACATGTCGCGCGACCCGAGCGTCGTGTGCCACGAGTACGTGCACGGCGTCGTCGACAAGGAAGGCGTGCCGTGGGCCGCGGCCGGGCTCGACGAGCCGCCGCGCGCGGTGAACGAGGCGGTCGCCGACTACTTCGCCGCCGCCATGCTCAAGTCGCCGCAGATCGGCAAGGTCTTCGGCGTGCACGGCGTCGAGGCCGGCGCGACGGGCGAGCCCATCCGCGACCTCTCGAACACGCGCACGCTCCAGGACGACCTCTTCGACGTCGTCGGCTTCTCGACGCTGCTGCCCCAGGAGCACACGGCGGGCGAGATCTTCGGCGCCGCGCTGTGGCGCGCGCGCAAGGCGCTCAAGCCCAAGACGAGCGACCGGCTCGTGTTCGACACGCTCCCCGACTGGCCCGTGGGCACCGCCGAGGTCGGCTACCCGGTCGTGACGCCGGCGAACGCGCAGGACGCCTACGAGGCGTTCTACACCGCGTGCTTCGAGGCGATGGCCGACGCGCTCGACGACGGCTCGAAGAAGGCCGGCAAGAACGTCGGCGCACTGCTGAGCGGCTTCCTCTCGCACGGCATCACCGGGCAGGTCTCGGTGGGCGTGCGGCGCGTCGACGCGACGGAGGGCGGCCTCGCGCTCAAGGTGAAGGGCGCGTTCCTCGGCTCGCTCGAGGAGCACCACGTCGACATCGAGCTCGGCGAGGGTCAGCTCCTGAGCGTCTCGGTGAAGGGCCGCAAGGGCACGCGCGTGGACTTCGCGTTCGACGACGCGCCGGCCGCGGGCGACGAGCCGCCGGAGTTCGAGGCGCCCAAGCCCAAGAAGGTCAACGCGGCGGGCACGAAGGCCAGCGTGAAGAAGGTCCTCGTGAACAACGGCCGGACCTACCGCCTGACCGTCGAGAACACGGACGCCGAGGGCGGCGACTACACGCTCGTCGTCAAGGTGAAGTAGGGACGCGTCCCGGGGCCGCGCGCGCCGCGGCCCCGCCGCCCGCCGGGGGCGTCGTCCTCCGGTCTCCCGGCGGCGTCCCCGCGCTCAGCCGCCCGCGGCTCGCGCGCGCTCCTCGTCGTCGCCGGTCTTCGGCTTCGCCGGCGGCCGCTTCTCGGCGCTCTGCCCCCCCGGCGGCCTGTAGTTCTTGACGAGCCGCCGCGGCCGCAGCCGCTCGTAGAGGATGCGCACCTGCTGCCGCGTGGGCGGCGTGATGCCGGAGAGCGGGTAGCCGAAGTCCTGGAGCTCGCGCGCCGCGACGCCCTCGAAGCCGGCGATGAAGTCCGGCGTCGCGTCCGTGCGCCAGCGCTCGACGCGCCCGCGGTTCACGGCCTCCTTCGTGCGCTGGTGGAACGAGCTGTCGCCGCGCGCGACGTTCTTCGTCGCCGAGCGGTGGTAGTCGAGCATGGGCGCCTCGAACTCCTCGCCGAGGAACGCGCAGAGCTTGCGCGCCATCGTCTCGGGGTCGGCGGTGAGGTCCTCGTAGCGCAGCTCGAAGAAGCGGTCGGGTCCGAGGAAGCGCTTCGCGCGCCGGCAGCAGTGGATCGCGTGGCGCCAGCGCACGGCGACCTCGTAGACGTTGCCCTTGTCGTAGAGGTCCGCGAAGGGCGGCGTGAGGCAGCTCACCGCGACGTCGCGTCCGTCGCGCACGATGTGCACGACCTGGCAGTCGGGGAACCACGTGTTCACCTCGGGCAGGAAGCGGTACGTGCCGGGCGTCTTCTCGCCCCAGCGCGGCTTGCGCTCCTTGTCGGTCCACAGCGACATGAGCGCCGCGAAGACCCCGCCGGGCGTCGGCGGGTCGGCCTCCATCGCGCGCATGTACATCTCCTCCTCCTCGAACCCCCACTCCTGCATGCGGCGCTTGCCCACGAGACGCTCGACGGCGCGACGACGGTTCGCCTCGACGACGAGCGGGCCGTAGGTCTTCTCGCAGCGGCGCAGGAAGCTCGCGACGTGCGCCTCGGGCGGGATGACGATCCGCGAGTGCGCGTTGAGGATGAGGCGCAGGAGCGTCGTGCCCGAGCGCGGGTGCCCCACGACGAAGATCGGGGCGTTCCGGCGGGGGGGAGGAGGCGACATGGGCGGCGATTCTACAGGTCGGCCGCGGCGGATCCGGGGGCCGGGCGGCGAGGCGGGGCGGCGTCACGGGCGACGGAGCGGCGGGGCACGGCGGCGTCGCCGGGGGCGGGGCGGGGCGGCGCGGGGCGGTGTCCCCGGTGACGGGGCGGCGGGGATCGGCGGCGTCACCGGGGACAGGTGACGGCGCGGTCGGTTCGCCCCGGGGGGAACGTGTTCCCTGGGCCGCGACGCCGGCCGGCGGTTCCCCCGTGAGGCCGCCGACCGGGCTCCCCGGAGAATCCGGACACCCCCGCGCCCGTCCGCGGCGCCCGGGCGCGGCCGCCTTGTGCACCGCGTGGCGCGCGGGCGTGGAGAGTCGCGGAATCGGCCCCGCGGTCCCGAGTCGCCGCCGGGATCGGGCTCGGCCTCTCCACGGAGGGCTCGCAGTCACCGGGTTGTCCACAGCCCGGGGCCCGTGGAGCGGCTCGTCGACGGCTCGTCCCGGGTTCGTCCCCGGAGAACCCCCGCCCCGCGGTCGGGTGAGTCGCCCGCCAGGACGGCGGAGCGGGCGCCGCCGCCCCCCGGCGGCGCTTCGTCCCGGGGGCCTAGGCCCCCGCCGCCGCCCCGCGGACCACCCCCGCCGGCGGGGTCCGCCCGAGGATCGCGTAGGTCTCCTCCATGGCCGCGTCCGTCGAGCAGCCCACGTGGAAGTAGATGTCGGCGCAGGCCTCGCGGCGGACGTCGCCCTTGCGGTCGGCGTGCGCGAGCTCGTCGTCGACCGTGCCGAGCAGCGCGGCCGGGTCGTCGCACTCGACGCCGATGCGCCGCCCCCAGGTGTCGAGGTCGGCCTTGCCCTCCCAGCGGCGGAGCTGGTCCGGGAACGTCATGAACACGAGCGGCCGGTCGACCTGCAGCCACTCGAACGCGACGGACGAGATGTCCGTGACCATGAGGTCCGACGCCTGCATGAACGGGATGACGTCGGACACGTCCGGCGCGGCGAAGCGCGGGCCGGCGAGCTCGTCGAGGAGCGCGCGCCAGTCGCGCTGCGCGTAGCGCGGGTCGTACGCGTTGTCGTGCAGCTTGACGAGCACGTTGCCGTCGAAGCCCGCGAGCGCGCGCAGCAGCGCCTCGCCCATGCGGTCGAGCGAGCTCTCGTCGCCCCAGCTCGGCGCGTAGAGCACGGTGGGCAGCGCGGGGTCGAGCCCCTGCGCCTCGAGGAAGCGCGCGCGGTCGAGCGTGCCGTCGGTGAGGCGGTCGGTCTTGGGCAGGCCGACGTGCCGCAGCTTCGGGTCGCCCGCCTCGAAGAAGCCGCGCTCCACGTAGCGCCGGATCATGTACGGCCCGGTCGCGAAGACGTGGTCGTAGTCGTGGATGCGCTCGTTGAGGAAGTAGTTCTTGATGCTCACGCCGTGGAAGATCTGGATGCTCGCCTTCGCGCGGCGCGTGGGCAGCAGGAAGTCGGCGCTGTAGAGCAGGTCGGGCGCCGTGAACTTCACCATCCAGTTCGGGCGGCGCGTCGCGGGGAGCGCGCCGGCCTTGTCGAAGACGCTCGTGTCGGAGCGCCCGGCGGCCTTGCCGTAGAGGAACACGCGCATCGCGGGGTCGCGCCGCAGCCGCTCGTGGTACGGCCGGAACATCTCGTAGTTCATCGGCCGCTTGGCGCGGAACGCGACGGTCGTCACGGGGGTCAGGCCTCCGAGGCGTCCGCGGAGGCGCCGCGGGTGTCGCCGGTCGCCGCGCGCGACGCCGCGCCCCGCTCGCCCGACGCGCCGCCGTCCTCACCGAGGATGCGCGGCGCGATCTCCTCGCGGGCTTGGCTCAGGTCCTCGGGGAAGTCGATCTCGATCGCGGGCAGGTCGCTCACGTCGACCTCGCGGATCTCGTGGGCGCCGAGGATGTCGTGCAGCGCCGCCTCGAAGAAGAGGTTCACGTTGCCCAGCTCCTCGTTGTGCCGGCGCAGGCTCTCGACGAAATCGGCGTTCATGGCGCGCTCGAACTTCGCGATGCCGATGAACTCGCCGGCGCAGCGCGCGGGGTCGAGCTTCTTGCCGATCTCGAGCACGCGACCGCTCGCGTCCTGCACGACCTTGACCTCCTCCTCCGCGCAGCTCTTGTGGTCGACGGCGAGCCGGCTGCCGTCCGCCGCGAGCAGCCGCCCCACGACCTCGTGGTGGAAGAGCACGTCGGCGTTGAAGTAGAGGAAGTCGTCCGCCATGGACGCGCGCGCGCGCCACAGCGAGTTGATCGTGTTCGTCGTCTCGTAGTCCGGGTTCTCGACCCAGGTCGGCCGCACGTCCCCGCGCGCCTCGACGACCTCGCGCACGCGCTCCTGCCTGTAGCCCACGACGAGCGTCACGTCGGTCACCCCGCGCCCGACGAGCGCGTCGAGCATGTTGTCGAGGATCGTCGTGTCCCGGAACGGCAGCAGGCACTTGGGGTCCCGCCAGCCGGAGGCCTCCAGGCGACGACCGCGTCCGGCGGCCAGCAGGATCGCGTGCATGCTCTCGGGGTCCTCGTCCGGGTGCGGAGCGGGGCCGGCGGGCGGCCCGGCGTGGAGCGTCCCAGGGTAACGGACGGGGAGCGGTTGATCCCGCGCGCTTCGGGAGGATCGGGCCGTCGCGCGGTCGGCGTGCGGCGGCCCGGCCCGTCCCGCGAGGTGCCGGTGCGTCGCCGCCCGGCGGCCGCCCGCCCTACACCCGGTGCCCGCCCGGGTCCTGCACGATCGCCTGCTGCGGGATGTACGGGATGGGCACGTCCGAGGAGCGGATGTGCAGGTCGCGCTGCGGGAAGGCGATCTCGATGCCGTGCGCCTTGAACTCGCGGTCGATCGCGTTGTTGATCGGGTGGCTGATCGTGCGGAAGAGCTCGGGGTCCGTCACGAAGACGCGCAGCTCGAAGTTCAGCGTGCTGTCGCCGAACTCCGTGAAGACGACGCGCGGCTTGGGCTCCTCGAGCACGTCCGGGTTCTCACGCGCGACCTTGTGCAGCAGCTCCTCGGCCTTCTTCGTGTCGGAGCCGTAGGCGATGCCCACCTTGACGACGACGCGCAGCACGGAGTCCGAGAGCGTCCAGTTCACGAGCTGGCTCGTGATGAACTCGCGGTTCGGGACGATGAGCTCCGTGCGGTCCCACGTCACGATGGTCGTCGCGCGCATGTGGATGCGCGTCACGGTGCCCGTGACATCGTCGACGGTCACCGTGTCACCGACGCGGATCGGCCGCTCGAACAGCAGGATGATGCCCGACACGAAGTTCGCGAAGATCTCCTGCAGGCCGAAGCCGAGGCCGACGGACACAGCAGCCGCGAGCCACTGCACGGTGTCCCAGCCGATGCCCACCGCCCCGAACATGAGCGCGAGGCCGATGATGCTGATGAGGTACCGCGCGATGGTCGTGATCGCGTAGCGGCCCGCGCGCTGGAGCGGCAGCCGCTGCAGCACGGCGATCTCGAGCAGGCCGGGCAGGTTGCGCGCCGCCGCGACCGTGATGAGCAGGACCACCACGGCGATCAGCAGGTCGCGCAGCGTGATCGGGTCGATGACCGTCTGGGTGCCGCCGTCCCCCTCGACCTCGTAGGTGTGGTCCCAGAGCCGCACCTCGTCGAAGACGTTGAGCGCCGGGAGCACGCCCACCCAGATGAGCAGCAGGCCGCCCGCGAGCGCGAAGCCCGCGAACACCTGCACGAAGCGCTGCGACTGCGCCGACACCGACGGGATGTCGATGTCCTCCTCCTCGGCGTACTCGTCCGACAGCGACGCCGAGCTCGCGCCGCTCTCCGCCTGCGCCAGCGCGCGCCGCTTGCGGTGCTGCTGGAGGCCGAGCTGCCGCCGCGCGACGAACAGCCAGCGCATGGCGAGCGCGTGCACGAGGATGACGCCGCCCACGAGCATCGCCGTGTTCGCGACGCGGATCTGCAGCTGGAGCGCCGTGTAGAGGTAGCCGAGCGCCGCGAGCCCGAAGAGCAGCAGCGGCAGACCGACCGACAGCGGGAACCAGATGTACCGCAGGCGGCTCGTCCACGAGTTGGGCTGCCGCTCGATGACGAAGCGCAGCACTCCCTTGGCCGGTCGCAGCACCTGCCACGCGAAGATCGCCAGGAGGAGCTGCCCGGTCATGAACGTGAGCCGGCCGAGCGACTCGCCGAACGCGCTGCTGCTCGGGAGCGCGGCGAGCGCCCCGAGCACGAAGACGACCGGCAGCCCGAAGAGCATGAGCCAGCGCACGTGCCGGCGGAGCAGCTTGAGGCTCGCGACCGGCCAGCGGAAGTGCGCCTCGCCCAGGCCGCGCCGGCGCGACATCGTCCACACGAGCTCGCCGACGAAGTAGCCGATCGCGGCGACGCGCAGTCCCGCCGCGACCACGCGACCGAGCACGAGGTCGGCGCCGGCCGCCTCCTGGAACAGGTCCGCGGCGAACCACACGACGAGCGGCGGCCCCACCGCGAGCAGCCCGGTGAGGATCGTCGTGCGCACGGTGTGCGTGAAGCGGTCCGTGCGGATGCGCCCGAGCAGGTACGCGTCGTCCGCGATGCGCCGCCGCATGACCGGCCGCGTGAACACGAGCAGGATGACGAGCAGCAGCTGCGCCGCGATGCCGATCGCGTCGTTGCGCACGGTCGTCGGCAGGCGCCCGACGAGCTCCGCCCACGCGGGCCCGTCCGACAACCACGCGATCGCCTCGCGCGTGCTCGCCCACGTCTCCATGTACTGCGTGTGGAGCGGCGGCGCGATGCGCACCCAGAGCACGCGCTCGTCGATGTACGCGCCGAAGTCCTCGGCGAGGTCGATGAGCTCCTTCTCGGCGATCGACAGGTCGACGAGCCCCGAGAGGTACGTGCGCACGTCGACGAGCACCGCCGAGAGGATGCCCTGCCGGATCTGGAGCTGCTCGCGGACGGCGGCCTCGAGCTCGTCGCGATCGGCCTCGCCGGTGGGCGGGTTCTCGAGCGCGTCGACGAACTCGCGCACCTCCTGGTCGAGGTCCACGAGGCGCTCGGCCTCGTCCGTGTAGTCGATCCGCTTGAGCTCGATGTCGCCCTGCTCGGCGAGCCGCGCCTGGCGCGCCGCGCGGTACTCGCCCACGTCGAGCAGGCGGTCGCGGTGGTCCTTGAGCAGCAGGCCGATGGCCGGCGTGCCGCCCGCGGCGTCGTACTTGAGCTGGACGGTCTCGTACTGCGCGGCGAGCTCGCCGAGCGTCTCGCGCACGTCGTCGAGCCGCGCCGCGATGGACTCGATCTTCGCGCCGAGGTCCTTGCGCTGCGCGGAGAGCTCCGTGTTCGCGTCGGCGAGCGGCTTGAGGACGTCGATGTTGCGCGCCGTCTCCTCGAGCGCGACCTGCGCGGCCTGCGCGTCGGCCTCCGCGTCGAGGCGCCGCTGCTCGTTGACGCGCTCGCGCCAGGCCTTGACGCGCTTGTCCGCCTGCGCGACGCGGCGCGACGCCTGCGTGCGCTGCGCGATGAGCAGCTCGTCGCGCTCGTCGAAGCTCGCGATCTCCTGCTCGTACGCGCGGATCTCCGCCTGGATCGCGGCGCGACGCGCGAGCACGGAGAGCCGCACCGCGCGGTCGAGCTCGGAGTCGGACGCCTCGTCGGGCAGCGCGGCGACCTCCGCCTCGACCTCCGCGAGCTTGCCGCGCGCCTCGGCGAGCCGCGTCGGGAGCTGCGTGCGCCGCTCGCCGCGGTCGCGCTGCTCCTGCTCGAGGTCGGTGGCCTGCTTCTGCGCGGCGGCGAGGTCGGCCTCCGCCTGGGCGAGCAGCTGCTGGAGGTCGCGGAAGGTCGCGTCCTCCGGCGACTCGAGCGGCGCGTCGCTCGGCTCGACGGCGAGCTGCTCCTGGAGCGCCGCGAGCCGCGCGGGCGACTCCTCCTGGAGCCGCACGTCCTCGTCGTGCTGCGCGTTCCACTCGTTGCGGCGCTGGATCTGCGCGAGCGCCTGCTGGTACTTCTCGACGACGCGCGCCTTCTCGTCCTCGGCGAGGTCCGAGGTGCGCGTGCGCTCGACGTCCGCCTCGAGCGCCTCGATCGAGAGCTCGTTCTTGGGCGCCTCCTGCGGCGTGACGAGCGGCGCGGTGGGATCCTGGGCCGACGCGGACGTCGCCAGGACGCCCACGAGCAGCAGGACGGGGCCGAGGAGCTGGATCACCCGCATCAGGGATCGGTCGGCCGGGCGGCCGGACGAGTGGAGGGCGTGGCGGGCGCGTCGCTCGCCGGCGGGGGCCGGGATCGCGCCGTGTCGCGGGACACAGCGTAACCGCGCGGATCCATGCGAACACGGGGGTTTCGGTCCATGGGACGGCCGTCGTGCGGCGGAACGGGCCGCGGCGCGGACGCCTCCGGGCTCCCGGCGATCCGGCGCGTGCATGCGAGCGCCGCCGCGCGACGCGCGCGCCCGCCGTGTCCTCGCGGTGACGAGCCGCCCGACGCGCCCGGCGCGTGGTGTCATGCGGCGCCCGCCGGAGCCCCGCGATGTCCCTGTCCGCCCTCGTGCTCGCCGTGGTCCTCTCGCCCGTCACGCAGCACGTCGAGTGGTCGGCCGACGACGGCCCCGAGGCGCGCGAGCACCCGGCGGTCCTCCGCGACGCGGCGCGCGGACGCGTCGTGCTCCTCGGCGGCAGCGGCTACGCGCCGCAGCTCGCGCCGCTCGAGGACGCGTGGGGGTTCGACCTGGCGAGCCGCGCGTGGTCGCCGCTCGCGGTGCACGGCGACGCGCTCCCCGGCGGCAGTCGGCGCGTCGCGCGCACCGGTCCGTCGGAGGCACTGCTCTTCGGCGGCTACGACGGGCGCATGCAGCCGCACGCCGAGCTCGTGCGCGTGACGCTGCGCGACGACGGCGTGCACGTCGCGCGGCTCGAGCAGACGGACCCGCCGCCCGCGCGCTTCCTGCACGGGTTCGCGTGGGACGCGGCGCGCGGGCGCGGCGTGCTCTTCGGCGGCGTGGGCGCCGCGCTCCACGACGACACCTGGCTGCTCGAGCTCGAGGAAGACGTCGCCGTGTGGACGCGCCTCGAGACGGAGCGCGCCCCGAGCGCGCGCTACGGCTTCGCGTACGCGCTCGACGGGTCGAGCGGGCGCTTCGTCGTGGCGGGCGGCGCGGACGAGCGCTTCCCGTCGGCGTCGCCCGAGGACTGCTGGGTGCTCGACCTCACCGCGGACCCGCCGGCATGGTCGCCGCTCGAGGGCGTGACGCTGAGCGCGCGCCGCAACCCGTGCCAGGCCTTCGCGCCGGCGACGGGCACGCTCGTCGTGCACGGCGGCACGGCGGACGGGCGCAGCGTCGCGCCGGGCGTCCTCGCGCTCGACCTCCGCGCCGAGGCGCCGGACTGGCGCGAGCTCGCCCTGCCCGACGGCGTGCCCCCGCGGGCGAGCGGCACGGGCTTCGCCGACGCGGACGACGCGCGCGTGTGGCTGGGCTTCGGCAACTCGGGCGCGGGCGCGTTCCGCGACGTGTTCCTCGTGGACGTCGGCGGCGAGGAGGCGCCGGGATCCGCCGAGGAGGAGCAGGAGTCAGCGGCGGCCGGCAACGAGCCGTCGTCGGCGGCTCCCCGGCGCGGCGCGCCGTCCGCGGGCGACCCTGATCCTGCCGGGGGCTGAGATCAGCCCCCCCACCCCCGCTGCTCACGCCGCACCGCGCGCGCGGTCGACAGCTCGAGCAGCCAGCGGCGCGGACCGGCGGGACGGCACTCCGGGTCGTAGCCCCAGCGCGTCATGCGCGGGGCGAGCAGGCGGCACAGGCCCGCGACGACGTCGGGGCGCAGCTCCTTCTCGTAGCGCTTCAGCGAGACGGCGGAGATCCCGGCGGGCGCGCCCTCGGTGCCGAAGCTCGAGTTGCCGCCCCACGGGACGCCGCCGCGAGTCGGCTGCACGAGGACGTCGTCCCACAGGATGTCGAGGTGCGTCGCGACGTCGCGCATGACGCGCTCCGGCTCGGCGACGAGGTCCTCGTAGCGCACGGCCGTGAACTGCGGGTGACGCCGGAGGAAGTCGTGGGTGAGGACGTCGCCCGTCGCCCAGCGGCGCGCGAAGTGGCGCATGCCCTCGGGCGTGCGGCCGCGTTCCCAGCGCTTCGCCTGGCTCGCGAGCACGGCGCGCGGGTCGCGCACGACGCACACGACGCGCGTCTCCCGTCCGAGCGCTGAGAGGAAGGTCGGCACGGCGCGCAGGTGCTTGGGCGTCTTCTCGACCCAGCGCCGCGCGGAGTCCTGCGGCGGGCGCACGCGCGCCATGGCCTCGAGAAACGCGCGCACGGCCACGACCGGGCCGCTCCCGGGGTGCACGCGCTCGCGGAGCATCGCCTCGACGAGCGCGCGCTCGTCCGACCCCGCGGGCAGCAGCGCGTCGTACTTGGGCAGCGCGAGGAACGCGGCCGCCGGGTCGGGCGCGTCGCACCAGTCGACGGCCATGGACTCGGCGGGCGGCACCCACAGCTCCGGGTGCCCGTCGAGCAGCGCTTTCAGCAGCGAGGTCCCGGACCGCGCGACGCCCACGACGAACACGCCGTGCATGCCCGCGACGCGCGCGCGCGCCGCGTCGGCGTCGAGCGTCGCGCCGTCGGCGGCCGCGCTGTCTCGCGCTCCACCGCTCGTGGACGCGGCACCGCCGTCCGAGCCGTCACGCGCCGCCGCCGCACCGTCCGGCGTCGCGCTCCCGCTCGGCGCCTCGCTCCCGTCCGCCACGCCGCGGCTCAGCTGAACGCCGCGATGCCCGTGACGTCCTGGCCCAGGATGAGCGTGTGGATGTTGTGCGTGCCCTCGTAGGTGTAGACCGACTCGAGGTTGCACATGTGGCGCATGGACTGGTACTCGGCCGTCACGCCGTTGGCGCCGAGCATGTCGCGCGCCATGCGGGCGATGTCGAGCGCCATCTTGATGTTGTTGCGCTTGGCGAGCGACACGTGCTGCGGGCGCGCCTTGCCGGCCTCCTTGAGCTTGCCGAGGCGCCACGCGACGAGCTGCGCCTTCGTGATCTCGGTGACCATCTCGGCGAGGTTCGCCTGGATGAGCTGGAACCCGGCGAGCGGCTTGCCGAACTGCTCGCGGCCCTTCGTGTAGTGGAGCACCTCGTCGTAGCAGGCCAGCGCCGCGCCGACGCCACCCCACGCGATGCCGTAGCGCGCCTGCGTCAGGCAGCCGAGCGGACCCTTGAGGCCCTGCACGTTCGGCAGGCGGTTGCTGTCCGGCACGCGCACGTCCTCGAAGACGAGCTCGCTCGTCACCGACGCGCGCAGACTGAACTTGCGCTTCTGCTCCGGCGCGCTGAAACCGTCCATGCCCTTCTCGACGAGGAAGCCGTGGATGACGCCCTCCTCGTCCTTGGCCCACACGACGGCGACGTCGGCGATCGTGCCGTTCGTGATCCACATCTTCGCGCCGTTGAGGATCCAGTCGCCGCCGTCCTTGCGCGCGCGGGTGATCATGCCGCCCGGGTCGCTGCCGTGGTCGGGCTCGGTGAGGCCGAAGCAGCCGATGAGCTCGCCCTTCGCCATGCCGGGCAGCCAGCGCTTGCGCTGCTCCTCGCTGCCGTACGCGAAGATCGGCCACATGGCGAGGCTGCCCTGCACCGACACGAAGCTGCGCAGACCGGAGTCGCCGCGCTCGAGCTCCTGGCAGATGAGGCCGTACGCGACGGGGCCGAGACCCGCGCAGCCGTACTCGGTCGGCAGGTTCGCGCCGAGCATGCCGAGCTCGCCGACCATCGGGATGAGGTGCTTGGGGAACTCGGCGTTCTCGTAGGCCTCCTCGATGACGGGCATGACCGCGTCGCTCACGAAGTCGCGGGTCATGTCGCGGACCATGATCTCGTCCTCGGAGAGCAGGTCGTCGAGGTGGTAGTAGTCGAGGCCGCGGAAGGCGCTCATGGCGTGGTCCCTGGTCGGGGTGGTGTGTGTCGGGTTCGCGGGTCGCGCGCGCTGCGGATGCGTGCGTCGCGTGCGTGCGGCGGCGGGCCGCGTCGGTCGACCGGCGGCGCGGCGAGGTCCGTGCGGGAGCGGTCCCGCGGGACATCGTCCGGGGGCCCCCGGCGAGCCCCGTATCCTAGCAATTCGATGGCCGCCGGGGCCCGGTCCTCAGCCCCGCCGCGGCCCGGCGGGCCGGTCCGTGCGGGAGCCCCCGCCGCCCGTCGTCCCGCGGCCCCGGCCGCGAGCCCCCCGCTTCCGGCCGCTCCGGGATGCCGGCTTCTCCAGCGCGGCGCGCAGCGGGCAGCGGGCCGGGTCCACCGGCTCGCCGACGCGGTAGCGGTGCAGGAGCTCGCGGGAGCGTTCGGCGAGCAGGGCGCGCACCTCGCGGCGCAGGCCCCGGACGCGCGGGATGTGCATGTCGTCGTAGCCCGTGGTCCGGTGACGCAGCCACGCGATGGTGGCGGCCTCGGCGCGCCGCTCGAGCGGGATGCGCTTCGTGCGCGCGACGGTGCCCGCGCCGACCGGGACGGTGTGCGAGGTGACGGCCGCCGCCAGCGCGCGGCCCAGCTCGGCGTGCTCCGGCGCGAAGCCGAGGAACGCGGACACGGCGCCGCGGAAGTCCTCCTCGTAGCGCTGCTGCTCGGCCTCGCGACGTTTGCGGCCGGCGTCGAGCTTCCTCGCATAGGCGGGGTCCGCGCGCTCGGTCGCCAGGTCGTCGCGGATCGACGCGACGACGGCCCCGTCCGCCCACACCCCCAACGACATCGTGCGACGACCACGGCGCTCCTTCACGGTCCACGCAGCGCCCGCCTTCTTGACGCGCCGCGTGAGCGCCGCGTCGCCGGGCGGCACGAGCACCCAGCCGCGCGGCACGCGGAGCACCTGTCCCGCGTCCGTGCGCACGCTGCGCGCGTCGGGCCCGGGCGACACGTCGAGGGAGCGCTCGGTCACGGCCGATCCCCACGCGCGATGGTCGGCGCGACGCGCTCGGCGACGACGCTGCGGATGTCGAGGCGGATTCGCATGCGGCGGATGGTAACCGCGGTCCACCCGTGACGGACCCGCGCAGGTCGTCGCGATCCGGCCTGCTCTGAAAGCCGACGCGCGGCGCCCTCAACAACGGCGCCGTGCCCGGCGGGGCTCACGGAGCGACGACGCCCGTTTCGCTAGGATGCCCGCTCGGCCGGCGATCGAGGCGGACGGGAGACGCGCATGACGACCACCGAGGCAGCCCCGCACGGACGGACCCGCCCCGCCGACGTGCGCGGCCCGCGCTGCGACGGCTGCGGCGCGGCCACCGACGGCGCGACGTGCGCGCGCTGCGGCACGCCCGCCGGCGAGCGCCCCGACAAGCCCGGCGTCCCCGCGCTGCTCCGCGGCGTGAACGCGCCCTTCCGCGGGCTCGGCTACCTCACGACGCACCCGTCGCTGTGGCTCTGGGTCATCATCCCGCTCATCCTCAACAGCGTGCTCTTCGGCACCGTGCTCGCGTGGACCATCAACAACCTCGCGGACTACATGCCGAGCTTCGACGAGCCGTGGTGGCCGTGGATGGAATGGGCGCGCGTGTCGCTCGGCATCCTGCTCGAGGCGATGCTCTACGCGGCGGGCTTCATCGCGGCCTTCCTCACGACGCTGCTCCTCGCCGGCGTGATCAACTCGCCGTTCTACGACTTCCTCTCGGAGAAGACGGAGGTCCTCTGGTTCGAGGCGAAGGACCCGGGCCGCGGCCTGCGAGCGCTGCCCATGGACATCATGCGCTCGATCCGCGCCGCCGCGTCCGTCGCGCTGCGCCAGTTCCTCGTGCTGCTCGTGCTCTTCCCGCTGAGCTTCACGGCGATCGGCGCGCCGCTCTTCGCGATCGCCGGCATGTACTACGCGGGCTACGCGCAGTACGACGTCACCCTCGCGCGCAAGCTCTACCCGGGCGGCCGCCGCACGCGCTGGGCGCGTCGCCACTGGGGCCTCATGATCGGCGCGGGGCTGCCGCTCACGTTCGTGCCGCTGCTCGCGCCGTTCGGCATCGTCGGGACGACGCTGGGATTCCTCGAGGAGCAGGACAAGCAGTAGAGTCGATCCCCATGGCCAAGCACCGCATCTACACGATGACGTTCGGCGGCGTGTACCCGCACTACGTCACGAAGGCGGAGAAGAAGGGCCGCACGAAGGCCGAGGTGGACGAGATCATCCGCTGGCTCACCGGGTACAGCCAGCGGCAGCTCGGGACGCGCGTCAAGAACGGCACCGACTTCGAGACCTTCTTCGCGGAGGCTCCGGCGATGAACCCCGCGCGCGAGCTCATCAAGGGCGTCGTCTGCGGCGTGCGCGTCGAGGAGGTCGAGGAGCCGCTCATGCGCGAGATCCGCTACCTCGACAAGCTCGTCGACGAGCTCGCGCGCGGGAAGGCGATGGAGAAGATCCTGCGCGGGTAGGCGGTCCGAGCACCGCGGCGGGCCGTCGACTCCGGCACGATCTCGTGCGCCGCAGGTCGGCACGTTCCTGCCGCGTCCCGAGGTGATCGTCTCCGTCGATCCTTGACGCCCTCCCGACGACGGGCGACGCTCGACGTCCGACGGCGCGAACCGGGGAGCCCGCGGGACGACGCGGGGTCGGCGCCCGGGAGCGCCGCCGCACCACGGAGACGAGGAGATCGGCATGACGCTCCAGACCACGTTCACCCGGGTCGTGAACCTCGCGCTCGGCGCGCTTCTGCTCGGCGGCGGCGGCGAGGGGAACAACCTCTGCTGCGTCCCGTTCCCGTGCATCCTCGGCGTCGCGCCGCCGTCCGAGGGGCTGCCGGCCTACAACCTCCGCCTCCACATCTTCGACCTCGCGAGCAAGCACCTGCCCATCGTGCAGGATGCGGACTTCGCCGACCCCAAGGCGGTCAAGCTGCTCCGCAAGAAGCAGAAGACCTTCGAGAAGGGCGTCTTCGACCGGCAGCTCGTCGTGCGCGCGAAGCAGGACGACGCGGCGACGAAGCTCACGTACGACCGGCCGTTCCGCGGCGACCACAGCGTGACCCTCGTGCTCGAGATGGCCGACGAGCCGACGGCGCTCGTGGACGGCGCGTCACTCGCCTTCCTCGAGATGGGCAACACGCCGCTCGCCGGCACGGAGGGCGTGGCCGGCTTCCTGCGCGTGTCGTCGACCTGGGACGCCGGCGCCGGCGGGCTCGTGTTCGCCGCTTCCGACGCGTCCGGTCCGCTCGGCGACCCCGCGACCTTCGCGGGCGCGACCGGCGCCATGCTCATCGTCGAGTGGCGCGACACGGCGCGCACGCTGCAGGCGTTCCCGATCTACCCCGAGGACATCGAGGGCCCGGCCGAGGGCCTGTTCCAGTTCTTCTACGAGGACGCGCTGCCGCTGCCGGACGCGGAGTTCCTCGTGTCCTTTGGCGTCGAGGGGCTCGGCGCGTCCGCGGAGGTGACCTTCGACGAGCTGCAGTACGAGAGCAGCAACCCGTGGTCCGGCTCCGGCGAGGCGGCGCCCGCGCTGGCCGCCGCGCTCGCGGTGAACCTCCTGGAGCAGGCGGTCGTGTTCGGTGAGATCGGCGCCGACCCGGCGCTCATCGAGGCGCGGCTCGACCAGGCGCTGCCGCTGCTCGATCTCGCGCGCACCTGGCTCGACGACGCGAAGGCGGGCGAGACGATCGACACGGGAGCGGAGGGCACGGTGCAGCTCACGCTCCACCCGTCCACGCAGGTCAAGCTCGCCGACCGCTCGCTCAAGCAGGCGACGAAGCGCAGCACGAAGGGCGCCAAGCTCGCCACGAAGCTCGTGGACAAGGGCTCCACGAAGACCGGCAAGCTCACCAAGCGCGTGAACCGCGCGCTCTGGTCCGGCCTCCTGCTGCAGGCCCAGCTCTTCGGCTTCAGCAGCAAGCACATCGACCACTACTTCGACACGTTGTCGGTGACCGCGACGATCAACTGAGCGGGTCGCGCGGGCGCGCTACGGCTCCCAGTTCACCTCGTACGCCACGAACTGCGACCGCCCGTCGTCGCGCGGCACCGCGAAGGTCTCCGGCGACGACGACGTGATCGGCGGGACGAACACGAGGCGGTAGCGGCCGCGGGGGAGGGCGAGCCAGCCTTCGCCGGCCCGGGAGAGGGACAGCCGCGAGGACTCGAGCTGCGCCGGGGTGACGCGGAGCGCGGCCGCCAGGGCGTCGACGTCCGGCGCGCTCGAGACCGCGACCGTCACGTCGGCTTCGGGCACGACGAACACGGCGGACTCCGGCGGCGCGAGCGAGAACGGGCGCGCCTCCCACCGATGGAACGACCAGCCGACACGCTCGCCGGGATCGAGAGCGACGCGCACCGACGCGGGTTCGGCGCTCCGCGGCGGCACGTCCACCCCGCTCAGCAGCATCGCCCCGTAGCCCATCGCCTCCCCCCCGATGCGGACGTCGTAGCGGCCCGCCGGCCGCCAGAGCTCGGCGCGGCACTCCTCGTCCAGGCGGCGGTGGTCGACGTCTCCGAAGTCGTCGTCGGACTCGCCGCGGGTGGACACCGCGATCCGGTCGTAACCGAAGTGCCGCATGCGCGGTGAGTCGAGCGGCCCGCCGCTCCGCGCGTCGACGAGCTCGAAGACGATCCGACCGAGCTCGGGCAGCTCGAGCACCAGGTGCTCGTCGCCCGGTCCGGCGTGCGTGAACGCCTGCGCGCCCTCGAAGCTCGCGTGCACGATGACCGGCTCGTCGTGCCACGCCTCGAACTCGAACCGACCCTCGGCGTCGGTGCGCACGTCCCACGGAGTGTGCGCCTGCCGCGACAGCATCTGCACGGTCGCCGCGTGCACCGGCTCGCCGTCCGGCCACACGACGCGGCCGCGGATCGGCGGGAGGCGCGGGTCCGCGAACGCGAGGTCGGTCTCGAGGACGGTGCCGGGGAGGATCTCGACCGGCACCTCGTGGATCGGGTACGGGCGCTGCCACGCGCCGACTTCGAGGCGCAGCGGCCCCGGCGGGAGCGCGAGGAACGCGTACCGACCGTCGTCGCCGAGCGGCGAGGCGTGCCCCGCCATCTCGCGATCGCCCACGAGGGCGCGCACCGAGCAGCCGGCGAACGGCGCGCCGTCCATGAGCACGCGGCCGCGCACCCCGCCGAGGCGCACGCACGTGATGTCGACGCCGGCCGTCGTGCCGGGGCCCGCGATGTCGACGCTCGCCCTCGCCTCGACGTGGCCGGCCGGCGCGGCGACGACGTCGACGATGCAGGGCGGCGGCAGCGTGATGCGATACAGGCCCTGCGCGTCCGTCGCCGTGTGCGTGCCGTCGTCGAGGTCGTCCGCGCGGCCGGGCAGCGCCCAGGCCTCCGCGACCTCGCGCGGCAGGCGCAGCGGCCCCGTGACCGCGCCGACGGGCGCACCCGCGACGGGCGCGCCCGTGTCGTCGACGACCCGACCCTCGACCGCGGCGACGGGCACGAGCGGCAGGTCGATGGTCGGAGGGACGTCCTCGGCGCCCGGCACGCCCCAGCGCCAGCGCAGCGTGCCGTGCCCCGGGTGCCGCACCACGACGACGAGCGCGATGCGCTCGGCCGCGACGACGCGCAGCGTGCCGTCGTCGGCGGCGCGGTGCGCCTCGCGGTCTCCCTCGTCGGCCAGCGACATGACGTCCCACGGCGTCGCCGGCAGCTCGAGCACCGCCCCGGCGAGCGGCGCGCCGGACGCGCGGTCGACGACGCGCAACGTGAACGCGACGGTGCCGGCGGGGAGGTCGTCGACGTCGGGCGGTGCGAGGCCGAGCGACGCCCCGCGAGCGCTGACCGGGTCGGCGACCCCGCGGTGTGTCGCGGTCGTGACCGCGTCCGGACGCGACGCACCGCGCTCCCCCAGCGCCGGCAGCTCCGCGGCGTCGGACGCGCGCTCCACCGCCGGCGCGTCGACGACGGGCGCGTCACCGAGCGTGTGCGGCGCGTCCTCCCGAACCGCGAGCACGACGAGCGCCGCCACGACGGCCACGCCGCCGAGCAACGCGAGCGCCCTGGTCGGTCCGTGCACGCGGGTCTCCTCTTCGTGTCGGCGCGACGCCGCGTCGCGCGGCGCCCGGCCCCTCGCATGCTCCCACACGCCGCCGGGAGGCGTCGATCGCCACGGAGTCGCGGGAGGCCCTCCCTGCTAGGCCGGCGGGAGCGCCGGGTGACGGCCGTTGCTATCGTCGCGCCCGTGCATCCCGACTTCGCGTCCCTCGCGCTCGCTCCCTCGCTGCTGACCGTGGTCGGCGAGCTCGGCTACACGCGGCCCACGCCCATCCAGGCCGCGAGCATCCCCGCGCTGCTCGCCGGCGAGGACCTCATCGGCCGCTCGAAGACCGGCAGCGGCAAGACCGCCGCCTTCGCCCTCCCGATCCTGCACGGCCTCGACGTCGGGGCGCGGTCGATCCAGGCGCTCGTGGTCTGCCCGACCCGCGAGCTCTGCGCGCAGGTGGCCCGCGAGCTGCGCACGCTCGGTCGCCGGCACGCGGGCCTCACCGTGGTGGAGGTCGTCGGCGGGCAGCCGATCCGCCGACAGCTGGACGCCCTGCTGCGCGGCGTGCACGTCGTCGTCGGGACGCCCGGCCGGCTCCTCGACCACCTCGGGCGCGGCAGCCTCGACACGCGGTCGATCCGCACGGTCGTGCTGGACGAGGCCGACCGCATGTTCGACATGGGGTTCGGGCCGGACGTGGAGCGGATCCTCGGCGCGCTCCCGCGGTCGCGCCAGACCGCGATGTTCTCGGCCACCTTCCCGCCGGCCGTCGAGGCCCTGTGTCACGAGCACCTGCGCGACGCGGTGCGGGTCGCCATCGACGAGAACGAGACCGAGCCCGGCGAGGCCGTCCCGGAGATCCGGCAGGGGCGCCTCGAGACGGAGCGCGGCGACAGGTTCCACGCGCTGTGCTGGGTGCTGGCGCGCCACCCCCACGAGTCCGCGCTCATCTTCTGCAACTTCAAGACGACGGTGGCCGAGCTGGAGCGCTCGCTGACGGACGCGGGGTTCAGCGCCGGTCGACTGGACGGCGACCTCGACCAGTTCCATCGCGACCAGGTGCTCGCGCGGTTCCGCAACGGCAGCGTGCGCCTGCTCGTCGCGACCGACGTCGCGGGGCGCGGCCTCGACGTCGAGGGGCTCGACCTGGTCGTCAACTACGAGCTGCCGGCGCAACCCGACGTCTACGTGCACCGCATCGGCCGCACGGGACGGGCGGGCCAGCCGGGCGTCGCCGTCTCGCTGACGACCGGCGGACAGGAGGAGCGCCTCGCGGCCATCGAGGCGCTGACCGGCGTGCCGATCGAGCCGCTGCGGCGCACCGAGGAGAACGACCCCGGGCTGCGGCGCCTCATCGCGTCGACCGCGCGCGGCTCGGCGATGCAGACGGTGCTCATCTCGGGCGGGCGCAAGGACAAGGTCCGGGCGGGGGACATCCTCGGGGCGCTCACCGGCGAGGCGGGCGGGCTCGACGGCGCCGACGTCGGGCGGATCGAGGTGCAGGACCGGCTGTCCTACGTCGCCGTCTCCAGCCGGGTCGCGCGGCGCGCGGTCGATCGCCTGAACCGCGGGCGCATCAAGGGCAAGCGCTTCCGCGCGACGCTCGTGGGGGTGTCGCGGTGACCGGCGAGCAACCGAACAACCCGCTGCACGGGATCACGCTGAAGACCATCGTCACGGAGCTCGTGGAGCGGCGCGGCTGGGAGGACCTCGCGTCGCGGATCGACATCCGCTGCTTCAAGGTGGACCCGAGCATCAACTCCGCGCTGAAGTTCCTGCGTCGCACCGAGTGGGCGCGCAAGAAGGTGGAGCGGCTCTACCTGGACGACCTGCGCCGGCGCGGCTGAGCGGCGGGGCGGGTCGGGGACCCGCGGGACGAGCCGGCGCCGGGAGCCCGACGCGACACGAGGCCCCGCCCGGCCCTCAGTCCGGCGCGCCGGTGAACGCGTAGAGGAGGTCCCCCAGCGCCGCCGAGCCGCCGAACTCGAGCTCGATCCGGTCGTGCTGGAGGAACGCGTTGAAGACGAGCGCGTTGTTGTCGGTCTTGGCGAGGTCGGACGGCGACACCGAGT
>JAUIEF010000090.1 GCA_030428785.1 bacterium
GCGCTCCTACGACGGCGTCGACGCGGACGGGCACACCTTCACCGAGCCCGGCTTCGCGCTGCACGGCCGCGGCGGCGCGCGCGGCTGGATCCAGCCGGACCCCGCGGTCCGGATCGAGCTCGATCTGCTCGCCGGCGGCCCCTTCGTCGAGAGCCGCGTGCTCGGCCCGGACGGCGCCGTGCTGACGGGCGCGCTCGGCGTCGAGCTCGAGGCCGTGCTCGGCGTCGCGTTCGCGCCGTGAGCTAAGGCTCGACGGCCGCGAACGCGGGGCGGGACGCGGTGTCCGAGCCGAGCTGACCGTCGGGCCCTTCCCCCGCGCAGCGCACCACGCGACCCGTCCCCGTCGCGCAGGCGTAGCGCTCGCCCATCCCGATCTGCGTCCCGCCGTCGAGCGCGGGCTCGAACGCGTACCAGGGCCCGCGATCGTCGGGCTGCCCGAGGCGACCGCCGCGGTTGTCTCCCGCGCAGTGCAGGCCGCCGCCGGCCTCGGCCCCGCACGTCACGTCGTGCCCCGCGAAGAGCGCGACGAAGCGCAGGTCGGTGAGCACGTCGAGCGGCTCCCGCACGGGATCGTCGACGCGCATCCCGAGCGCGCCGACCGAGGGGTCGCCCCAGCAGTGCGGGGCTCCGTCGCGGTCGAGCGCGCAGGTGTGGCTCGCGCCGACCGCGACCGCGGACCACTCGCCCGGCACCGGCTGCGGGGTCGCCTGGACGCCGCCGCCGGCGACGCCGAGGCCGAGCGATCCGTCCTCGTCGTCGCCCCAGCAGAGGAGCGCGCCGCCCTCGAGGATCGCGCACGCGTGCGCCGGCCCGACCGAGAGCGTCACGTCGCCCGTCACGCCGCCGAGCACGGGCTCCGGGTCCGGAAAGGAGCCCGCCTCCGCGACGCCACGGCCGAGCTGCCCCGCGTCGTTCGCCCCGAAGCAGCGCACGGCGCCGTCGCCCGTCACCGCGCAGGTCGTCGCGCCGCCGAGCGCGATCCGGACGACGCCGTCGACGCGGACGCGCATGGGCGCCTCGACGGGCCCCCCGAGCTGGCCACACTGCCCGCGCTCGTTGCCACCCCAGCAGTGCAGGGTGGCGTCGTCGCGGATGGCGCAGGTGTGCTGCGCGCCGGCGGCGACCGCGACCCATCGGTCACCCGAGACGGGGACGGGGCGGGACGAGCGCTCGAGCCCGGGCACGCCGAGCTGCCCGGTCGAGCCGTCACCCCAGCAGCGGATCGTGCCGTCGCTCAGCGCGCACGCGTGGTCGCGCCCGACCGCGATCGCCTCCGCGGCGAGGCCCTCACCGTCCGGCCCGCCACCGCCGAAGGGCTGCACGTCGTGCGTGCACGCGGCGAGGAGCCCGAGCACGATCCACCACAGCTCGACGCGACCGCGCAGCACGACGGTGACCTCGAGGAAGTCCGGACGCTGACCCGGCTCGCTCCAGCCGCCGGGCGAGACCATGCGCGCGACGCTCAGTTCGGTGTGGCCGGTGTTCAGCCGCCCGACGAACTCCTGGATGGTCTTGGGCGGATCACCCGCCGCCTGCATCTCGGTGGGACGTTCGATGAGCCAGGGCATGAGGACTCCAGTGTTCGGGGTGGAGAGGCCGCAAGCGCCATCCGCCGTTCAGCCGCCGTTGAGCCGCCGTTCAGTTGCCGTTCAGTTGCCGTTCAGCCGCGGGCGCGAAGCGCCCGCCGGCTGCCACGGCCCAGGGTCACGCACTTCAGTCGCCGGCGCGAAGCGCCGGTCGGCTGCAAGCGCGTCACCAACACCGTCACGAGCTCACCGATATTTTGCCGGCACCCGCTGGAAGCGCGCCTTGATCGCATCGAACACCGGGCGACCGAGGACTGCGGCGAGCACCGCCGATCCCAGCGCCGTCACGACGATCCAGCGCGGGTGGATCATCTCGTAGGCCTGGATCTGGACGCCGGCGGCCACGAGGGCGCCGAGCAGGCCTCCCCAGAAGGCGAAACGCATGGACGACTCCGACTCGCACGTCCTCCGGGGACGGGCGTCCCCCGGCCGGCGCGCGGACCGCCGAGTCTACACCGCCTCGCGGAATCGCGCTCGGGGCCCGGTCGCGTGACGCGCGAACGGGCCGCTCCCCCCGATCCTCGCCTAACATGGGCGCGGGTGTGCGTCGCGGAACGGGGGCAGGACGACATCGCATGAAGGTCTGGGGCCTCCTCTCGGCGTGGTTGGGTCTCGCCGCCGCGGCCGCCGCCGGCGGCGACGTGCTCGGCGAGGTCCTCGTGGACACGCGCTTCGGGGACGTGAGCCCGCAGTCGACGGTCGGGCTGGGGGAGGGCGTGAGCGGCGAGCTGCCCGCCGGCTGGTGCGACAACACGGAGTGGGCCGACGCCGGCGCTCGATACGCGGCCGGCGAGGAGCGCGGCGTGACGTACCACCGCGTGGAGGTCACGGCGATCGACGAGGGCCGCGTGCAGTTCGCGTGGCGCGCGTTGCCGGACGTCGTCGCGGGACACGTCTACCGGCTCTCGCTCGAGGCGCGCAGCCTCACGGGCAACGCGCTGAAGTACGGCATCCGCCTGCAAGGCGAGCCCTACCGCTTCCTGTGGCGGACGATCGAGCCGCTCACGGACGAGTGGGCCACGTACGAGCACGAGTTCCGGCTGCCGGTGAACGGGCAGCCGGTCGGCGTGTGGTTCGTGGTCGACGAGGTCGGGACGGTCGACGTCGCGCGGTTCTCGCTCAAGCGCTTCTCGCCCGCGGACATCGTTGCGGAGGTCCGGCGGGAGCACCCCGACGGGGGGCCGGTCAACCTGTTCCGGAACACGCGCTTCCCGCTCGGCATGCAGAACGGGTGGGCGCTGGACCGGACGCTCTCCGACGGGGACGAGGTCGTGGTCGACGTCGCCGGGAGGGAGGCGGGGCCGAGCGGCGCGCCGCCGTTGCGCGTCGCGTCGGACGGGCCGGTGCGGTTCATCACGGAGCCGTTCGGGGTCGTGTACCCGATCGTGGAGCATGCGGTCCGGCTCTCGGTGCGCGGCGAGGGCGAGTGGCGCTTCACCGTGGTGCGCGGCGAGACGCCCGTCGGTCGCGAGACGGTGACGCTCGAGGTCGGCGCGGACTGGCGGCGGTTGACGATCCCGTTCACGCCGACGCTCGGCGTCGAGAGCTACCTGCTCCGCGTGAGCGGCGGAGGCGAACTGCTGCTCGACGCGCTCCAGGCGGGGCCGTCGCACAGGGTCGGCGTCTACCGGACCGCGCGGCCGTGCGAGGTGGCGTTGGCGGTCCCGCGGTCCGACGCGTCGAGCGCACGGGTCCAGTTCGAGGACGAGGACGCCGTGGTGCGCTTCTGCGTGTCGGGGGAGCGCGAGCTCCCCGCACGGCTCCGCGCGACGGTGACGGACGTCCGCGGCGAGGTGCGCGCGCTGCGGCCCGTGACGTTGTCGACGGGGGAGTTCCTCTCGTACGGGGCGCTCTCGGTGGACGCATTCCCGGAGCGGCCGTTCGGTTCCTTCCGGCTGGAGACGTGGGTGGAGTCGGGCGGGCGGCGGTCCTCGCCCGTGAACGAGCTCGTGATCCACCGGCTGCGTCGGCCGCGTGCCTGGGGGCGCGACGCGCCGGATTCGCCTTTCGGCGTGCACACGTACTCGACGACGCGGCACGACGTCATGGCGAAGGCGATCGGCATCAACTGGGTGCGCCTGCACGACGCGGAGTTCGAGGCGGTGGGCTGGTGGAGCGTGGAGCGGGAGCCGGGTGCGTGGAGGTTCCGCGACGAGGACGTGCTGCGCTATCGCGAGCACCACCTGAAGGTCCTCGGTCAGCTCGGCAGCGCGCCGCCGTGGGCGAGCCACCACCCGGACGCCGGGCGCGGGACCTTCGGGTACTACGACAAGTACTCCCAGCCGAAGGACCTCGAGGCGTTCGCCGGGTACGTGCGGGTGGTCGTGGACCGCTACCGGGGTGTCATCGACCACTGGGACGTGTGGAACGAGCCGTGGATCCACGCGTGGTGGAACGTCGGGTACGAGGCCGGGGCGCGCGGCCAGGCGGGCTACTTCACGAGCGAGGAGCCGCAGCAGGACTACGCGCGGCTGACGCGCGTCGCGCGCGACGCGGCGCGTTCGGTGAACCCCGACGCGGTCGTGCTGGGGTTCAACTCGACGACGGGCGGCGGCGGCGACCACAGCTTCTCCGGCCGCGACTGGACGGAGGGCGTGCTCGAGAGCGACGGTCTCGAGCACTGCGACGCGGTCTGCTACCACTGCTACGTCTTCAAGGCCACGCCGCTCGGGTTCCCGGGGGACCACGTGCAGCGCGGGCTCGGCTCGGCGATGGGGCCGATCCTGGAGCGGCACGGGGAGATCCCGGTCCCGGTGTGGATGACCGAGGGCTCGCCCGTCACGTACCAGACGAACAACGGGCTCTACCGGCACACGCTCCCGTACGCGAGCGACGACCCGGGTGTCGTGTCGTCGGACCGTCTCGCGCGCTACATGCTGAGCCTGCTCGCGAACGGGGTGGACAAGCTCTTCCTCTACAGCATGCACGCGCACGGCAGCTCCTACTCGGTCGAGCCGCGGCAGTGGGGCGTGCTCACGACGGACGAGGGCGCGCTGCACCCGACCGGGGCGGCGCACTCCGCGTTCGCGTGGCACGTCGAGGGGACGACCTTCGTCGAGCGGCTGGACCTCGGCGGCGGGGTCTTCGCGAGCCTGTTCGAGGGCGACGGGCGCGCGGTCGCGGTCCTCAGCGGCGAGCCGGCGGCGGAGCCCTTCCCGATCCCGTGCGCGGACGGGCTGGCCGCGGCGGACCTCTTCGGGAACCCGCTGCCGGAGGGCGCCGCGTACGCGGACACGATCGTGTACCTCGCGTCGGACGCGGGGGGCGCGGCGCTCGCGGAGGTGCTGCGCGCCCAGGTGGCGGCGACCGGCCGCGTGGCGCGGCACGCCGAGGCCGAGACGCGGTAGGCGGCGGTCGCGGGACGTCGCGCGGCACGCCGAGGCCCGGCCCGCTCCGCCGGGCGCCCACCGGCTACCCCCGCCGCGCCTTCCCCGACAGCTCCTTCGCGAGGCTCGCGACGAACAGCCCCGCGTCGGTCACGATGGGCAGCGTGTGCGAGCTGCCGCGGTCGGCGAGCTTGGACGCGACGGCCGGGTTGATGTCGACGCAGACGAGCGTCACCGAGGCGGGGAGCATGTTGCCGACGCCGATGCCGTGGAGCATCGTGCCGAGCACGACGACGAGGCCCGCGCCGCGCAGCAGCTTCGTGTAGCGCTCCTGCGCCGCGACGAGGTCCATCTCCGTGTCGGGCAGCGGACCGTCGTCGCGGATGGAGCCCGCGAGGCAGTAGGGCACGCCGCTCTCGACGACGGCGTGCATGAGGCCGCGCTTCAGCAGGCCCTTGCGCACGGCGCCCTTGAGGCCGCCCGCGCCGCGCACGAGGTTGATCGCGCGCATGTGGTTCATGTGGCCGTGCACGACGGGCTGGCCGGTGTCCTGGCTCACGCCGAGGCTCGTGCCGAGCGTCGCCGCCTCGACGTCGTGGACGGCGAGCGCGTTGCCCGCGAGCAGCGCGTCGACCCAGCCGCGGCGCACGAGGCCCGCGAAGGCGTCCGCCTGCCCGCTGTGCACGACGACCGGCCCCGCGACGACGACGACCTTCTTCCCGTCGCGCTTCGTCGCGCGCCAGCGCTCGGCGAGCAGCTTGGCCTGCATCTCGGAGCGCCGCTCGCTCGAGACGTCGCTGCTCATGAACGCGAAGTCGGAGGCCTCGCGCTCGTGCGTGTCGGGCGTCACGGCGACGCCGCGGTGCCCGAGCACGACGCGCTGTCCGCGCCGGAGGTCACGCAGCTTGACGCAGGCCGGCGCACCGTCGCCGACGACGATCACAGCGTCCATGCGCTGCGTCTTCACGTCCCGCCAGCGGCCGTCGACGCGCACGCGCGTCGGCAGGTTCGTCGTCGAGTAGAAGCCGTCGGGCGCGACGCCGTCCTTGCGCACGGCCTTCGTCTCGACGTCCGACTCGACCGGCGTCGAGAACCCCAGCGCACCGAGGTTGTCCTCGATGGTGCGCATCGTGCGCGGGCTCGCCGCCGACACGTCGAGCACGACCCGGCTCGGCTCGTCCGTGTGCCGCCCGATGTCGAAGTGCGCGACCTCGTAGCTGCCGCCGGCGGCGGTGACCGCGTCGAGCGCCTTGCCGAGGATGCCGGCGTCGATGAGGTGCCCGCGGGCCTCGAAGCGCATCAGGTCGACTCGCCGCCGGCGGGGTCGTCGCCCAGCGGGTCGAAGGTGATGAGCGCCGCGAGGAAGTCGATGAACTGCGCGACGTTCACGCCGACGGAGGCGCCGACGAACACCGCGTGCACGCCGACCTCCACCTGGCTGCCGCGCACGACCCACTGCATGCGCGGGTCGAGCCCGTCGAGGCGCGCGTCCTCCGACGGCACGTTCACGATGAAGAAGGTGTCCTCGACGAGGTAGGCCGGGACCTCCTGCGACGCCTCGGGCGTGGGCTCGTCGTCCCACCAGCGGTCGGAGAGCGCCTGGTAGAACGGGAAGCCGTAGCCGCGCTCGCGCCAGACGAACGCGGCGCCGTGGTCGCTGCCGACGTAGTAGCTGTCGGGCATCCACGCGCCGACGAGCGAGAGGATGGACGCACGTACCGCGACCTTGACGCCGGGCGTCGTCGAGATGCCGAGCCCGAGGTGGAAGCTCTCGCCGAAGTCGCGGCCGACGTGCGTCGCGTAGGCGCAACCCGGCGCGACGAGCACCGCGGCGAGCAGGGCGATGCGGGCGAGGGTCATGACGTCACGCCTCGACCGGGTAGCGCCCGCCGAGCGCCGCCTCGATGATCGCCTTCGTGTCGTCGGGGAAGTCCTTGGCGAGCATCCAGCGCAGGTAGTCGGCCTCGCGCTCGACGAGCTCCTTCAGCGACTTGTCGCGGTGCTTCCCGAACGTGATGACCGCCTCGCCGCACTGCCACGCGAGCTTGCCCTCCGCGTCGATCCAGCTCGGGTCGCGGGGGTGGAGGTGGTCGTGGAGCGCCGGGACCTCGCGCGGCAGGTCCGGGTACCGCTCGAGCTGCGCGAGGAGCACGTCGGCGGCGGCCTCGGCGTCGGCGACCGCGCGGTGCGCGCCCTCGTGCGAGCGCCCGCAATAGAAGGAGACGGCCGCGCCGAGGTCGCGCGGCTCGCGCGTGCGGAAGATCGTGAAGCTGTCGACCACGCACGCGTCCGGCGCGGGGAAGCTCCGGCCGATGCGCGCGAACTCCGCCTTGAGGACCTTGACGTCGAAGCCCTCGGCGTTGAAGCCCGAGAGGTCGCAGCCCTCGAAGGCGGCCCACACCTCGGGCGCGAGCTGCTCGAACGACGGCGCGTCCGCGACGTCGGCGTCCGTGATGCCGTGCACGGCGATCGCGCCGGGCGGGATCCTCCGCCCGGGGTTCACGAGCCAGGACGCGGTCGTGCGCGTGCCGTCGGGGTGCAGGGTGACGAGCCCCAGCTCGACGACGCGGTCCTGCTGCGGGTCGACGCCGGTGGTCTCGAGGTCGAAGACGACGAGCGGGCGGGTGAGCTTCATGGCGTCGATCGTACCGGCGGCGCGGGCCGATCCGAGGCGCCTTCACCGGTGATGGCGTCGCCCGCGGGATCTCCTGAGCGGTGGTACGCTGCACGCCGCGTCGCCCGGCACGCGCGCGCCGCCTTGGAACTCCATGGGAGCCTCGTCATGACCGCATACCGTCCCCTCGCCGTCCTCCTCGTCGTCGCGCTCGCCGCGAGCGGGGTCCCCGCGCAGTCCGTCGCCGAGACGCGCCTCTCGCCCAAGGGCACGGCGGCCGGCGACCAGCTCTCCTTCTGGGACTCGGTGTCGGTCGTCGGGGACGTGCTCGTCGTCGGCTCGCCCCGCGCGACCGTCGACGGCTTGTCGTCCGCCGGGCGCGTGACGGTCTTCCGGAGGTCGCCGAGCACCGGTGCGTGGGTCGAGACCGCGACGATCACGAGCGACGCGCCCGACGCCCTCGACGAGTTCGGCTGGGCGACGGACCTGGACGACGACGGCGATCTGCTCGTCGTCGGCGCGCCCGGCGTCGACTCCGGCGGCTTCACCCGGGGCGCGGTCTTCGTGTTCCGCTGGGACGGCGCCGCGTGGCAGTTCGAGCAGCGCATCGACAGCTCCTTCGGGGAGTTCGGCTCGTTCGGGGGCGCGGTGGCCGTGGACGGCGACGTGCTCGTCGCGGGCGCGCCGAACGCCGACATCAGCGGGGAGCAGTCCGCGGGCGGGGTGACGATCCACCGCTGGAACGGTGCGACCTGGGAACTCGACGAGGTGCTGTTCCCGACCGCGCTCTTCTCCGGGTTCAGCTTCGGCCGGGCCGTCGACGTGGACGGCGACGCGATCGTCGTGACGACGAGCAGCTTCGGCATCCTCGCCGACGAGCGTGCCGTCGTGTACCGCCGGGACGGCGCCGACTGGCCGCTCGAACAGCAGATCTTCACGCCGCTCACCGCCGCGGACTTCGGTCTCTCGGTGACGCTCGAGGGCGACCGCCTCGTCGTGGGTGCGCCGAGCTACGACATCGGGACGACGTTCGGTCTGGGCGCGGCCGTCGTGTTCGGTCACGACGCCGGCTCGTGGACGCAGGAGCAGCTCCTCGTGCACTCGTCCTACGTCGCGCGCGACAACGCCGGCTGGTCCGTCGACCTCGACGGTGACACGCTCGTCGTCGGCGCCGCGCCGTGGTTCGACCCGGGGTTCGCCGTCCTCTGGGAGCACGACGGGACGGAGTGGCAGGAGGGCCAGCGGTTCGCCGCGTCCGACGGCACCGACGAGGACGAGTTCGGGGCCTCGACCTCGCTCGACGGCGGGACGCTCGCCGTGGGCGCGCCGCGCAAGGACGTCGACGGCGCGGTCGATCAGGGCGGCCTCTACGTGTTCGACCTCGAGGCGTGGACGGACCTCGCCGGCGGCACCGGCCCGCGGCTCGTCGCGTCGGGCAACCTCGTCGGCGCGAACAACGTCTCGCTGCGCCTCACCGAGGCCGCGTCGAACGCGCTCGGGCTCGCCTGGATCTCGTTCGGGCCGACGCCTTTCCCGGCGCTCGGCGGCGTCGTGCACGCGTTCCCGTTCGCGAACCAGGTGTTCGTCGCGACGGACGTCGACGGCGACTTCTCGGCGACGACCGCGTGGCCCGTCGGCGTGCCCGGCGGCACGCAGGTCTGGTTCCAGATGATCGTGCAGGACGCGACGTCCGTGCACGGCCTCCGACTCTCGAACGGCCTGCTCGCGACGACGCCCTGACCGGACGCGGGACCCGTCCGTCGGATCACGCTCGGGGCGCGCGTCGGCGTCCGCGGCGGCCGTGGTCTGTTCCGACGGATCCCCGGCCCGCTACAATCGGCCCGCTCCCGACCGCTTGTCGGGAATGGATTGTCGGGAGGCGCGCGGGCCGTTCCAGGCCGTTCCCGCGCCCCGACGGCCCGATCGACGTCCCCCGGAGTCGGAGGCTCCCGAACCCCATGTCCCAGCAGGCGACGAGTTCCCAGCAGGCGGCCGGCGTCCTCGAGGCCGCGAAGAAGGAGGTCGAGCGGCTGCGCGACGAGCTCGAGAAGGCGGGCGGCGCGGCGAGCCAGCTCGAGGAGGCGCGCGAGCACCTCGAGAAGCTGTCCAAGGGCGTGGGCAAGGCGACGGACCACCTCGCCAAGGCGATGGAGCGGCTCGACGGCTTCGTCCACGCGATGGACGAGCTCGACCCGTCGAGCCTCGACGAGACGATGCTCTCCGTCGCGGACCGCGTCTCCCGCATCGAGGAGAACGTCCGCAAGATGGAGCAGCTGAGCCTCGAGGAGATCCGCCGGCAGAAGGAGTCGCTGGACGAGATCTCCGGCGCCATGGAGTCGCAGCTCAAGGAGTCCGAGGGTCGGACCGCCGAGGTCATGAAGAGCATCGCCGACTCGGTGCGCGCGACGCACGACCAGGCGATGCAGCAGTGGGACGCCCTCGAGGGGCGCGACCGCGAGCTGACCGGTCAGCTCGAGGCGACGCGCAAGATCATCACGGCGCTCGGCGTGTTCATGGCCGTGCTCGTGATCTGGGTGCTCATCTTCTGATGAGGCGCGCGCGGTGCGCGCGGAACGGACAGACGGCTGACGATGCGCGCGCGGCGCGCGCGGAACGGACAGACGGCGACCGGGGCGCGCGGAGCCGGTCGCCGATGCGCGGCCGTCACTCCATCGCGACCGGACGCCGGTCGAGCAGCCGGTCCGGGTGCCCGCCCTCGCCGGTCGCGGCCTCCGTGGCGCGGTCGAGCGTCGCGACCGTCGCGTCGAAGAGCTCGATCGCCTGATCGCGCGTCTCGCCGATGCACGTGACGCCGACCTTCCCGTAGCGCGACAGCGCGCCGATCATGTGGAAGAGCGTGCCGGTCTCGGTGGCCGGCGTGTACTGCAGGCCCTCCGCGACGAGGATGTCGAGCAGGTCCTCCGCGAGCAGGCCCTTGTACGCCGGCGACTTGAGCTGGTCCGTCGCGACGTAGCAGCGCGTCTCGCCGCGCGGCGTGACGAACGCGCCCGTCCGCTCGTCGAGCTCGCCGCCCGTGAGGAACTGGAGCGCGAGGAACGGGTGCGTCGTGCCGCCCATGCGCAGGTTGATCTCGATGGCGTACGGCGTCCACGCGCCGCCCGCGTCGCGCGTCACGACGAAGTCGATCGCGAAGCGGCTCACGACGCCCGCCTCCTGGAGCACCGCGCCGATCTTGAGCGCCTCCTCGGAGATGAGCGTGCGGTACTCCGCGTCGGCCGGGAACCGGCAGCCGAGGTAGACCTGGCCCGTCGCGCCGCCGAGGAGCTGGTCGTGCGTCGACACGACGCGCACCTCGCCCGCGGGCGTGATGCGCATCTGCACGCTCGGCGAGCGCACCTCCGCGCCCTCGACGAAGCCCTCGACGATGCCGCCCATGCTCGCGAGCTTCCCGAAGTAGCGCTCGGGCGTCTCGTCCGGCGCCGACCAGTCGAGGTGGTCGAGCCGCTCCGCGAGCGCGTCGCGCAGGGCCGCGCGGTCCTCCGGCAGCGGCGACGGGAACGTGAACACCGCGTTGCCCTCGCCGGAGAAGCTGTCGTTCAGCTTCACGACCGCCTTGCGCGGCGGGCGCGGCCGCTGCGACAGCGTCGTGAGCACGTCGAGGACGTCGTCGCGGGTGTGCACGCCCTCCTCGCCCGGCGGCAGCTCCACGCTGGCCGCGCGGAACGCGCGCCGCGAGCCGGTCTTCGTGCCCCACTCCTCGAGCGCCGGGTCGCAGGCGTTGAGCGGGATGCCGAGCGCGAGCGCGAGCCGCTGCTCGAGGCGCGTCGAGTTGAAGCACGTGAGGTACGCGCGCTCCGGGTCGCCGATCCACTGCTTCATGCGCTGGATGACGCGCGGCCGCTCGAGGATGCGCTGCGTGAGCGGCACGGGGCTGCCGTCGTAGAGGTGCAGCACGCCGAGGCGACGGCGCGCGTGGCTGCTCGGCACGCCCGCGAGCAGGTGCAGGTAGTAGTCGATGATCTCGGGGTGGATCGGCTGGCTGCTCACGTAGAGCACGCGCGCCATGGGGTGGCGCAGCCGGATGAGGCTGAAGAGCAGGCGCTCCTCGTAGCAGGCGACGCCGTCGATCTTGCGCAGCTCGTCCGGGTCGAAGCTCAGCGACGGGATGACGACCGACGTGTGCGGCGCGTCGGGCGACGTGTGCACCTCCTGCCAGAGCTCGGGCAGGCGCGCCTGGAGCTCCGCGAAGCGCGCGAGCTCGGCGTCGGTGGGAGGCGCGAGGAACTTCGACTTCGTGGTGGTGGCCATGCGTGCCCGCCCGGCGACGTGGGTCCCGTCCCGAGGTCGGGATCGTAGCAGGCGGGGCGGCGCGGCCGTGCGGCCGAACCGCGCGTCGTCGGCCCGGCGCGCCGGTGCGCGCGGCGGCCGCGCGCCGCGCCGCGCCCGTCAGCTCCCGCCGCCGCCGACCAGCCCGAACGGCATGCCCTGCGGGTCCTTGAGGATCGCGAGGTGCTCGCCGTCGGGCAGCGCCTGCGGCGGCGCGAGGACCTCGGCGCCCGCGGCCGTCGCCCGCTCGAAGTGCGCGGGCACGTCGTCGACCTGGACGTAGAACTGCACGAAGGGCGGCGTGCCGGGGGGCGCCGGCCAGAAGCCGCCGTCCGCGCCGCCCTCCGCGCCCTTCGTCACCTGTCGGTACGCGAGCGGGTTGTCGGCGTCGGTCGTCCAGCCGAAGAGCGACTCGTAGAACGCGGCGTGCGCGGCGGGGTCGGGCGTGATGACCTGCCAGCGGGTGACGGGCTTCGACATCAGGGGGTCTCCGGGGGCGTGCGGGTCAGCGGGGCGAACGAGATCTCGAGGTGGTAGACGCCGTCGCGCGCGCCGTCCGCGCCGAGCAGCTCGACGAGCTCGCGGCGGAAGCGCGCGATGCGCTCGAGCGCCTCGGGGACGCGCGCGGTGTCGACGGCCAGCGTCGTCGCGCTGAACTCCCGGCCGGCGTCGCCCGCGGCCTCGTCGAGCGCGCGGCGCCGCACCTGCTCCGAGAGGTGGCGCACCGTGTCGCGGCCGACGTGCCGCACGACCGTCGTCCGGTCGCCGGTGAGGTCGCGCCAGCGGTCGGGCGCCTCCATCGTGAGCATGCCCAGGCGGATGAGGCGCTGGAGCGCGATGTTCACCTCGTCGGGCGTCAGGCCGAGCACGCGCGCGATCCACGAGACGTCCGGCCGGAAGGCGTCGAGGTGCGTGAGCTCGAGGATCGCGTGGTGCTCGAGGCCGCTCACGACGGCGAGCGCGTCCTCGGTGAGCTCGCGCACGGAGCGGAGGGCGGCCTCGTCGGCGCCCGGGTCGGCGCGGCGGGCCTCGAGCGCGACGTATCCGTCGAGCGTGGACGCGTCGAGGCCGAGCGCGGCGCCGAACGCGCGGAGCGTGCGCTCGGTGAGCCGGCGCCGCCCGCGGAGCACCTGCGAGAGGCTCGAGTGGTCCGTGCCGAGGTCGCGCGCGAACGCCCGCAGCGAGTACCGCGGGTTGTCCGCGCAGCGCGCCGCGAGCTCCTCCTGGAGCACGTCGCGGAAGCCGCGGGGCGCGGGCGCCTGCGAGGTCACGACGGTGTTCTTCATGGGGGGGCGCCGGCCGGGGGCTCGTTCGCTCGTGCGGCGGCCGAGGATACCGGCGCCCGCGGGAGGCGGCCCGACGGGCGGGCGGAAAGCGGGGCAGTCGGGCTGCCCCGCGCCGGCGACCGCGGGAGCGGCCGGGCGGCCGGGGACGGCCGCGCGCTTCGTCGCGGCACCCCGTCGCGGCCGGACCCGCCGGGAGCGACAATGGAGGCCTCTCTACGGATCCTCCCATGTCCACGTCGTCCTCCGTCGACCGTCCCGCGCGCGCCCTCGCGTCGCTCGCGCTCGTCCTCTCCCTGGGCACCGCGGTCGCGAGCGCGCAGCTCGACGAGAAGGCCGCGCGCAAGGACCTCGCCGGCGCGATCAAGGCCGGCGGCAAGCTCTACGCGTCCGAGGTCGTCGAGTCCGTCGTGTTCTTCGGCCTCGACCTGGCGTAGGCGCTCGACGCGTCGCTGTCCGACGGCTGGCAGGCCGAGGACCTGCTCGCCGTCGTCGATGCCTACGACACGCTGCTGCTCGGACTGCGCGGCGACGCGGAGGAGCTCACGGACGCCGTCGCGACGGGCGCGATGCAGGCGCTCGCGGACAACACGACGGCGCCGCTCGACGGCGCGCTGCCCGCGGACTTCCGCGTCGGCGGTCGTCGCGCGCTCGACCGGCTCCAGGCGAAGCAGCAGAAGCTGGAAGCGAAGCTCCTCCGCCGGGTCGACAAACTCACGCGCAAGCTCGAGACGTTCCTCGCGAAGACGGTGCCCGTCGGGTTCGTCCTGCGGGTGTTCCCCGGCGAGGGCGCGCCCGTGCTCGCGTTCGACGAGACGGCCGCGCTCGCCGCGCCTCCCGCGGACTTCGGCTTCGACCTCCTCGTCGTCGCGCACGAGCCGCACCTGCTGCCGACGCATCGCACGGTCGCGGCGGGCTTCGCGACGGCCGGTGCCGGTGACGTCACGGTGGAGCGGCTCGACCTCGCGGGCGACGTCGCGGACTCCGTGACGACGTCGCCGGACGGGATGGGTCGCTGGCGCGCCGTGCTCGAGCTGCCCGGGCCGGGGCCCGTCGTGCTCCGCGCGCGCCAGGGCGTCGTGGGCGTGACGCGGACCCTCGGCGCGCCGTGACCGGCCCGCGAGCGATGTCGTCGCCGACGTCTCAACTCCGTCGTGGTCCGATGCCGATGACTCCTCGCGGGCATCTCCGTATCCGGGCGGTCGCTTGATCCCGGCTGAGGTGCTGACTAGTATTCGGGTCAGGCATGTTCCTCGATCGAAGACTCTTCGCCTGCGTCCTCGTCCTGCTGTCTCAATGGGCGACCTCGCTCGTCGTCCTCTGCGACGAAGCCGACGGCTCGCAGGTGGTCGAGTTCGCCGTCAGCGGATGCACGGGGCTCGACGGCGCCTCTTCGCGGAGCGAGTCGCCTCCCCGGCACGATGACTGTGGGGAT
The DNA here is from genome assembly GCA_030428785.1 of bacterium. Classification (GTDB taxonomy): domain Bacteria; phylum Planctomycetota; class B15-G4; order B15-G4; family B15-G4; genus JAUIEF01. The sequence goes on from JAUIEF010000090.1 coordinate 14,532, forward strand.
TGCCAGGACACGTTCGTGGGGGTGGCATTCCGAGCGGCGCGGGAGGCAGTGTCCGCGTCCACTTGGAGCCCGTCCGATCGTGAGGTGGTTGCGTGCGTCCCCGACGTCGGTTCCTGGGCCACGGGCGAACGCCCGATGCTCCGGGGCCCTTCGTCGCGCGAAGTGGATGGGGCGCGGGATGAAGTCCGACGCGCACTCAGGGCCATCGTCCTGTTGATCTGATCGGGCTCCCGCCTCGCGGCCACGCCGCGTGACCGTGACCGACGGCTGCCTCGAGCCGTCGGTCCCCCGCCCGACTCCGGGATCGCCCGTTCGCGGTGATTCCGCCCCCTCGGCGACCTCTTCGGTCGCGGAGCACTCCGATGACGAGACGAGACATCGTCCTGCTCGTGACGATGTGCGGCTTCGCCGCAGCGTGCGCGAGTCACGAGCGTGATCCGCTCGACCCCGATGCCATCCTCCGGGAGCTGGACTTCGTTGCCCGAGGAGCCCTCTCGGCGGAGGGTGACCTCGGTACGGGCCATGCCGGCGCTCCGGGCGAACGCGTGCTGGCCGCGTTCGCCGTTGCGAGGAACCCGCTCCTCGCGACGGAGCGTGCGCGCCTGGGGATGGAGCGCGCGATGCTCGTCGAAGCAGGCCTCCTCCCCGACGTGCAGTTGAGTTGGGGAGCTTCGGAGGTCCTGGCGAGCCGAGCGCTCGAGGGCTCCTCCTCCGCCGTCGATGCGTGGGCGGGCTTCGGGTTCATGGTGAACCTCATGCGACCCGGCGAGCGAGGCGCGTCGCGAGCGGTCGCCGAGGCGCGTGTGGAAGAGGCGCGTCATGCGGTCGTCGCCGCCGAGTGGGGCCTCACGCGAGAGGTCTACACCGCCTGCGCGGAGCGGCGTGCCGCGGAGCTGCTGCTGGCTCGCACGCGCGAGCTCGCCGAGTTCAGCGAGGAGACGGCGGCGTTCTTCGAGCGGGCGCGCGACGCGGGCGCCGCGACGGCGATCGAGGCGAACCTGGCCCGCGGCCAGGTCCAGAAGATCCGCATCGACCTCCTGACCGCCGAGGTGCGGGCGGGCCAAGCCCGTCGCCAGCTCAACACGCTGCTCGGATTGTCGCCGGGCACCGAGCTGACGCTGGGCCCTCCCGAGCAGCCGGACGCCGAGGCGCTCGAGACGCCGCTCGATGTCATGGAGCGCGAGGCGCTCCACGCGAGGCCGGACCTCGCCGTGCTGCTCGCCCGATACGAGGCGGCGGAGCAGGGTGTGCGACTCGCCGTGGCGCGACAGTATCCCGCGTTGTCCATCGGGACGGGGTTCCAGCTCTCCATCCCGATGTTCTCGGGATTCGGGCGCCCGGGGATCCGGACGGCCATCGCACGCCGCGACGTCGTCCGACGCGAGTTCGTCGGAGCCGTGGCCTCGATGCGCCGGGAGATCGCGGACGCATCCGCGTTGTGGGAGGCCTCGAGGCGCCGCGTATCGCTCATCGCCGACGAGCTGTTGCCCAACGCCGAGCGGAACCTCGTGCTCTCCCAGGAGGCCTTGGTCGCCGGCGAGGCGACGTTGCTCGAGACGCTCGCGCTCCAGCGCGCGCTCGTCGAAGCACGCACGCTCGCCGTCGAAGCGGACCTCGATCGGGCGCGACACGCATGGGAGCTGCTCTCGGCGTGCGGGAAGCTCCTCGCGCCCGTCGACGCGGTGGATCAGGACGGACCGGAGACCTCGCCATGAAGAAGCCCGACACGACATCCCGAGCCGCGCGCTTACTCCGGCTCTGGGTCGCGGTCGTCGCGTTGACCCTCTCCTGTGGAGATTCATCGGACGACCATGCCCCTGTCCCGGACGAGGACCACGCCGGGCACGACGAGCACCTCGGCGAGGAGGGTCTGATCGAGCTCACGTCGGGCCAGCTCGAGTCGGCCGGCATCCGTGTGGAGACGGTGGGCCCGGGAGCGGTCTTCGAGTCCCGCATGCTTCCCGGCACGATCCTCCCGAACGAAGACGCAGTGACGCACGTCACACCGCGAGTCCCCGGACAGGTCCGACGCGTCGCGGTGCAGCTCGGAGACTCGGTCGAACCCGGAGACCTCCTCTGCGTCATCGACAGCGTCGAGCTCGGAGATGCCGTCGCGGCGTTCCTCCGAGCCGAGGAACTCGTGAGCGCCGCCGAGGAGACGCTGCGGCGAGGTCGTGAACTCTACAGGCGGCGGCTCGAGTCGCTGACGGCGGTCATGGACGGCGCCGTGGAGGTCGCCCGCCGGATCCATGCGCGAGAGGAGGAGCTCCAAGCGCGCGCGGTCTCCACGATCCGGCCGTTGCTCGAGGCGGAGAAGGCCCTCGAATTGGCCGAGTTGGACCGCGAGAAGCAGTTCACGGAGTTGCGGGCCGAGCGCGATGCACGGCTGCTCGAGCTGGATCTCGACGTCCGGGCCCGGCGGATCGACGTGACCGCGGCGAGGAATCGGCTGCGGACACTCGGCGTCGCGCCAGGAGAACTCGCGGGTCTCCAACCGGACTCCGCACTGCTGGCCGGCGAGGTCCTCGTCCGGAGCCGCGGCGCGGGGGTCATCGTCGACCGGCACATCTCGGCGGGAGAGTACGTGGACGCGGGGTCCAAGCTCTTCATCGTGCAGGACCTCTCGCAGGTGTGGTTCGTCGCCTCGGCCTTCGAGGAGCAGCTGCACGACATCGGCGTGGGCCAGGCCGCGCGGGTCACGCTCGACGCCTTCCCCGATGCGCCGCTCGACGGGAAGGTGAGCTTCCTCGACTACCGTATCGATGCCACGAGCCGTGCGCTCGGGGTCCGCATCACGCTCGAGAACGCGCAGGTCGCGAGCTGGGATGCCGAACTCCCGTTGCGGCCCGGGATGTTCGGTCGCGCCGAAGTGCGGACGGAGCCGCGGACGGCCGCGCTCGTGCTCCCGGAGTCGGCCTTGGTCCACGAGGACTCCGGAGACGCCGTCTTCGTCCGCGTGGGCGAGTTCGAGTTCGAGCGAAGGCCCGTTCGCTCCACGCCCGTTGCGGGCGGGTTCGTCGAGATCGTCCAGGGCCTCACGGCCGGCGAGGACGTCGTCGTCGAGGGGGCGTTCCTGTTGAAGTCCGTCGAGCGGAGCGGCGAGCTCGGCGGCGGCCACAGCCACTGAGGAGGGAGCATGGTCACCAAGCTGATCGACTTCTCGCTCGACAACCGGCTGCTGGTCGTCATCGGCTGGGTCCTCGTCGTCGCGCTGGGCATCGACGCCCTCCGGAAGCTGCCGATCGACGCCGTCCCCGACGTCACCAACGTCCAGGTGCAGGTTCTCACGAACAGTCCCGGCCTGGCTCCCCAGGAGGTCGAGTCGTTCATCACCTTTCCGGTCGAGACCGCGATGAGCGGTCTGCCGTGGGTGGAGGAGATCCGCTCCGTGTCGAAGTTCGGCCTGTCCGTCGTGACGGTGGTCTTCGAGGAGGGGTGCGACATCTATCTCGCTCGTCAGCTCATCTCGGAGCGACTCCAGGAGGCGCGCGACGCCATTCCCGAGGGCTACGGCGAACCCTCGATGGGGCCGATCTCGACCGGACTCGGCGAGATCTACCAGTTCGAGGTCCGAGGCGAGGGTTACAGCCCGATGGAGCTGCGCGACATCCTCGACTGGAGCGTGGCATACCAACTGCGATCCGTGCCCGGTGTCGTCGAGGTGAACTCCTTCGGGGGCGAGCTGCGGACCTTCCAGGTGACGCTCGACCCGCGCAAGCTGCGGTCCCACGGCATCGGAGTGGGAACCGTCTTCGAGGCGATCGAGCGGAACAACCGCAACGTCGGCGGCGGATACATCGTGCACGCGGAGGAGCAGTATCTCATCCGCGGTGAGGGGCTGGTGCGGGAGCTGCGTGACCTGGCTCGCATCGTCGTCGCGCGGGATTCGAAGGGCACTCCCGTGTACGTGGAGAACCTCGGTCGGGTCGAGCACGCGCCCATGGTCCGGCAGGGTGCCGTGACGAGGGACGGGCGAGGAGAGGCCGTCGTGGGCATCGTGATGATGCTCATGGGCGCGAACTCGCGGACGGTGGCCGAGGAGGTGCACGAACGCATCGGCCGCATCCAGGAGACGCTCCCGGACGGCGTGACGATCGACACGTTCTACAACCGCACGGAGCTGGTCCAGCGGACGATCCGCACCGTGGTCCGCAACCTCGTCGAGGGCGGAGTCCTGGTGGTCGTCGTCCTCCTCCTGCTCCTCGGGAGCCTTCGCGGAGGGCTGATCGTCGCGGCGGCCATTCCGCTCTCGATGCTCGTGGCCGTGATCCTCATGCAACGGTCGGGGATCTCCGGCAACCTCATGTCGCTGGGTGCCATCGACTTCGGGATCATCGTGGACGGCGCCGTCGTCATCATCGAGAGCATCGTCGCCTACGTGTTCCGCTACCGGGACGACGACACGCGGACGCACCTCGACAAGGTGCGCGCCGCGTGCCACCAGGTCGGTCGCCCCGTGCTGTTCGCGGTGGGCATCATCATGATCGTCTACCTGCCGATCCTCGCGCTGCGCGGCATCGAGGGGAAGATGTTCCGCCCCATGGCGCTCACCGTCTGTTTCGCGATGGGCGGCTCGCTCCTGTGCGCGCTGACGCTGATGCCGGTACTCGCTTCCTTCTTCCTCCAGCGGCCCGTCGAGAAGGAACCGTTCCTGTTCCGCGTCCTGCAGCGTGCCTACCGGCCGCTGCTCGACCGCGCGATGGCCATGCCTCGACGAACCGCAGGGATCGCGGGAGCCGTGTTCGCCGTCAGCCTCGCGGTGACTCCCTTCCTCGGCGCGGAGTTCGTGCCGAAGCTCGACGAGGGCGCGATCGCGATGCAGATCTGGCGCCTTCCCAGTGTGTCGCTCGAGGACTCCAACGAGATCAGCGGTGTCGCCGAGCGCGTCGTGAAGGAGTTCCCGGAGGTCCGGACCGTCGTCTCCCGGACCGGGCGCGCCGAGATCGCGACCGATCCCATGGGCGTCGAGATCTCGGACACCTACATCATCCTCGAACCGCCCGAGACCTGGCGCTTCGACTCCAAAGACGCGCTCCTGGAGCAGCTGGATGAGAGCCTGCGCGATGCGCTCCCAGGTGTGATGTTCAGCTACTCGCAGCCTATCGAACTCCGCGTCGACGAACTCATCAGCGGCGTCCGTTCCGAGGTCGGCGTGAAGATCTTCGCGTCCAGCGGCACGCTCGCCGACATGCGCGAGGTCGCCGAGCGTGTAGCGGCCGTCGTGGCGAGCGTCCCCGGGATGGAGGAGGTCAAGGTCGAGCAGACCACCGGCCTCCCGACGCTCACGGTCGATGTCGACCACGAGGCCATCGCGCGCCTCGGACTCGACGGGCAGGACATCCTGTCCGTGGTGGAGAGCATCGGCGGGCGTCGCGTCGGGACAGTGGTCGACGGCCAGCGCCGCTACGCGCTCCAGGTGCGATTCGACGAAGCCGTGCGCGCGGACACCGACGCGCTCCGGCACCTGCCGATCACGCTGCACGAGCGCTCGGACAGCCCGTCCCCTTGGGTGCCGCTCGAGCAGGTCGCGGACATCGAGATCGCCACGGGTCCCGCTCAGATCAGCCGGGAGCGCATCCAGCGGAAGATCACTGTCGAGCTCAACGTGCGCGACCGCGACCTGGCGTCCGCCGTGGCGGAGGCACAGCAGCGCGTGTCCGACGAGGTGGATCTCCCGGCAGGATGGTCCATCGAGTGGGGCGGACAATTCGAGAACCTCGAGGCAGCGAGTCGCCGCCTCTCCGTGCTCGTGCCGCTCGCCCTGCTGCTGATCTTCGTGCTGCTGTACTCGACCTTCCGATCGACGAGGCTCTCCCTCCTCATCTTCTTGAACGTGCCGCTCGCGCTCACGGGCGGGGTCGCCGCGCTGCTCCTGCGCGGTTACCCGTTCTCCATCTCGGCGGGAGTCGGGTTCATCGCCCTGTTCGGAATCGCCGTGATGAACGGTGGCGTGCTCGTCGCGACCATCGTGCAGCGGCGT